>JBBSLH010000033.1:0-18087 GCA_038255425.1 Acidimicrobiales bacterium
GTTGACCGGCTTCGAACCGTCGCGCCATGGCGCGCCGGATTCGAAGAAGTCGACGGCGCCGCCGGGCTCACACAGCTCGAGGTTGTCGTAGTGCACGAGCTCTGCGGTGGCGAAGCAGTCGTGCAGTTCGACCAAGTCGAGGTCGTCGGGCGAGACGCCGGCCTGCTCGTAGGCCTGTCGGGCAGCCACGCGCGTCAACGTGTTCACGTCGGGGAGGACCTGGCACGCCTCCTGCCATGGATCGGATGTGAGGATCGAGGCCGAGACCTTGACCGCACGACGCTGTTGTTCCTTCGAGAGCGTCTTGAGCTTCGCGGCGGACACGACCACCGCGGCGGCGGCACCGTCGCAGTTCGCCGAGCACATCGGCCGGGTGTTCGGGTAGGCGATCATCATGTCGCCCATCACCTGCTCGAGGCTCATCTCCTTGGTGTAGGCGGCGAGCGGGTTGAGCGTGGAGTGCTTGTGGTTCTTGACGCTGATCTTGGCGAACAACTCGAACGGTGTGCCCTCGTAGTCGTTCTCGTAGAGGTACTCCATGCCGACCTGGGCGAAGGTGCCGGGCATCTGCTGTGTGCCGATGCGTCCGTCGGTTCCGGCGACGGCGCCGAAGCGGCCCGACGGCTCCCACTCGTGTCCGTCCTTCTTCTTGCCGCCGCCACCCGCGCCGAGGAGGCCGGCGCCAGCCAGCTTCTCGACACCGACGGCGAGGCCCATGTCGCACTCGCCGGCCTTGATGGCCATGATCGCGGTCCGCAGCGCGGTGGCGCCGGTGGCGCAGGCGTTCTGGACGTTGTAGACGGGGATACCGGTCTGGCCGATCTGCTTCTGGAGCTGTTGGCCGAACGTCTGGCCGACGAGGTTGCCGTAGGCCATGATCCCCATGTCGCCCATGGACACGCCGGCGTCGGCGAGCGCGGCCATGGCGGCCTCTGCCCCGAGGTCCTGGATGTCGAGGTCGGGATGCTTGCCGAACTTCGTCATGTTGATGCCGAGGATGAAGACGTCTTCGCTCATTGCATTGCTCCTTCTGCCGGTTCGAAACCAAACCCCACTGCTTCGACCCCGTTGTCGTCTGTGCCGAGCGACGTGGTGACGAGTCGGACCTTCATACCGAGCTTCACGTGCTCGTCGTCGGGTTCGGTGTTGATGACGTTGCCGCGGACGCTGGTGCCATCGCAGTCGACGACGCCGGCCACGAACGGGACCGGAACGCCGGGTGCTGCGAACGCCACGATCGTGAACGACTTCAAGACGCCCTCGGTCGCAATCGCCACCTCACGGAAGTCCGTGGCGAAACACGAGGCGCATGCGTTCCGTCGATCGAAGAACCGGGCACCACACGAAGTGCATTCCTGGGCGGCGAGATGCGGCTCGTCGCCCAGTCGCAGGTAGTCCACGTGCGGGATCTGTGTCTGGGTCGACACCACAACTCCTTGTCGTCAGCTGCCACGCCGACCCCAATTCCCCCGGGGCCGTCGCCGACAGCGCTGTTCGTCGCCGGTCAGCATCCCAGACAGGCAACGCTCGATGCCAGTGCGCCCGCAGCCCGCCATGACGGCACCGCTCGTAGGGTGAACATGATGGTCGATCTCGAGGAGCTCGAACGGTTGGCGGAGACCGGCGATCCCGATGCGCCGATTCCCGACGGCGCCATCCCCCTCGCCCAGCATCTCTCGGGCGACGACCCGGACTCGGATGCGCTCGCGGACCTCCTGCCCGACTGGTACATGCAGCGGCCGATGGCAGGCGCGCCGCCGTTGCGTGGCTGGCGACGGCTGGTGGCGTGGCTGATCATCATCGCGTTCTTGGCCGTGGTGTCGTCGGGCCTCTGCAACACATACGGGATCCTCGAGATCGCCTGACCCCGGGCGCGGAACGGGCCCGCCCCCGAGGGCGGACCCGACACCAGTGCTGCATTCAGCTGCTCAGCCGGGGGTGACGCAAGCCGTGAGGTCCTGGAGCAGTTCCGGCGGGAGCTCGTCCTGCTCGCCACCCGCCACCAACGCCTGCGCGAACAGGTCGGCGAAGGCGTCCTCGCTGAGGTTCTCGTCGATGCACGTCTTCACGTCGTCCGGGACGTCTTCCCCGAGATCCTGGAGGAACGCATCGGTCAGGTTGATGTCGCACTTCCCGAAGCTGGCCGCCACGGCCTCCGCCTCCTCGTCGCCGAGCTCGAGCCCGGACTCGGAGAGGTCCGACGTGCCAGCGAGGTCGTCCGGCTCGATCCCAGCGTCCTCGAACGTCGACGGCCCGCCGACGGCGCCGACCAGCTCCTGCGAGAGGCAGTCGATCTCGTCGTCGGTGAACGGCACGTCGCCTTCGCTTCGGATGGCTTCGGCGATCGCGTCGGAGTACTCGTTGGAGCCGGCATCGCTTCCTCCCCCACCGTCCAGGTCGGTGCCAACCTCATCAAAAGCGTCCTCAGCAGACTTTCCCTCGCACGCTGCGAGCAGGAGCCCACCCGCCATGATTGCGCCCACGATTCTGGTTCTCATCACGGTTCGATCCTTGCCTCGAGAATGGAAACCGTCTCCGCCGGAGACGACTGACGAACCCTAGGACACACCCCTCGCCGACTCGGACATGCCGGCCAGGCCGCGACTCAGCCGAACACGCGGAAGAGCAGTGCAGCGGCAGAGCCCACGAGCACCGCGAGCACGGCTCGTTCGAACGCAGGGCCACCGAGTCGGGCTCGGAGTGCCGTGCCGACGGGGATCATGGCCAGCACGGGAACGAACGCCAAGGCGGACACCAACGCCAACTCGACGTCGTAGGCGCCACTCGACGCGAGGAGCACGAGTTGCACGAGTCCGGAGAGCCCGAAGATCAGGGTGACCGAGAAGACGTAGGTCTGCTTGGGAAGTCGGTAGCCGTGCAACCAGGTGGCGACGACGGGGCCGGAGACCCCGACCGCGCCCTGCATGAGCCCGACCACGATGCCGACGCCTGGCGCCCAGCGCGAAGCCGTGGCCGGGTCGATCGCCACCTCGGGAGCACGGAGGTAGTTCACGACGAAGGCCACGATCGTCACGACGAGCGCGATGAGCAGCGGATCCTCGGGCACCGACACGAGCGCAAACGTTCCGACCACGGCACCCGCCATGCCGAATCCCACGAGGACGCGGAGGTCTCGCGCCTCGGCGCGCGCATGGCGGGCCCCGAAGCACAGCAGCGCGTTCGCGGTGACGTTTGGGGCGGCGACGATGATGACGGCCTCCTCGACGCCGAGCACCAGCGTGATCAGCGGAACTGCCAGAAGCGGGTATCCCATGCCAGTGATCGACTTGACGAATGCGCCGAGGAGCGAGGCGCCGAGCACCACGGCGATCTCGGTGCCGGTCATCGTGGCGACGATAGGTGGCCAGTGGAATCGGATCCGATTCGCGGCATCCTGGCCCGATGGACATCGAGTTCTGGGTCGACCCCGTCTGACCGTGGTGTTGGGTGACGGCCCGGTGGGTCGTCGACGAGGTGCGCCCGCACCGTGACCTGAGCGTCACGTGGCAACCGATCAGCTTGTTCTTCAAGAACGATGCCGATCCCGCTGACGAGCGCGGCGCTCGCTACTTCCGCACGCATCGTCTGCTGCGCGTGCTCGAGTCGGTGCGTGCTGCGGGTGAGGACCCGGAGGCGCTCTACATCGAGTACGGCCGTCGCATCCATCACGACCGCGAATACGACTTCGCTGTCGGCGATGCACTGAAGTCCGTCGGACTCGACGAGCACCACGCCGGAGCCTTCGACGACGCCTCGTGGGACGCCGAGATCCGCAAACGGATGGACGTCGGCCTCGCCCTCACCGGCAACGACGTCGGAACGCCGATCATCGCGTTCGACGACCGCGACGGCGTGAAACAGGGCTACTTCGGTCCGGTGATCACTCGGGTTCCACCCACGGAGGACAGTCTCGCCATGTGGGATGCCCTGGTGGCGATGATGAACGTCCAGGGATTCTGGGAACTCAAGCGCACGCGGAACGAGGGCCCGGAGTTCGGCGAACGCCCCTGAAGTCCTAGTGGTCGAACACGGCCCCGAGGAACTCGCGTGTCCGCTCCTCCTGCGGATCGTCGAGGATCTGCGACGGCGGCCCTGATTCGAGGATCTGGCCGTTGTCGAACATGACGACGCGATCGGCGACTTCACGGGCGAACCCCATCTCGTGCGTCACGAGCATCATCGTGGTGTCGCCCTCCTCGGCGATCGCCCGAAGGACCTCGAGCACCTCACCCACGAGCTCGGGGTCGAGCGCGGAGGTGACCTCGTCGAAGAGCATGACGGCGGGCTGCGTCGCGAGCGAGCGTGCGATGGCGACGCGCTGCTTCTGGCCACCGGAGAGCTGACCGGGGGTCTGACCGGCAGCGTCGGCGAGGCCGACCTTGTCGAGCAACGCCATTGCCAGTTCCTCGGCTTCGGCCCGCTTGCGCCCCTGGACACGCATCGGGGCGAGTGTGATGTTCTCGAGCGCGGTCATGTGCGGGAACAGGTTGAAGTGCTGGAAGACCATGCCGACGCTGGCCCGGACCTCGCGAATCCGGCGCTCAGACGCCGCCTTGACCCCATCGGCCTCGTGGTAGAGGTGCTGATCGCCGATCTCGATGGTGCCCGAGTCAATTCGTTCGAGCGTCATGATCACGCGCAGGATCGTCGTCTTGCCCGAACCCGACGGGCCGATGATCACGACTCGCTCGCCCGGTTCGACGTCGAGGTCCAACTCTCGAAGGACGACGTTGTCTCCGAAGGCCTTGGTGACGCCCCGCATACGGACGCCAGCGGCGCCGCTCGCCTCGGCGGAGGAATCGGGAGTGGCTTCAGACACGGTCATAGTTGATGCGCCTTTCGAGTCGTCGGACCGCCCACGCGGCCGGGAGGCTGACAGCGAGGAAGCCGACGCCAATCATGAGGTAGGCCTCGACCGGTCGGAAGTCGCCTTGCACCGACGTGGCGAAGGCCATCAGGCCGGTGACCTGGATGGCGAAGCCCAGCGGCGCGTCCTTGAATCCAGCGATGAGGTAGTTGCCGAGGGCCGGGAGGACGTTCGGAACGGCTTGGGGCAACACGACCCGGGCCCAGGTGGTGGCAGTGCCGAGGTTCAGTGCCGTCGACGCTTCCCACTGACCCTTGGGCACGCTGTTGATCCCGGCTCGATAGCCCTCGGAGCAGTAGGTCGCGTAGTGCACCCCGAGACCGAAGATCAGGGCCTGGTTGGGGCTCACGACGATGTCGAAGTCGGGCAGTGCGTAGTACAGGAAGAACAACTGGACCAGGAGTGGGGTCGAGCGCACGAACTCGATGAAGAGCGTCACCGGCCACCGGATGAGGCGGATACCGGACCGCCGTCCCAGCGCCAGGAACAGCCCGAGGACCAGTGCGAGCGCGAACCCGAGCAGTGTGGCCATCGCGGTCACGCTGAGGGCGTTGAGCAGATCGGGGACCAGCGACCAGGCGTACTCCCAGTCCCAGTCGGTCGCACCGTTCGGCGCGACGTCGGTGCGGAAGCGATAGCGCTGCGATCCCTTCTGCACCAGCGCGAGGGCGGCCACCATGGCCAGGAGCGCAGGACCGACGATGCCCGGCTTGCGATACCAGGGCGTGTGGTGGACCGCAGTCGGACGGACGTCGTCCGCGGTGGGCGTGGGGGTCGGTGCGGTCACTTGGCCACCCCGATCGCGGCCGCATCGTCGATGTCGACTGCCGGCTCTCCCCCGCCGGATCCCTCGTACTTGCGCTCGACCCACCGTTCACCGAGTCGGAAGAGCAGGTTGATGACCTGGGCCATCGCGAAGTATGCGAGCAGCGCGTTCAGATAGAGGATCGAGGTGTCGACCGGCTCGCTCGCGAGCACTCGGTTCGTGTTCAGCTTGTCCATCTCGAACGTGAGATCGGACATGCCGACCAGGGACACCAGTGCGGTGCCCTTGAGGATCTCGATCGTGAGGTTCCCCATCGGCGGCAAGATGACCCGGAGCGCCTGGGGCAACACGACGAACCGAAGCCGTTGGGTCGTGGTCAGGTTGAGCGCGATGGATGCTTCGGTCTGCCCCTTGGGCACGGAGAGGATCGCTCCGCGGATGATCTCCGCGCCATAGCCGCCCATGTTGATCCCGAGCGCCAGCGTGGCCAGCCAGAAGATGTTGCGCTGATCGAGTCCGAGCAGGATCGGGATCGCGTACGCCATGACGAACAGCAGCACGATCGTCGAGATGCCGCGTGCGAACTCGACGTAGACGAGGGCGGCGCCTCGCATCCAGCGCCGCTCCGACAGTCGGGCGACCCCGAAGAGCAGCGAGAGCAGCACACCGAGGACGAACGCTGCCCCCAGCAACTGCACCGTGACGACGACCCCCTCGAGCACCCGGTCGTACTGTTTTGAGCTCAGGATCAGCCAGTCCACGGCCACACTTTCTGGTGCATCGATGTCGAGTTCGGTCGGGACGAGTGCCCGCCGGTCGGTCGGACCGGCCGGCGGGCAGGGTCACGAATGGTCAGACGCCGGTCAGGTCCTCGACAGTGAGGTCCTGGGCGAGAATGACGTCTTCCTCGGCGAAGCCGAAGCCGGTGATGATGTCGATCAACGCGTCGCTCTCCTGCATCTCGTTGAGCTTGTCGTTGAAGGCGTCGCGGAGGCCCTGGTCGTCCATGCGGAAGCCGAAGCCACCGCAACCGAGCACGTCCTCACCGTTCTCGTCGACCGGGACGAACGACTCGGTGGTCTCGAAACCGTCGAGCACGTCGGTCTGCTGCTTGACGGTCAGGTAGGTGCCGGTCACGGCGTCGACGCGGCCGGCCTCGAGTGCGTCGTACTGCGCGTTCACGTCGGCGAACACCTCGACCTGGCTGTCGGGAACACCAGCGGCGTCGGCGTAGCCGATCTCGACCGCACCCTCGAGGATCGCGATCGTGACCTCGCCGTTGTCGACGACCGAGTCGAAGTCGGTGAGACCTTCGGGGTTGCCTTCGGGTACGCCGAAGGCCTCGCCCACGCAGTAGTCCGGATCGGAGAAGAGGATCTGCTCGGCACGATCGGCGTTGATGTACATACCCGCGGCGATCATGTCGAACTGGCCGGCCTGCAGACCGGAGATGAGCGAGCCGAAGTCGACGACGGTGGCGTCGAGGTTCTCGACGCCGAGTTCAGCGAAGACCGCACGAGCGACCTCGGGTGCTTCGCCGGTCACATTGCCGTCCTCGTCCTCGAACCCGTACGGAACCTCGTTCGCGATGCCGACCTTGATCGTGCCTGCGTTCTGGAGTTCGCCGAGCAGGCCCTCGGCCTGGGAGGCGTCGGACTGCGACGGGTCTCCTTCCCCGCCGTCGGTGGCTGCGTCGTCGTCGTCACCGCACGCAGCGAACACGAGGGCGACGGCAGCGAAGAGCGCGAGAAGTCGCACGAAGGAATAGCGCTGCTTGGGAAATGCGGGGGCAGACATGGGCTGGTCTCCGATTTTGGTTGTTGGTTCGCCCGTCCGATCTGACCTGCGCGCCGTCCGACCGATTCCCGATCGTCAACGCCGCACCGAACCCGAACCTGTCGAGACAGCCATATGGCGAGTGCTTCTACATCTAGCACTTCCAGCACGGCGGTACGGTGGATCTCGATGAGCGACCCGACTGACGTCCCCCCGTCCGCGGCGGCCTGGCGGAGCGGACGATCCGTCGACGGTGGTATCGACCGCGTCCCGGTGCCATCCACTTCCGGCACGCTCTGGCTGTGCGGCAAGCACCTCATCGGGCCCGATCCGGTGGCCACCATCGACTCGCTCGGCGTGGACACCGTCGTGTGCCTGAGCCAGCAGCACGAGTTGGTCGAGCGGTACCCGCACTACGTCGAGTGGCTGGCCGCTGCCGGCGAACACGCGATCTGGCACCCGATCCCCGACCTCCACGCACCGTCCGTCCACGAGGCCACGCACCTCGCCGACGAGATCCTGCGTCGCATGGACCTCGGGCACAACGTCCTGTTGCACTGTGGCGCAGGAATCGGCCGTGCCGGGACCATCGCCGCTGCCGTGCTCATCCGTCGCGGTATGCCGCTGGAGCGGGCGGTCGAGACCGTCGCCGCGTGCCGACCGATGGGCGGACCCGAGGCCGGTGCGCAGACCGAACTCCTGCAGGCCCTCGCCGATGGCCGCTGACGACCCACGCACCTTCGGCACTGCAGCGGCGGCACGCCTGGTCGACTTCGCCGAATGTGCTCGCGTCGGCGACTGGACGCTGCGGTCAGCGCTCGTGCGATACGCGCAGCGGTTCCCGGATGCAGCCAGTGCTGTCCTCGAGCTCGTGCGACGCACCGACGGAGCGTTGCAGCCGTTTCGCCGCGCGCTCGAACGGCAGCCGGTGGCCGAGGTCGACGAAGCGAACCGCGATGCCGCGCCGACCGTCGTCGAGTTGCTGGCCGTCGCTCAGGTGCTCGATGAACTCGCCGTCGTACTCACCCACTGGGCGAACAATCCTCGAGAAGTCGACCCCCCGGTCACCGAGGTCGACGGACTTGCCGCCTCGGCGTTCGCGACGCTCACCGAACTCGGCGTCGCACGGGAGACCCGTCCACCGCGGCGAGCCGGCTGACGACGCTCGCCGTCAGAGCGAGTCGCGCCCCACGGTCAACACGAGCACCGCCCGCCCGAGGAACACGTCACTGTCTTCCCGGAGTGGCTGGTAGGTCGCGCCCCCGATCCCGAGCTCGAAGGCGAGTCGCGCAGCTTCTGCGCAGTAGCCCGGAAGAAAGTCGATGCT
The DNA here is from genome assembly GCA_038255425.1 of Acidimicrobiales bacterium. Lineage (GTDB taxonomy): Bacteria > Actinomycetota > Acidimicrobiia > Acidimicrobiales > Salinilacustritrichaceae > Salinilacustrithrix. The sequence continues at coordinate 8,737 of JBBSLH010000033.1, forward strand.
CGTGCTCGGGCGAATGCTGGCGTTGTCGGGCTCCATCGTGGTGTAGCCCAGCGCCTCGACGTCATCCGTCGTCGCGCCGGCGTGACCGCCCTTGGGCGTGCCGTTCAGCACCCGCACGGTCGTGACCGACCGCTCGCGGAGCGGCAGTGCGCCGCGGTCGTCGTCCTCGCACCCTTCCGGGGGCGTCGCGCCGTCGACCGACGATGCGATCGGTGCCTGCGTTGTGGAGGTCGTGGCCTGCGTCGTTTCCGTGGTGGTGCTCGGCGTAGTGACGACGTCCCCATCGTCGCCGTCACCGTCGTCGATCGACGCGAAGGCCGCGGCGAGGAGCAGCACGCCGACGACCACGGCGAAGATCACCGCCGAACGCGACCGCTCCTCGAACGTCGGCCGCCAGTGGTCGTCGGTACCGACGTCGACCCAGGTGCCGTCGTCCCACGCTTCACCCTCGGGTGTGCGGTCGCGACGGCGCACGGGGCCGGGATCGTCTCGGGTCTTTGGCACTCCCGCGATCCTGCCATGAGCACCGGTTGACGCCGTGGACGCCCGAACCACGAGATCTTGACCCGGCGGTCAAGTCTGTGGTTCTGTCGACCCATGACCATCACGGGGGAAGCCGACGGAGCACCGCGCCTCGACCGCGAAGCGGTCCACGAGCGCTACCGAGCCGAGCGCGACAAGCGCCTGCGCGACGACGGCAACGCGCAGTACGTCGAACCGGTCGGCCAGTTCGCGCACTACCTCGACGACCCGTATGTCCCGTTCGAATCGCGCGAGCCGCTGACCGACGAGGTCACGGTTGCATTCATCGGCGGCGGGTTCGCCGGGCTGGTCACGGGAGCGCGTCTCCGGGAAGCCGGCATCGACGACGTCCGGATCATCGAGAAGGGCGGTGACTTCGGCGGCACCTGGTACTGGAACCGGTACCCGGGGGCCCAGTGCGACACCACGTCGTTCGTGTACATGCCGTTGCTCGAAGAAACCGGCCACATGCCCAGTGAGAAGTACGCGCACGCGCCCGAGATCCTCGAGCACTGCCAGCGCATCGGGAAACACTTCGGCCTCTACGACAACGCCGTCTTCTCGACCGAGGTCACCGACGTTCGTTGGGACGAGACCATCTCGCGGTGGATCATCAAGACCAACCGCGACGACGAGATGCGTGCGAAGTACGTGTGCATGGGGACGGGGCCACTCCATCGTCCCAAGCTCCCCGGCATTCCGGGCATCGAGACGTACGCCGGGCACAGCTTCCACACAAGCCGATGGGACTACGACTACACCGGCGGCGACCCCGCCGGGGCGCCGATGGACCAGCTGGCCGACAAGCGCGTCGGCATCATCGGCACCGGCGCGACATCGGTGCAGTGCATCCCCCACCTCGCCCGAGCATGCGGCGAGCTCCTGGTGTTCCAACGGACACCGTCGTCGATCGACATCCGCAACAACCGGCCCACCGATCCCGACTGGTTCGACAACGAGGTGAACGAACCGGGCTGGCAGGAGAAGTGGCTGATGAACTTCACCACGCTCCAGACCGGCGGCTTCGCCGAAGAGGACCTGGTGATGGACGGGTGGACCGACATCACCAAGCGCATCCGAGACAAGGTCATCGAGATGGGGGCCGAGGAGTTCACGGCCGAGACCATGCTCCGTGCGTTCAACGAGAGCGACGACGAGAAGATGGACGAGATCCGGGCTCGGGTCGACGAGATCATCGCCGATCCCGACACCGCTGAGGCACTCAAGCCCTGGTATCGACAGCTGTGCAAGCGCCCGTGCTTCCACGACGAATACCTCGACGCCTACAACAACCCGAATGTCCGACTCATCGACACCGACGGCTTGGGCGTCGACGCCATCAACGAGCGCGGCGTGGTCGTCGGCGACACCGAGTACGAACTCGACTGCCTGATCTACGCGTCCGGCTTCGAGGTGGGTACGTCGTATGTGCGCCGATCGGGCTACGACGTCACCGGCCGCGATGGTCGGACGATCGGCGACTACTGGGACGAGGGCATGCGCTCGATGCACGGCATACACGTCGCGGGCTTCCCGAACCTCTTCGTGGTCAGCCCGAGCCAAGGTGCGAACTTGATCTCGAACATCCCGCACAACCTGCTCGAAGCCGGAAAGACGATCGCCACCATCATCAGTCATGGCGAGGACGAGGGTGCGCAGCAGATCGAGGTGACCCAGGAAGCCGAGGACGCCTGGGTCGACCTCCTGCTGGCAAACCCCCGCATGTTCGGCGGCAACGCCGACTGCACACCCGGCTACTACAACAACGAGGGCCAGCCTCAGGGCCAGGCGATGCTCAACATGGCGGGCTATCCCGACGGACCCGTCGCCTACTTCCAGTACATCGACGGCTGGCGCGACACCGGCGACTTCGAGGGTCTCGAGTTCCGGTGACACTCCCAGACGGGTGGGTCAAGTGATGTCGACGGCGGCGCCTGCGAACTGGGCGTTGTAGAGCCGCGAGTAGGGACCGTCGTGGGCAAGGAGGCCGTCGTGGTCGCCCTGTTCGACGATGCGGCCGTCCTCCATCACCAGGATCACGTCGGCGCCGCGGATGGTCGACAGCCGGTGCGCGATGACGAAGCTGGTGCGGTTCGCTCGCAGCGCGTTCATCGCCTCCTGGATGAGGACCTCGGTACGAGTGTCGACCGAGCTGGTGGCCTCGTCGAGGATCAGGATCGACGGGTCGGCCAGGAACGCCCTGGCGATCGTGATGAGCTGTTTCTCGCCTGACGAGATGTTGTCGCCTTCGTCGTTCATGAGGGTGTCGTAGCCGTCGGGCAGGTTGTGCACGAAGCGATCGACGTAGGTGACCTCGGCCGCTTCGAGGATCTGTGCCTCGGTCGCGCTCGGGTTGCCGTAGGCGATGTTGTCGCGGATCGTCCCGCCGAAGAGCCACGTGTCCTGGAGGACCATGCCGACCTTCGAGCGCAGCTCACGTCGCGGGAACGATGCGATGTCACGACCGTCGAGACTGATCGAGCCGCCGTCGAGGTCATAGAACCGCATGATCAGGTTCACGAGCGTCGTCTTGCCGGCACCGGTGGGCCCGACGATCGCGATCGTCTGCCCCGGCTCGGCCACGACGGACAGCCCTTCGATCAAGCTCGTCTCCGGCGAATACGAGAACGTGACTTCGTCGAAGACGATGCGACCTCGGACGGCGTCCTCGTCGGTCTTGGGGATGTGGCGCGGCTGCTCACTGCTCTGTTCGTCGGCGTCGAGGAACTCGAGCACCCGCTCGAGGGAGGCGATACCCGACTGGAAGACCGTGGCCATCGAGGCCAGGTGCGTCAACGGCTGCGAGAACTGTCGGGCGTACTGGATGAAGGCTTGGATGTCGCCGACGGTCATCGTGCCGCTGGAGATCTGCAGGCCACCGATGACGGCGATCAACGCGTACTGGACGTTGCCCAGGAAGATCATCGCCGGCTGGATCAGACTGACCATGAACTGCGCGCCGAAGCTCGCCTCGAACAGTTCCTCGTTCGTCTTCTCGAACTCGGCCCCGACCTCTCGCCGCCGACCGAAGCTCTTCACGATCGCGTGGCCGGTGAAGGCCTCCTCGACCTGAGAGTTCAGCGCACCGGTATGACCCCACTGCGCCATGTACTTGGGCCGGGCACGCCCGCCGATCTGCTTCATCGCGACGATCGACAGTGGAACAGTCACCATCGCGACCAGCGTGAGCCACGGCGAGATCGTCAGCATCATCACCACGACACCGATGAGGGTGAGCGTCGACACCAGGATCTGACTGATCGTCTGCTGGAGGCTCTGCGACAGGTTGTCGATGTCGTTCGTCACCCGACTCAGCAGATCGCCACGTGGCTGCGCGTCGACGTAGCGCAGGGGAAGGCGGTGCAGCTTCTTCTCCACGGACTCCCGCAGCGAGTACATCGAGCGCTGCACGACGCCCGCGAGGATGTATGCCTGCATGTACGACAGGCCCCACGAAGCAACGTAGAGAATCGCGACGAAGAGCAGCTTGCGGTGGAGTTGGCCATAGTCGATCCCGTCGCCGCCGATGATGCCGCGGAAGATGACGTCGGTCGCCTCACCGAGCAGCTTCGGTCCGACCACCACGAGCGCCACGCTGACGAAGGTGAGGGCGACGACCGCGACGAGGCGTGCTCGCTCGGTCGACAGGAGTTTCCAGAGCCGACGGAGCGCGTCGCCGAAGTCGGCCGACTTCTCGACCGGCATGCCGATCGAACCGCCAGGACCGAATCCGCCCTGGCGACGGCGCTCGGTCGCCGTGCCGCCGGCGTCGAGGATCTCTCGCTCCTCGTCGGTCGTCTTGCCGTTGGTGTCACTCATACCGGAACGACCTCCTCGTCGTCACCGATCTGCGACGAGACGATCTCGGCGTACGTCGGACACGACTCGATCAGTGCGTCGTGTCGACCACGCCCGACCACTTCGCCGTCCTCCAACACCAGGATCTGGTCGGCGCCAGCGATGGTCGACACGCGCTGGGCGACGATGACGACCGCGGCGTCGGACACCTGGGGTGCCAGCGCCGCCCGAAGACGTGCGTCGGTGGCCAGGTCGAGAGCCGAGAACGAGTCGTCGAACACGTAGATCTCCGGTCGAACGATCAGCGCACGTGCGATCGAGAGCCGTTGACGCTGGCCGCCCGAGACATTGCTCCCGCCTTGCTCGATGGCGCTGTCGAGGCCATCGGGCATCGAGCGGACGAACTCCTCGGCCTGCGCCACACGCAGCGCCTCCCACAACTCGTCCTCGGTCGCGTCCGGGCGTCCGTAGCAGAGGTTGGAGGCCACGGTGCCGCTGAACAGATACGGGCGCTGCGGGACGTAGCCGACCTTGCTCCAGAGCACATCGAGATCGAGATCACGTACATCGACGTCGTCGACGAGAACGGTGCCGGACGACGCGTCGAACAGACGTGGGATCAGGTTGACCAGCGTCGTCTTCCCCGCGCCGGTGCTGCCGATGATCGCAGTGGTCTCCCCCGCTCGGACCTCGAATGACACGTTGGACAACACAGGGTGTTCGGCGCCTGGATAGTGGAAGCTCACGTCGCTGAACACCAGCGATCCGTGGTTGGACACCTCGGTCACCGCGGGGGTCGGCATCCCGATCGACGTGGGCGTGTCGAGCACTTCCTGGATCCGCTCGGCGGCCACTGCGGCACGGGGGATCATCGACACCATGAACGTGGCCATGACCACGGCCATGAGGATCTGGATCAGATAGCTCAGGTAGGCGATGAGTGCGCCGATCTGCATGTCGCCCGCGCCGATCCGGTCGGCGCCGATCCAGAGCACGAGGATGCTGGAGGCGTTGATGATGAACATCACCGACGGGAACATGCCGGCCATCAACCGCCCGGTGCGGAGTGCGGTCGCCGTCAGTTCGTCGTTGGCGCCGTCGAAACGAGCTTCCTCCTCCGGTTCGCGAACGAAGGCGCGGACGACCCGGATCCCGGTGATCTGTTCGCGCAGGACCTTGTTCACACGATCGACGCGCTCCTGCATCAACTGGAACGCCGGCACCATCTTGCGGACGAGGTTGCCGAGGATGAGCATCGCCGCCGGCATGCTGACGAGCAGCACGACCGAGAGTCCGACGTCTTCTCGCAACGCCATCGTGACGCCGATCACGACGGTCAGCGGTGCGGCGATCATCATCGTGCAGGCAGTGACGACCATGATCTGGACCTGCTGCACGTCATTGGTGATCCGCGTGATGAGCGAGGGCGCGCCGAAGTGTCCGACCTCCTCGGCCGAATAGTCGAGGACTTGGCTGAACAGGCTGGCGCGAACGTCGCGACCGAAGCTCATGGCCGCCTTCGCGCCGTACCAGGTGGCCGCCACGGCGAACACGATCTGGACGATGGTGAAACCGAGCATCACCGCGCCGGTGCGACGGATGAAGTCGTTGTTCCCGACGAGAACACCTTGATCGATGATGTCGGCGTTCAGTCCAGGCAACATGAGCGCGGCACCGGTCTGGATGGCCTGCAGGACGACCACGATCGCGAGCAACCTCTTGTAGGGCCCGAGATGTGACCGGAGGAGACGACGAAGGCTCATCGATCGACCTCGATCCCACGCAGGAGCACGGCCACGATCTCGACCGGTTCCATCGGCTCCGGCGCCACCATCGGATGCGTCGCCGAGAGCGTCAGCGCACGGAGCAGACGGGCGGCCTGCCGTGGTTCCATCGAGAGTCGGTCCGCTTCGGACTCGAACACCTCGGTGACGGCATCGCTGTCCGCCAATGGACGCGCTGCCCGCTCTTTCAGCTTCGGACCCAGGCTCGAGATGACCTGCCACACGTCGGCGATCCGCTGGCGCACCAACGTCGTCACCAGCACGAGTCGATCCTCGAACGGCAGCGAGTCGTCGATCGACCGCACCGCCGACTCGAAGTCCGACAGATCGAGGATTGCCTCGAGGGTCGCAGCCAGGAGTTCATCCTTGTCGGCGAAGACCCGGAAGATCGTCCCTTCGGCGATTCCTGCCGCAGCGGCGATCTGACGTGTCGTGACCAACTCCCCGTGTTCGAACAGGAGCGGCTTCGTCGCCTCGACGATGGCAGCGCGACGTTCGTCGGGAGGGAGCGCAGTCGCTCTTGTCGACGTGGTGAGGGTGACCGGCACGCCCACAATCATAGCTGAGTGAGTGCTCACTCACTCACCCGAACGCTCATTCGGACATGAGGGTCGCCGTCCGGGGGGATGGAGCCTGCATGTCCGTCGACGACCCGCACCCCGGTTCCCGCGGCACGGACGACACGAACGACACCAACGATGCCGAGGACCGTGAGCGGGCATTCGAGAAGTCGATCGTGATCGGACACGAGCGCCTGACCCGGACGCTCCCGGTCATGGCCGCGACGGGCATCGTCGGTGGCTTCGACGTCGGACTCGGCGTCGCCGCCCAGTTCGTGGTCCTCGAGGCGACCGGGAACACGATGCTCGCGGCCCTCGCGTTCACCATCGGTTTCATCGCTCTGACCTTGGCGGGGAGTGAACTCTTCACCGAGGACTTCCTCGTCCCGGTCACCACGGTCGTCACCGATCCCGAGGTCGGGCCGCTCTCCCTGCTCCGACTCTGGGGCGTCACGCTCGTGTCGAACCTGGCCGGCGGCTTCGTGTTCATGATCTTGGGGCTCGCGGCTCTACCGCAGATCGCGCCCCTGCTCGCGGACGAAGGTGGCCACTTCATCGAGGCGGGCATCGGGACCGAGGCGTTCGCCAGCGCCATCCTCGGCGGCTTCGCGATCACGCTGATGACCTGGATGGAGCGGGGCGCCGACGTACTGATCGGAAAACTCGTTGCCGCCATCGCCATCGGTTTCCTGCTGGCCGCGGGACCGCTGAACCACTCGGTCGTCCGATCGCTCGAGATGTTCGGCGCACTGATCCACGGTGCCGACTTCGGCTACGCCGACTGGGCCGGCGCCCTCGGCGTCGCGGTCGTCGGCAACGTGGTCGGCGGACTCGGCCTGGTCACCGTCATCCGGCTCGTCCAGGTGGGTGGCCGAAAGATCGAGACCGAGCAACGGCGAGCGGCCGGTGACTGAGCCGACCTCTGTTCACCAGTCGGTGGCGACGTAGTCCTTCAGGAACTGTCCCCAGACGTGCGTCCCGGTGTTGTGGCCGTCGATGATCGGATCGACGATCCGCGCCGCACCGTCGACGATGTCGAGCGGTGGATGGAATCCGTGCTCGGCCTGTTTCTGCTCCGCGATCTCCACCGGGTCCTCGTCGCTGACCCACCCGGTGTCGACACTGTTCATGTGGATTCCCGAGGCGTGGAAGTCGGTGGCTGACGTCCTCGTCATCATGTTCAGCGCAGCCTTCGCCATGTTCGTGTGGGGATGCTTGGTCGTCTTGAAGCGACGGTAGAACTGCCCCTCGACCGCCGAGACGTTGACCACGTGCTTCCCCTCCCCCGGCGTGCGTTCCATCAACGGCTTGAGTCGGGCATTGATCACGAACGGTGCGATGGCGTTGACGAGCTGGGTCTCGAGCAACTCGACCGACGACACCTCGTGCAGCAGCAGCCGCCACGAGTTCCGATCGCGGAGATCGACCTGCTGGAGATCTTTGTCGAGCCGACCCTCAGGGAACAGATCGGCCTGCGCCTCGAGTTCGTCGGGGAGGAGCGGCGTCTGCGACATCTCGGCCGCATGCGTCAAGCCGGCAACGTCGTCAACCGTCGCGGGAAGCGCATCGGTCTCGTCGCCGGGGAGGAGGTGGTAGCCACGCAGACCCTCGTACGCGCCGACCAGGGCCAACACCTCGGGCGTCAGTTCGTGCAGTGCCGCTGTCTCTCCGTCGAGCATGTGGCGGTAGAAATCGGGAGGTCGGCGCACGGTCTGGCACGCATTGTTGACGATGAAGTCGAGCCGATCTCGCGTCTGGAGTACGTGTTGACAGAACGCCTCGACGCTCGGCGTGTGTCGGAGGTCGAGACCGAACACCTCGAGCCGGTCGCCCCACTCGGCGAAGTCGGGCTCGGCCGCGTATCGGGCGGCGGCGTCGCGCGGGAACCGGGTCACAACGATGAGATCCACACCGCAGCGGAGCAGCTTGATCCCCGCCTGGTAGCCGATCTTCACCCGCCCTCCGGTGAGAAGTGCGACGGTGCCGTTCAGGTCGGCGAGCTCCGAGCGTTTCGTGAAGTTGAACACTGAACACGCCGGACACAGTTGATCGTAGAAGTGATGCACTGACCGGTACTTCGTCTTACAGATGTAGCAGTGCTGCAGATCATCGGTCGTTCCGCTGGGCAGCTCCCGGAAGTCGGGAACGTCGACGTCGGTCTGCGTGAAGTCCTCGGGCGGGAAGGTGTTCGGCGTCGTGAACACCGGCTTCGAACGCAGCGTGCGAATGCCGGTCGAGTCGAGCACCGCCTCGTCTCGCGCCAGCTTCTCGGCCCGTCGCTTGTTGCGCTTGGCCTTCACCCGCAGGCGTCGTTCCTCTGGATCGGCACAGAACACGTCGCCGGCCGCGTTCAGCAGCGCCATACGCTCGTCCGGCGCAAGGCCCGAGAGGACGTCCTTGGATCGCGCGATCCGCCGGAGGAACTCGGTCGTCTCCAGCAGCCGTTCTCGCAACGCGTCTTCGCTCTCGTCCATCATCGCCTCCTCCGTCGCTCGACCGCCGCCGCCTTGCGTTCCTTGCGCACCTGCGAACGCTCCCACTTCCGCTGGCGACTACGACAAGCCTTCCGACAGAAGATCTGATTCGCCGTCCGGCGCTCGAACAGGTCGCCACAACGCCAGTAGCCACACACGACCAGGCGTTCCGGGTCGAAGTCAGCGTCGTCGTCGTGGATGGGAGCGGTCACA
>JBBSLH010000034.1:0-18075 GCA_038255425.1 Acidimicrobiales bacterium
TCTTATGGCTTAGAGCCGGACTAGATCTCAGATATTTGATGTGCAAGCGCTATAGAACGAGCGTGGGTGCATACTTGATGCTGAAACACATACAACCGAAGCAGTCTTTACCGCTGGAGGTCATCAGCGGCGGGGTGCGCCCGAGACAGCGCCTTAGGTATCCAGAGGACCGTAGACGGCTGGCGGAGAGCCCTCCGATCTACAAGCGGTAAGTGAGTTCAACGTCCAACTAGTTCAAGGCAGGCCCGACTAGTTATGTGAGTTTCGGAGCGCTGAACGTAACCCGGCCCTGGAGCACACGAGTAATACCCGTAGCTCGGCAGAAAGATAACTCAGATGAGAGTTCGTGTCCCCTTCAGTGTGAGCTTTCCGCTTGCACTGGGGGGGGGACTCCTGAGCCTAGATGAGAAGAGCGACTCGCATGCATGCGCCTGCTCAAACAAGGTTCAGCTCAAGTACAAGGAGGGAGTCTGTCTCCAAAGGAAAGGAAGGACGATCCAATGAACAACAATTTGATGAGATCTGACGACAGAAGCGTGTACGTCATGGGTCGTCTTGTAGAGGCTGTTTCAGCTGATGAATATCGTCGCGCTATCTACGGCCCGTCACTTGCCGAGAAGATTGAGCGAGCGGGTCGAGCACTTCCGCCACCATCCCGAGATCAGAGTCTTGCGTTCCTCAATCTCATTTCCAGGCGATCTTGACTCTATTCGTGTCAAACTTGTTTCCACCTCTTCTCTTCGCAGGATTCACAACAATCTCGGATACGAGCCCTTCAATAGCTTTCCGCTTGTCCACAACTGTTGTCTCCTCGGATTCCCACCAGTTGGCCAGCTCAAGAGCATCAGTCGGCACGCCAGCGCGCTTCTCAGCATTCATTTGAAGATTGTCTAGCTCATACTGGGTCGCAGCAATCCTCTCGGCTAGTTCTCCCCTGAGCTGCAGATACAGCACGTCATCAATTGCACGATCGACATAGCGTTCCCTCGTCAAGCTCTCCAGACTCGACGCATCATCGTCAAAGGCCGCTTGCAGCTCCTTGATACGTCCATGCTGAAGTTCTGACGTCACGTCACTGGAAATCTGCGTGTATCGACCGAGGACCTCAGCAGTGACGAACTCGTCGGTGGCCAGCATGCTGGCTGCGATCTTGCCGCAGTTCGCTTTACCGGGTTCCTTGACGCATTGATAGCGCTCGAACTTTTTGCCGTTCTGCATCGTAAAGACTCGGCGGTTCAGCTTTCCGCCACAAATACCGCAGAGGATCAAGCCGGTGAGAAGCTTCCTCGTTGTTCTGCGCGCGGTCATGCTTCGACCCTTGTCCAGCTGTGCGTTCACCTGACCGAACGTTTCCAGATCTAGGATCGCCTCCCACTCACCCTCATAGGTGGTGCCGTTGTAGTTCCGGTAGCCAGTGAGTGTTGGACTCCGCAGCAGTTGCGAGAGCGACGAGGTACGCCAATCGTTACCCACAGTCGTCTTCGCCCCTCGGCTCGCCCAGTCATTGCAGACGGCCCACATGCTCTCGCCCCCGATGATGCGGCTTGCCGCCTCACGGACAAGAGCGGCTTCCGACTCGACCACCGTTCCGTCTCGCTCGTATCCGAAGGTTCGATGGCCTCCGCTGTGCCACTTGCCCTGCTCTGCAGCCTGCTGCTGTGCACGCCTCACCCTCGTTCCGATCGTGGCGGACTCCAGCTCGGCGAAAACTCCAGCGATCTGCACCATCGCCTTGCCCATCGGCGTGCTCGTATCGACTGGGTCGTTGACACTCGCCAAGGAGCAGTTATGGTCTTCAAGGAACGTGATCGTCCTCGCCAACTCGGCAACTGAGCGAGTCAGGCGATCGAGTTTCCACACCACCAGGGCATCAAGCGCACCAGCTTCGACATCGGCGAGTAGCTGCTTGAACTGCGGCCGGTGCTTGCCGGTGTAAGCGCTCACGTCTCTGTCCTCGTAGATCTGCGCGACTTCCCACCCCTTGCCCGCGCAGAGTCGCTTGGCGTCCTCCATCTGCCGCTGCGGAGAGGTGGACAAGCCGTCACGGTCAACGCTGAGGCGCACGTAGACCCCTGCTCGTAAAGCCATAGGTCAAACTTACTAGTTCGTCCCGACATCGACCTGGCTCCTGCGTCGTCTCGCCAGCGAGTTCGACCGCGAACCCGACGGCTTCAGCATCGACGCAGCCGATTGCGCGCGATCGATCGGCATCGGCAACCGGGGCGGACGCAACGGACCGTTCCATCGCTCGATCGAACGATGCATCCGTTTCGGTGTCGCTCGCAAGGAGGAGCACGACATCATCGCCGTGCGCCTTCGCGTCCCGCCGCTGAGCCGCCTTCAGTCGACCCGACTTCCGCGCCGCCTCGAGGAGGAACATCGTCGGTGGCAGGACGAGCAGCGGCGGCGCAGCATCCACCCAGCCAACGATGCTCATGCGATTCGACTCGCCCGTAGTCTGCTCGACGTCGGCGCCTCGCCTGTCGACGTCGAGGACCAACTGCGTCGCTGGAACTTCGATCCCACCGTCACCCGTCGTGCCCTCCGAGAAGCCGAGGCGATGCAGGCGGCGACGAGCGTTTAACGGGGACGCTTGTACGCCTTGAGCAGCGCGACGAGTGTCCGAACGCCATAGCCGGTGCCGCCCTTGGTCTCCGTCGTCGTCTCCTTCTCGACGTAGGACGGACCGGCGATGTCGATGTGGACCCAGGGGATGCCCTCGCCGACGAACTCGCGGAGGAACAGCGCGGCAATGGACGCTCCTCCGTAACGCCCGCCGATGTTCTTCATGTCGGCGACGTCGCTGTCGAGATTGGATCGCCACTCATCAGGCATCGGGAGCTGCCAGGACTTCTCCCCAGCGGCCGCAGCGGCTTCCTGCACCTGTTCGATCCAGGCATCGCTCGTGCCCATCACGCCGGCGTGGTTGTCACCGAGAGCGACCATGCATGCGCCCGTCAGCGTGGCCAGGTCGACGATCGCGTCCGGTGCGTCGTCGGACGCCTTCGAGAGGGCGTCAGCGAGGATCAATCGACCTTCGGCGTCGGTGTTGTGGATCTCGACGGTCTTGCCGTTCCTGATCGTGAGCACGTCGCCCAGACGGGTCGCGTCGCCACCGGTCATGTTGTCGGTGAGCGGCACGTACCCGCGGACCTCGACCCGGGGATTCGCGGCGCGCAGCGCGCAGAACGCGCCGATCACCGCAGCGCCGCCACCCATGTCGCCCTTCATCCCCAGCATGCCGTCTGACGGCTTGAGGCTCAGGCCGCCCGAGTCGAAGGTGACGCCCTTTCCGACGAGCGCGACCACACCGCGGGGTTTGCCTTCCGGCTTCCACGACAACTCGAGGAACCTCGGCGGGATCTCGGATCCTCGGTTCACCCCGAGGAGCCCACCCATCTTCTCGGCCTTGATCTCCTTCGGCCCGAGCACGTTCACCTCGAAGCCGTACGTCTCGGCGAGCTTCTCGGTCTTCTTCGCGAACGCCGGTGGCGTCAAGGTCCCGCCGGGCTCGTTGACGAGGTCTCGCGCGATGCAGACCGCTTCGGCGATGCCACGACCGAGGTCGAACGCCGCCTGGACGCGCTTTCCGCCCTTGCCGACGATCTCGGCCGTACGGAGCTTCGTCGGTTTCGGGTCGGTCTTCAGCGCGGTGTACCGGTAGCTCCCGAGGACCAGGCCCTCGGCCAGGGCCTGACCCACGCTCGCAGGGTTCAACTCGCCGGCCGCGTCGAGGACTCCGGACACCGTGATCGCAGACTGCTTGCGGGCACCTCGAGCGATGACGCCGCCGATCGTGCGGAACGAGTCCACCGTGCGATCGGTGTCTGACCCCAGTCCAACGACCATCGCGACGCCGCCGTCGGCAGGCACGGTCTGCGATTCGCCGACCTTGGCCTCGAAGCCGACCTCCTCGAACACCTGGTGCATCGGGTGGGCTTCGAGCGCCTCCGAGGTCAGCCCGGTGACGACCATCGCCGTCTCCGAGGGATCCTTGACGAGTTCGAGGCTGACGGTCATTGGTCCTCCGTGGTTGCGGTTCGTGACAGCAGGGAGTCGCCCGACTCGACCCAGCGGGCCATCGTCCACAGGAGAGACGACAGACGGTTGAGATACGGCACGACGTGCGAGCCGTCGGTACTGACGGCGACGGCCGCCCGCTCGGCTCGCCGAACGATCGTGCGGGCGACGTCGAGCCGCGCCGACAGTTCGTCTTGCCCCGGAACGACGAACTCGGTCGGGAAGTCGAATCGGCCTCCCACGTCGTCCGTCCGCGTGCTCAGCGCGGTGACATGGTCCGCGGTGAGGGCTGACTGGCCGGGCGTGAGCTTGTGGTGATTCTCCGGCAGCGTCGCCAGCTCGGCCATCAGGACGTACAACTCGCGCTCGACCGCGACGAGGATCTCGTCGACCTCCCCACCCCGCGGTGCGGCAGCACGAGCGAGACCGATGGCCGCCTGCGCCTCGTCGACGGTGCCGTAGGCCTCCGGGCGAGCGTCGTGCTTGGGCACCCGTCCGCCGAAGAAGAGCCCGGTCGTGCCGTCGTCGCCCTTCCCCGTGTACAGCTTGCTCATCGCCCGCCGACGCTACTGGCGTGGCGCGGTCGAGATTGCGATCCGATCAGCGCACCCGGTGCAGGACCACGTGCGGGACAAAGTGCCTCCCCGCTGAGCGGGATTGACCAGTATCGGACACGGGACCTCGCCAGGGGCCTCGGTAGGCTCGTTGGACCATGGATTCCCCCTTTCTCGACCTCGTGAACGAGCGCGTCGTCGTGTACGACGGCGCCTTCGGCACCTACGTGCAGACGCTCGACGGACTGACCGCGGACGATTTCGGCGGCGACGAGTTCGAGGGGTGCAACGAGATCCTCGCCGTCACTCGACCAGACGTGATCCAGGGCCTGCACGAGACCTATTTCGCCGTGGGCTGCGACGTCACCGAGACGGCCACCTTCGGTGCATTCGCCATCCCTCTCGCCGAGTACGGCATCGCCGACCGTACGTACGAACTCAACGTCGAGGCTGCTCGGATCGCCAAGAGCGTCGCTGCGGACTTCGGCGCCGACGGCTCCCCACGTTTCGTCGCCGGCTCGATCGGTCCTGGCACCAAGATGCCGACGCTCGGGCACATCACCTATCGCGAGCTGTTGGACGCGTATCAAGAACAGGCACGCGGCCTGCTCGACGGCGGCGTCGACCTCTTCCTCATCGAGACACAGAACGATCTGCTCACGACCAAAGCCGCCATCAACGGCTGTCGGGCAGCGATGAAGGTCGCCGGTCGACAGATCCCGTTCCAGGTCCAGGTGACGATCGAACTCACCGGCACCATGCTCCCTGGCACCGAGATCGGCGCGGCCCTCGCCACGCTCGACCCGATGGGCATCGACATCGTCGGTCTCAACTGTGCGACCGGCCCCGGCGAGATGAGCGAGCATCTCCGCCACCTCTCGCAGCACTCGCGCATGCCGATCTCTGCCTTGCCGAATGCCGGTCTCCCGTCGGTGGTCGAGGGCAAGATGCACTACGACCTCACCCCCGAGCAGCTCCTCGCGGCCCAGACCCGGTTCATCACCGAATACGGCGTCCAGGTCATCGGCGGATGTTGCGGCACCAACTCGGAACACATCCGCTTGTTGGCCGAGAACTGCAAGGACCTGACCCCGGCCACCCGCACGCCCGAGCACCAACCGGGTGCTGCGTCGATCTACAGCTTCACCCCCATCGAACAGGACGCATCGGTCTTGCTCATCGGTGAGCGCACCAACGCCAACGGATCGAAGGCGTTCCGCGAGTCGATGATCGAAGGCGACTGGGACGCCACCGTCAAGATGCTCAAGGACCAGATCGCCGGTGGCGCCCACGTCATCGATGTCTGTGTCGACTACGTCGGCCGCGATGGCACCGCCGACATGACCGAGATCGCGTCCCGCTTCGCCACCCAGTCGACCGCGCCGCTGATGATCGACTCGACCGAGCCGCCGGTGATCGAGACCGCGCTCGAACTGCTCGGCGGTCGCGCCATCTTGAACTCGGTGAACCTCGAGGACGGCGACGCGCCCGGCACTCGATTCGATCGGTTCCTGTCACTCGCCAAGGAGCACGGCGCCGCCGTCGTGTGCACGTGCATCGACGAAGAAGGCCAGGCGCGCACACCCGAGTGGAAGCTCCGCGCCGCCAAGTCGATCCACGACCTCGCGGTCGAGCGCTACGGCCTCGAATCGAGCGACCTCATCTTCGACCCGCTCGCCCTCACCCTGGGCACGGGCATGGAGGAGTCGCGGGGAGACGGCGCGTCGACCATCGAGGGCATCCGCCTCATCAAGGAGAACCTGCCCGGCGTCCACACGACGCTGGGCCTCTCGAACATCTCGTTCGGTCTCAAGGCTGCGTCCCGCCACGTCATCAACTCGGTGTTCCTCCACGAATGCGCGCAGGCCGGGCTCGACTCGGCCATCGTCCACGCCAGCCGCATCACCCCGCTGGCCCGGATCCCCGACGAGCAACGCGACGCCTGCCTCGACCTGATCTACGACCGCCGGGGCCTCGCCGGTGCGCTCTCCGACGGAGACCCCGAGTACGACCCGCTGTCCAAGATCATCGAGATCTTCGCCGACGTCGAGACCACGGAGGTCGAGAAGGAGGACCGGTCTGGATGGCCGGTGTCCGAGCGCCTGCACCATCGCATCATCGACGGCGAGCGCGACGGCCTGGTCGCCGACCTCGACGAGGCCATGGCTGAGGGCCATGCGCCGCTCCACATCGTCAACGAGTTCCTGCTCGGCGGGATGAAGGTCGTCGGCGAACTGTTCGGGTCCGGCGAGATGCAGTTGCCCTTCGTGCTGCAGTCGGCCGAGACCATGAAGGCGGCAGTCGCCCACCTCGAACAGTTCATGGAGAAGATCGAGGGCGAAGACAACTCCAAGGGCCGCATCGTGCTCGCCACCGTCAAGGGCGACGTCCACGACATCGGCAAGAACCTCGTCGACATCATCCTCACGAACAACGGCTACGAGGTGCACAACCTCGGCATCAAGGTGCCGATCAGCGACATGCTGAAGGCAGCGGAGGAGACCAAGGCCCATGCCATCGGCATGTCGGGCCTGCTGGTGAAGTCGACGCTGATCATGCGCGAGAACCTCGAGGAACTCAACGCACGCGGTCTCGCCGAGGTGCCGGTGCTCCTCGGCGGCGCGGCGCTCACTCGCAGTTACGTCGAGCGCGATCTGCGCGAGGTCTACGAGGGCCGACTCTTCTACGGCAAGGACGCCTTCGAGGGCCTGCACACCATGGACCGCCTCGGCGCGATCCGGTCGGGGTCCGAGGACGACGATGCCGACTGGGGAATCGTTCCCTCCGAGTCGACCGTGCGCGCCCGCGCCGGTCTCGACGAACCGGTCGACGACCCTGACGTCGAGATTCCGGCCCGCTCCCCCGCCGTCGCTGCCGACAATCCGGTCCCCACTCCTCCCTTCTGGGGCAGCCAGGTCGTGAAGGGGGTCTCGCTCGACGAGATCGCCAGCTTCATCAACGAGACCGCGCTGTTCCGCAACCAATGGCAGTTCCGCCCGGAGAAGCGGGACGACGGAACGAAGGAGTCCGACGTCGAGTTCAAGGAGCGCATCAGGCCACAGCTCCGCGCCGAACTCGCCGAAGCCAAGGCAGACGGATTGCTGCAACCGGCGCTGGTCTACGGCTACTTCCCCGCCAACAGCGACGGCAACGACCTGGTGATCTGGACCGACGAGACGGCGACCGAGGAGCGTTGCCGCTTCTCGTACCCACGGCAGCGCAAGGAACCGTTCCTGTGCATCGCCGACATGTTCCGACCGATCGACCGTGCTCTCAACCCGGCCGGCGAGGTCGACGTCGCCGCCTTCCACATCGTCACGATGGGGCACGCCGTCAGCGAACGCACCGCCGAACTCTTCGCGGCCGACAAGTACCAGGACTACCTCAAGTTGCACGGCATCGGCGTCGAGATGGCTGAAGCGCTGGCCGAGCTGTGGCACAAGCGCATCCGCGAGGAACTCGGCATCGACGACACCGCTGAGATCGACCTCGCCGGTATGTTCCGCCAGCAGTATCACGGTGGCCGGTACTCGTGGGGCTATCCGGCGTGCCCCGACCTCGAGGACAACGAACTCGTCGCCGAACTCCTGGGCGCCGATCGGATCGGCATCGAGGTCAGCGAGGAGACCGGGTTCCAGTACCAACCCGAGCAGTCGACGTCAGCCTTGATCTGCCACCACCCCCGAGCGAAGTACTTCGTGGCGCGTTAGCCAACTCTGTCAGGGGATTCAGGTCTCGGAACGAGCAGCGACCAGCGGCTGATCTCGCCGCCGGATCCGTACACGACCGTGCGGCCGGATCTCATCCGCAGCGGTGTCACGGATACGGGCACCGAGCGATGCGCCACCGGGAGCGACGAGTGCGCCACCGCTGATGTGGGCTCGCGACCTCGACGTGTCCCTCACGTCGATCACCGGAACGACGGCGACGTCGTCCCACTCGGTCAGATCGACGAGGTCCCCCGAGCGCTCGCGGCGCACGAGCACGACGGCGGCGAGAACGACCAAGAACGCCGGGAGCGCGATGGGCAGGATGTCGAACACGGAGTCCACCTCTCTCGAGTGAAGTCTTCTGCTCCATGGTCCCCGAGAAGGCGGCGGAACGGAAGGCACTTCGCGATGTCCCTCGTCGCAGAAGCAGACAATCTCCGCGCACAAAGTCCCTGAACCTCCCGCAACGGCAGGATCCACCCAATGCACTCCTACGTTCCGTGGGAGTTCGACGCCACTCCGGCACACACCGTGATGGCCATCCTGCTCAGGCCGGCGGCAACACCTGCTCCAGATCGGCGACCGGGGCGAACAGGTCGCCGAGTTCGGCAACTCGGTCGAGCACCTCAGGAGCGGTGAACGACAACGCAGCGCCGTCGGCGGCGTCGCTGACCTCGTCCCAACTCACGGGTGTCGACACCGTGGGCGTCGGTCTCGCCCGAAGTGAGTACGCCGCCACGGTCGTCTTGTGTCGGCTGTTCTGACTCCAGTCGATGAACACCTTGTTCGTGCGGACCTTCTTGGCCATCACCGAGGTCACCTCGTCCGGCCGATGCTTCTGGAGGACCTGGGCGACGGCGTGCGCGAAATCGCTGGCGTGCTCGTGCGTGTGCGGCCGGTTGAGCGGCACGTACAGCTGCATGCCCTTGGACCCCGAAGTCTTCGGGTAACAGTCCAATCCGACTCCCGCGAGCAGGTCACGGATGGCGAGGCCGACCCGGGCGCAGTCGGTGATGTCCGCCGGGGCGCCGGGATCGAGATCGAAGACGCACACCCGAGGCGAGTCGATGTCGTCCCCTGTCGCCATCGGGGCATGGATCTCCAGACCGGCCATGTTCGCGACCCACGCGAGCGCTGGGATCGAGTCGATACAGCAGTAGTCGATCCCACCGTTGCGGTCACCGGGCCCCAGCACGGTGTGTACGAAGTCGGGGCGGTGCGTCGGGCATCGCTTCTCGAAGAACGACTCGCCCTCGACGCCGTCGGGGTAGCGCCGCAGGGTGACTCCACGCCCCGTCACGTGAGGAAGCATCGCGGGTGCGACGCGGACGTAGTAGTCGATCACCTCGGCCTTCGTGAATCCGACGTCGGGGTACAGCACCTTGTCGAGATTCCGGACGCGGAGGCGCTCCCCCTCCAGTTCGACCACCGTGTCCACCATCGAGTGGCCCGGTCAGGCGGACTTCTTGGCCTTCGACGTCGACTTCTTCGCTGCCTGCTTCTTCCCGGAGGACGTGGACTCATCGGTCCCCGATGGATGACGGGTACGTGCTTCCTTGGCGGCAGCGACCGACGCCTCGAGCGCGGCCATGAGGTCGACGACCTTGTCGTCCTGGGGCTCCGGCGTCGCGATGATGTCCTCCTCGCCAGCTGCCTTGCGTTCGATGACGTCGAGGACTCGTTCGCGATGGGTGTCCTCGTACTTCGCCGGGTCGAAGTCCTCGCTGAGCGACTCGATCAGTTGGGTCGCCATCGTCAGTTCCTTGTCGGAGACCTCGACCTCGGTGACGTCAGCCAACTCGGCGATCTGTTCGGGTGCGTTGATCTCGTCGGCGTACACCATCGTGGACATGACCAGTGATCCGTTCTGGGGTCGAACGGCGCAGAGGTACTGCTTGGTACGCATGACCACGCGAGCGATCCCGACCTTGCCGGACTGTTCCATCGCCTGGGTGAGCAACGCGTACGGCTTGACCGTCGCCTTGTCCGGCGCCAGGTAGTACGCCGAGTCGTAGTAGAGCGGATCGATGTCGACCAGGTCGACGAACTCCTCGATCTCGATGGTGCGACTGGCCTTGGGATCGAGTTGCGCGAGTTCGTCGTCCGAGACCGTGACGTACTCACCGGAGGGCAACTCGTAGCCCTTGATGATGTCGTCGTTGTCGACCTCGTCGCCCGACTCGGCCGACACCTTCTTGTACTTGATGCGCGAACCGGTGTGCCGGTCGATCTGGTTGAAGCGGACGCTCTTGCGACTGACTGCGCTGTAGAGCTTCACGGGGATGTTCACCAGGCCGAAGCTGATCGACCCACTCCAGACGGCACGTGGCATGACGTCAGTGAACCGTAAATGCTCGGAGATCGCTACCGAGCCCGTTCTGGCCCGCGAAAAGCGCGCTCAGACCGCCGATGTGGTGACCAGAACGTCGACCTTCCGGATCTGGTACACGATCAGCGCGCTCAGACCGCCGATGTCGTGACCAGAAGGCTCAAGACAAAACAGCTCGGGCGACGAGGTCGGTGCCGAAGGCGGTGAGGATGGCGAGGTAGAGGAGGCCGGTGGCGGCCATCACCGCCGAGTAGTACCGCTCGCGCAACGCAGCGCGGGTCACGTAGACGAGAACGATCGTCGCGATCGCACACGCGATCCAGAACCAGCCGAGGATCCCTCCGTAGCCGTCGTCGATCGACCCGGAGAAGACGGCGAACATCCCGGTGGGGATGAGCATCGCCGCGACCTCGACCGGCCAGGTGATCGCCGTCCAACGCACCAGTTCGAGGAGCGGTTCACGGCGGAGCCCGGGCTGCACGAGATACCAGTGGCCGAGCAGCATGGCGTCGGTGACTGCGCCGAGAAATGCCGCCCCGGCGAGCAGGCGGAGGAGCGACAACGCGTACGGACCACCGTCGGCAGCAGCGGCGGCGAGAAGACCAACGACCCCGATGACCGGTGCGATCAGGTCGAGGACCGGTGGGAACTCGGGCACGTCGTCGCGTGGGCCGTCGATGTCTCGTTCGATCCCGGTCATCTCCGCGACGCGTGCCGACTTCACGGCGACGCGCTCGCGCTCTCCCGCAACCCCTGCGCGCCGGCGGACGATGCTGACGGCGAGCGCCACGGTGGTCGCAGCGACGAGCGCGGCGCCGAGCATCTCGCGTGCGATGGCCTGGTCGTATCGGAAGCCGACGAACACGCCGATGGCAGCGATCGATCCGTAGGTCGCCCGCATGAGCCAGCCGTATCCGATGCCGACCTCTCGTCGACGGGTCGTCACCCAGAGGAACGCCAGTCCCCCGGTTGCCCACTGGAGACAGAAGGTGGCGGCGGAGAGTTCGATCACTGGATGACGACGAGATCGTGGTCCGCTCGGTTGCACGGGAGCGGTCCGTCGTCGGTGGCGATGACGATGTCCTCGAGCCGTATGCCCCATGTTCCAGGCAGGTACACGCCGGGTTCGACCGAGAAGGCGTGCCCGGGAGCGAGCAGTTCGTCGTTGCCGACGACGATGTACGGGTCTTCGTGCTCCTCGATGCCGATGCCGTGACCGGTGCGGTGGATGAACCACTCACCCCATCCGTCGGCGGAGAGCGCGTCGCGCGCGACGGCGTCGACCGATGCGCAGCTGACCCCCACCTCGGCGCTGGCGACTGCCGCCTGCTGCGCGGCCCGCAGCGACGCATAGGCGCGCGCCAACTCGGACGGCACCGACCCGACCCCGACGACGCGGGTCATGTCGGAGCAGTAGCCGACTCCTCCTGGACCGTGCATCGTCCCGCCGAAGTCGCACAGCACCGCCTCGCCCCGTTCGATGACGTGTGGACCGGGCTCATGGTGCGGGGAGGCAGCGTTGGCGCCGGCAGCGACGATGGCGAAGTTGACGCGGTGATGCCCCTCGTCGACGAGCCGGCGTCCGATGTCGGCGGAGACCTCGGCCTCCGTGCGTCCGAGCAACGGGATCTCTCCCCCCTGCAACTGTGCGGCGACACGGTCCGCGGCGGCGCCGGCCGCGCGGAGGGCTCCGATCTCGGCGTCGTCCTTGATGGCACGGACGGGTCCCACGACGTCGGTGGTCCGATGCCAGGTCCGGTCCGTGAGTGCCCGCTGCAGATCGACGAGGAAGCGAGCCCAGGTGCGGTCACCGATGGCAAGCGAGGCTGCTGTACCGACGAGGTCGGCGACGATCGACACAGGATCCTCGGTCTCGCCCCACGGCCGGAGCGAGAACACGTCGGGTCGTTCGACGACCCGCGGGGCTTCGAGCCGAGGCACGACCAACGTGGCCGGGCGATCGCTCGGGAGCACCAGCATCGTCAAGCGTTCGAGCGGCATGGCCTCGTAGCCGGTGAGATACGGCAGCTCGGGACCGACGGACAGCAATGCGACGTCGACGTCGAGTGACCGCATGCGAGCCCGGACCCTGTCGACGCGGTCGGCGAACATGTGACGCAGGCTACGACGCGATCGGGGCTCCGCCGCCATCGTTGGGCACCGGTGGTGAGACCCGCCACCCACTACCCTGCTCGCGTCATGCCTGCACTCGATGCGTTCGAACCGACGCTCCAAGCGCTCGTCGACGAAACCCGCGCTGCGCACGACGTGCCCGGCGCGGTGGTCGGCGTCGTCCGCGGCGACGAGCGGTCGATCGTCGCCTCCGGGATCGCCAACACGGGCACGGGGATCGACGTCACCACCGACACGCTGTTCCAGATCGGATCGATCTCGAAGGTGTACACGGCCACCCTGGTGATGCAACTCGTGCACGCGGGCGTGGTCGAGCTCGACGAGCCGGTGCGCGGCGTGTTGCAGGAGTTCCGAGTCCTGGACGATGCCGCGACGCTGTCGATCACACCCCGCAACCTGTTGAGCCACACCGGCGGGATGGAGGGTGATCATTTCCTCGACTGTGGACGGAACCCGGACGCGCTGTGGCGCTACGTCTCGACACTCGAGGAGTTGGGTCAGGTCCACGCGCCCGACGACCTCTTCAGCTACTGCAATGCCGGGTACGGCGTCCTCGGACGACTGGTCGAGGAGGCGACAGGCGATCACTACACCAGGGCGCTGCAGCGACGACTGCTGCGTCCGGCCGGTCTGCGACGAACGGTCACGCTGGCCGAGCAGGCGATCGTTCATCGCGTCGCTGCCGGACACTCACACCAGGACGACGGCGTCCATGTGAACCCGTGGACGCTCGCCCGCTTCAACGTGCCGATTGGGGGGATCATCGCTGACGCAGGCGACGTCCTCGACTTCGCCCAGCTACACCTCCGCGGAGGAAAGAGCGTCGAGGGCAGGCAGGTCCTCCCCGGCCGAGCGCTGGCCGAGATGGCCGAGCCCCAGGTCGAGGTGCCCGGGTCGAGCGACGAGTGGGCGCTGGGTTGGAACGTCAAGCACTGGGGCGACGTCGACGTGCTGGCCCACGACGGCGACACCGTCGGTCAGCGAGCGTTCCTCCGCGTCGTCCCTGGCGCCGATGCCGCGGTCGTCGTCCTCACGAATTCGGGACGAGGTGATCACATCGCGCAGGCGGTCTTCGAGACCGTGGGGCGCGAGTTGCTCGACGCGACCCCGCCGGCACTCCCCGCTCCGCTCCCGGTGGACGAGCGATCAGATCCTGGCCTGTGCGCCGGCATCTACGAGCGGATGCACCAGCGGCTGGCGATCGCAGGCGGCGACAACGACACGCTGCGCATGACCATCATCCCGGACGAGCTGTTCTCGATGGCGGGTATGCGTGAACGGACCTTGACCCTCACACCGGTCGACGAGTTGCGGTTCGTCACGACCGATCCGGACACGGGCGTCGAGTCGCTCGTCGTCATGATCGACGAGGAGGACGAGGATCGTCCTGCCTACGTCCACTATGGACGACGCGCACACCGCCGCATCGCGTAGGCGTCGCTCAGAGCACCAGCAGCAGTTGGACCGAGAACGCGACCAGGATCGCGAGTCCGCACAACAGCGCAACAAGGATCAGTAGGCGAGTGCTCACGATTGTCGAAACTATCCGTCGCGACCCCCTCCGCCTCCTTCGGGCTCGTACGCTCTCCCTCGTGCGCACCCGACTCATCGCCGGCCTGTTCGCCGCAGCCCTGGCGCTGACGGCGTGCGGCGGCGATGACGGCAACTCGTCAGCGGCGACGCCAGCCGACCTGTTGTCGTTCCAGGCGCAGACGGTGGCAGGCGACTCGGTCGATGTGAGCGACTACGTCGGCTCCGATCTCGTCATCTGGTTCTGGGCGCCCTGGTGAACGTCGTGCAACCGGGAAGCCCCTGCGGTCGCAGCGGTCACAGCAGCACGTCCTGACATCTCGTTCCTCGGGATCGCGGGACGGGACGGCGTCGACGAGATGTCGGCGTTCATCGAACGCCACGGAGTCGGCACGTTCGACCACGTGGTCGACCCCGAGGACGCCACCGACTCGATCTGGGAACGGTTCGGCATCGTCACCCAACCGGCGTGGATCTTCGTGAACGACGACGGAACTTCGAAGACGCTCGTTGGTCCCCTCGGTGAGGACGGACTCAACCGCGAGATCGACGCTCTCGAGGCGAGCTGACCTTCAGCCGCTGATCTGCACTGAGACTTCGTCGCTCGCTGGGATCTCGGTGCCAGCCGCATCGGCCGCCTGCCGAGCGTGGTAGCTCGACCGCGTCAGCGGCGACGCCTCGACGTGGCCGATGCCCATCGCCTCGCCAGTCGCCTTCCAATCCACGAACTGTTCCGGGTCGACCCAACGGGCGACGGGGAGATGATTGGTCGTCGGGCGGAGGTACTGCCCGATGGTCACGATGTCGACACCGACGCCTCGGAGGTCGGCAAGCGTCTGCACCACCTCGTCGTCATGCTCGCCCATGCCCACGATGATCGACGACTTGGTCGTCAGCCCTGCCGCCTTGGCTCGCGCCAGGACTGCGAGCGACCGCGCGTAGCCGGCACTGGGCCGCACGGCGCGCTGGAGCCGGGCGACGGACTCGATGTTGTGGTTGAGGACGTCCGGGCGGGCGTCGAAGATGGCATCGAGCGAAGGAGCGTCACCCCGGCAGTCGGAGATGAGCGTCTCGACCCCGACATTCGTGGTCCGTGCCCTGATGGCTCGCACCGTGTCAGCGACATGCCCAGCGCCACCGTCGGCCAGATCGTCCCTGGCAACCATCGTGACGACTGCGAACGTGAGACCCATCCGTTCGACCGCCTCGGCGACCCGCTCGGGTTCGCCGGGGTCGAGCGGCTCTGGCTTGCGGGTGTCGACGAGGCAGAAACCGCACGCACGCGTGCATCGCTCGCCGGCCACCATGAACGTGGCGGTGCCGTCGGACCAACACTCGAAGATGTTGGGGCATCCCGCTTCCTCGCAGACGGTGACCAGGTCGAGATCGCGCATCGTCTTGCGAAGCCGGAGGTAGTCGTCGGTGATCCGGAATCGTGCCTTGACGTGGTCGGGCTTGCGGTCGGTGATGGCGAGACCGTCCTGGACACCGGCCTCGGCCAGACGTCCCATCAGACGTACCGGCTGACCCTGCGGCGCGGCGCTCGACGGCGCCGAGTGACCGTCGCGTCCCACAGTCTCGCCCGGACCTGCGCCTCGACTGAAGGGTGCGAGGTCCGTCGAGCGCTCACGCCACACGATGTCTGCCCGTTCGTGTCCAGCAGCACCCCAGCGGACTGCCGCGAGCCGTGCGACCACGTCGACCACGTCCTTCATGGTGACGTCGATGCCCTCGGCCGCCACCGAGGTGACCGCCTTGTCGGGGATCCCGCACGGCACGATGTGGCCCCAGAACTCCATGTCGGGGTCGACGTTGAGCGCGAATCCGTGCATGGACCGCCCGCGACTGAGCTTCACGCCGATCGCACAGATCTTCCTCGGCTCGTCCGATTCGGGGGCGACCCAGACGCCGGGGTACTCGTCGAGTCGGCCCACGTCGGGCAACCCGAGCTCGGTCAGTGTGTCGATCACCAACTGCTCGACCGACCGCACGTACGCCACCGTGTCCGCCATTCCGCCGCCGCGTTTCCCGGGCACGGCGAGGATCGGATAGCCGACCAGTTGGCCGGGGCCGTGATAGGTGACATCACCGCCACGGTCGGCGCGGACGAGTTCGGCGCCCACGGACTCCGGCGGCACCAGGACGTGCTGCATGTCTGCCCGGACACCGAGCGTGTACACGTGCGGATGCTCGAGCAGCAGCAGATGGTCGTCGGCACGCTCACGGTGCAGTGCGCGCTGGAGTTCGAGCGCTTCGGTGTAGGGCACTCGTCCGAGCCAGCGGGTACGCAGCGTCACCCCGCCGAGGCTACCGAGACGATTCGTCGATCGATGCGACGACGGCCTCGGCCCACACGCGGTGTCCGTCCCGGCTCGGATGAAAGTCATCCAACGAGAAGTAGCGGCCGGGATCGCTCGAGAAGGTCGCGCTGGTCCGACCCGCCAGATCGACCTTGTGGAGATCAGCGTCCTCGGCGATCTCGCCGATGACGCCATCGAGTTGTGCGGCCCGGACACCGGCGATCTGACGCAGCGGGACCGGCAACCGGGGCGCCGTCCCCATGTCAGGGATACCGACGATCACGATCTCCGCGTCGGGCACCAGTTCCGTCAGCTGTTCGGCCATCGACCGATACCGCTCGCGGAACTCCGGCCGGCGC
This sequence comes from Acidimicrobiales bacterium, assembly GCA_038255425.1. Lineage (GTDB taxonomy): Bacteria > Actinomycetota > Acidimicrobiia > Acidimicrobiales > Salinilacustritrichaceae > Salinilacustrithrix. Next base: position 16,936 of record JBBSLH010000034.1, read on the forward strand.
GTGAGGGCGGTCACGTCGTTGGCGCCGATGGAGACGTAGACCACGTCGGGCACGTCTCCATCATCGACTCGGGCAGCCAATTCCGGCAGTTGGTCGTCCACGACTTCGTGAATCTGTGCACCCGACACACCGAGAATTGCGAAGCGAGCGTCACCGTGACGCATCGAGGTCACCCGGAACGCCATCGAGTCCTCGACCCTGTCGGTCCCGACGCCCGTGCTCGTCGAGTCGCCGAGCCACACGACCTTGGTTTCAGGCGTCCCGTCGCCCACGACGATGTCGATCGGCCGGAATCCGACCTCGTCGTCGAGGCGCGGCGCGGTACGCGCGAGTTGGACCTCCACGCCCAGCACGATCACGGGCAACAACACGGCCGCAGCGACGGGAAGAAGAAGTCGTCGGCGCATGCCGACGAGCCTACGGACGTCCGTGCCAGGATCCGTCCCCATGTTCGCGTTCCTCGACACGCCGTTCGACCGCGAGTATCCCGTCTACACGCGAGCGAACGCTGGCGAGATCCTCCCAGACCCGGTCACACCACTGGCGTGGTCGATCATCGGCCCCGGGTTCGAGGAAGGGTTTCGCATCTCCTTCTGTGACGACTTCAGCCTCCTCCCCCGCCCCGGTCACGAGGACCCGTACAAGATCGTCGGCCGGATGGCGACGAGACTCCACCTGAACCTCACGGCGATGCGTCTGGCGGGAGAACGGCTGCCGGGCACGTCGGCTGCCGTCGTCGACATGCAGTACTTCGGTGATGCCGCGGCCACAGGACTCCCGGCTCATCGGCCGCATCCGGACGACCGTCGTTTCCGGCTGAAGGCGCCACCGTCCATGGGCCGGACGCTGGCCGGCATCGGCCGACGGGTCGACAGAGACCGATCCATGATCGACGACCTGCACGCTGAACACGATGCACTCGGCGGCGCGGCCACGGAGGAAGACCTCGTCTGGACGCTCCGTCGGGGCGCGGCCGCCTTCGGGACTGCGCTCGGGACGCACGTCACCGCCCGAGCCCTCACGTCGCCGATACTCGAACAAGCGGTCAATGCCCTCGGTCGAGCCGGCATCGCTCCCGAGGATGCGCTCCGCCACGTGTCGAGCATCCCCGACCTCGAGTCGGCGAAGCCGTCGCGAGCA
>JBBSLH010000035.1:0-18018 GCA_038255425.1 Acidimicrobiales bacterium
CACCTCACCGGCAGCGACGTGCGTCGCAGCACCGTCGCCGCCGAGGTCGAAGGCGTGGACCGCTGTCGACCAGTCCTCGGACGAGACGCTGCCCTGCTCGTCGAACTGCACGAACTTCGTCGCCGCCACGTAGAGCGTCGACGTCGAGGCGTAGACCGTGCCGGCCTCGGCGACGATCGTGGTCGTGTTGGCCGGGTCGAACCCCTCGTCGAAGTCGACTCGAAGGATGGAGGTCTCGCTGATGCCGGCGTTCACTTCGGGGACGAGGACGTCGTCGCACTCGACGATCGAGCCCTCGACAGACGAAGGCGCCGTGCCGTCGTCAGCCGCGGTGGTCGTGCGGAACGAGGGAAGCCAGTCTCCGATGGTCGTGTCATCGATGCTGTCGTCGATCGCCGCCTCGACGTCCTGCGGGCTGTCGACGTCGCCGACGCCTTCGAACAGTCGATCCATCTGCGGCGGCTGCGGGTACGACGTCACCACGATGCGGGCGACACCGTCGACCACTCGGGTGTCGACGTGGTTGCCCTCGAACTCGGTCGTCTCGACGACCACCGGCGCGGAGCGATCGGACACATCGATCAACTGGATGGTCATTCCTGCCTGGAACGACGGCGGCTCGACGGGCAGGGGCCCGATGGGCAGGGGCTCGACCGGAAGGGGTTCGGAGTCGGCGGGTGGCGGCGTCGACGCGACATCTTCGACGGCGACCGGCGACACGGGGTTGGTGACACCGACGTCGTCGACCGCGATCGGGCCGCCGTGGAAGCCGCCGCCGCCGGAGATCGCGAGCAGACGGTCGCCGGAGAGGAGGAGTTGCGCACCGAACGACGAGAGCGCGGTCCGGCTCAGGACTGCCGCGGTGGTGCCGTCGAGGATGACGAGTTCTTGTTGGTCGACCACGTAGACGAATTTTCCGTCGTTCTCGACCGTGTCCGGCTCGTCGACACCATCCTCCTGGGTGTTGGTGTCGGACGACTCGCCGTCGGCGGCATTTCCCGTCGTCGGGAGTGCTGGCGCGGCGGTGATTTCTCCGGACGAGTCGTCGCTGGTGCGCTCTTCGGCCGCCAGCGAATCCGGCAGCGCCCCACCCGTCTCGAAGAACACGTCGCCACCGACGCCGAAGCCGAAGTTGTTGCGAAGCACGGTGGGTGCGAACGACTGGAAGTCCTCGAGCACCTCGTCGCAGGTCTGGCTCTCCTTGAGGAGTGTCGGCGCACTCGAACGGGCGCCCAGGAAGACGGGGCTGTCGCCGCCCGCTCTGGGCTCCGAATCGCCCGACGAGCACGCGGCAACCGCAAGGACCATCACTGCAACCGCCGCCGTGACCCGCACACTCGTACCCGTTCGTGGAGTTCGCATGGTGGTCTGACGCTACGAACTGGGCCGCTGGTTCCGCATCTGCGGGAATTCTCGTCGTCCGGCGATCGACAACACGTTCAAGATTCCTGGATGACGTGCCGATCAGACCGGAGACCATCGAATGGGAGACGGACACGATGCACACAGCGACCATTGTCAGGACCCGACGTGTGCTGATCGTCGACGACATCCCCGAAGTGCGGTATCTCCTGTCGTGCGCGATGGAGACCGACGGCCGCTTCGACGTGGTCGGCGAAGCGAGCACCGCTCGACAGGCGCTCAGACTCGCCGAAGCCGAGCGACCCGACATCGTGCTCGTGGACCTCTTCCTCGTCGGCAAGGACGGCTCGTGGCTGTTGCGCAAGCTCAAGCAGTCGCTTCCCGGGACGCGCCTGGTCGCGGTCACCGGTTCGACAGACCACCAGGTGCACGCGACCGCGACCGCCGCCGGCGCCGATGCCGTCCTCGTCAAGCGAGACCTGACGACGAGCCTGCTCGACAAGATCTTCGACGTCACGCGGTAGCTTCGGCTGAGTGCCGACCGACGGAAGCCAGACCCGCTCCGAGGATCGAGTTCTCCATCGGCTCCGCGACCCGGCGCGGCTGGCCGCCGTACGAGCCACCGGTCTCCTCGATGCGCCCTCACCACCATCCGTGGCGAAGTTGGTCGGGCTGATCCCGCTGCTGACCGGCGCGGATGCCGGTCTCGTGAGCCTCGTCGACGAGGACCGTCAGTTCTTCGTGGCATCGACCGGCCTGCCCGAGCCGTGGGCGAGTCGCCGCCAGACCGACCTGCCGCACTCGCTGTGCCAATACGTGGTCGCCGAGGGTGAACCGATGACGTTCTTCGACATCGAGGACACCGAGATGCTCGAGGGCACCGAGGCGGGGGAACTCGGTGTGACCTCGTACCTGGGTCTGCCGTTGCGCGGAGCCGGTGGCGAGGTGCTGGGAGCGACCTGCGCGATCTCTTCGACCGCTCGCAACTGGTCAGCGGCAGAGCGGCAGGCATTGGGCACCATCGCCGATGTGGTCAACAGCTTCGTGTCGGCCGAGGTCGGCCCCGACGCCGACGTCGTCGCTGACCGCGTCTCGCTCGTGGCGCACGACCTGCGGGGCCCGCTCGCTGTGGTCGTCGGCGCCGCGAAGCTGCTGGCGAAAGGCGACGACGACCGCGAGTCCCTCAGCGCCATCATCGATCGGTCGGCTGGGCAACTCGACGGCCTCCTCGATGACCTGCTGCTCGCCACTCGCCCGCACCACCTCGAACTCCCGCTGCAGCGCGAGGCGGTCGACCTCTACGCGCTCGGCGAACAGCTCGCCACCGGAAAGGCCGTCACCCAGGGCGTCGAGGTCGCGGTGACGGGCGACGTCGGCGTCGAGGCCAACGTCGATCGACGGGCGATCCAGCGCGTGGTCCAGAACCTGCTCGACAATGCGCTCCGACACGGCGAACCGCCATTCGAGATCGCTGTCCGCAAGACGCAGGCCGGCGTGTCGATCTCGGTGTCGAACGACGGCCCCGCGATCGCCGGCGCCGACGCAGCGTTGCTGTTCGGTCGGTATCTGCCCGGCTCGGGTGAAGGCTCAAGGACTGGCCTCGGGCTCCACATCGTGTGGCGCCTCGTCACCGCACAGGGTGGCAGCGTCCGTCTGGTGGACGACCCGCTGCGGATCGTCTTCCGCGTCGACCTGCCCCACGGCTGATCGACACGCCGCTGCCTCGCCTGCGCAACCCGACGAGCGTTGCTCGTCGTTGGTCGCATTGCGCCACGTTGTTGCCACTTCTCGAAACCGACGTCCCAAGGATCGGCGCGTACAGGGTCGTATCCGTACCTAACGCGCCGATCGGCACGTACGGAGCGGGCGAGCGGTCACGCCGACGAATCGCCGTCTGACGAATCGAGGTCCGACGATTCGTTGACGAATCGTTGCCCACTGGTCTGGACGAGAAAGTGGCGACAACGTGGCGTTTCGCGACCGCCGACGATCACACCGATGCGGAGCATCGGTCAATTTCTTGCCCGCAAGGGCGAGAAAGCGAGCCCGAAGTGAGAATTGAACTCACGACCTACGCTTTACGAGAGCGTCGCTCTGCCGACTGAGCTATTCGGGCGGGACCGTGCACGGTAGCGCAGGGCAACCGCTGCGCCGGAAGCCAATCGCCCGATCAGAGTGGCGGGAGCCCAGCGACGAGCGCCTGGAGCAACAGCAGTTCGTTCGGGTTGCGATCGATCGCCTCTGCTGCCGCTCCCAGACGGTCGACGGCTTCGAGCAGCGGCGTCGGGTCATCGACGGTCACGAGACGGTCTCGATACGTCGCAGCGACCATGGCGAGCCCGAAGCGGAGCTCGATGCGACGATGCCGACGCACCTGACGCTTGTGTCTCGTCTCGAGATCCTTGAGCATTCCTCGTGGCAGGCCGAGATCCTCGATCTGCTGTGCGAGCTCCGCGGTCTCGGTCTTCTGCCGTTGGTCGACCGGTTCCTGAGCTGCGTCGATGTGGGCGATGACCTCGTCGACCAGCTGCGCAGCCGTCGCTCCTGTCCCGTCGACCCGCAGCGGGATCGTCGACCACGCATCGCGGCGGACGTCGAGCGACGGGTCTTCCACCAGCAACCGCGCTCGGAGGAGATCACCGGTCGACGCTGCTGCCGCAGCCGCAGCGGTGTCATGGGTCGCTCCCGCAGCCACGAGCGCATCGACCATCGCGTCGAGCGGCACTGCACCGAGATCGATCCGCACGGCACGACTGGCGATCGGTACCAGCTCGGGCGGGACCTCCTCGGCCAGGATCACGAACACGGTCGAAGCCGACGGCTCCTCGATCGTCTTCAACAGCACCGGCCCGGCCTGGTCGACCTTCTCGAACTCCGTCAGCACCAGGACCTTGCGGGCCCCCTCCACCGGGCTCCTCGACGCCGCCTTGATGATCGCTTCGGCGTCCTTCACCAGGATCGCGAGGCCCTCCGGAGCGAACACGTGGAGGTCGGGATGGCTCTCGTCGAGGGCGAGCCGTCGTGCACGATCGGCATCAGCGCCGCGAGATTCGGCGTCGTTCCCGAGCAGGGATGCCGCGAACGCCGCCGCCAGTGCTCGCTTGCCGGAGCCCATGGGTCCGACCAGGAGATAGGCGTGTACGGGGCTCCTCGACGCCGCTTGCAGTTGTGCCACCGCGTGGTCCTGTCCGACGACTCCCGACCACACGTCGACGGCCGGGGTCAGTGCGGTGTCGCTCACGCTGCCCATCCTGCCCGATGCGGGCGACGGATCATGTCGCTGCGACGAGCGGGCCGACCACGCTCCAGATCGCTTGCTCGATCTCATCGACAGGAGCGGCTGCGTCGACGACCAACCAGCGGCCCGGGTCTTCGTCAGCCTGCCGGTGGAATCCCGTCCGCACCCGTTCGTGGAACGAGATCTCCTCACGCTCCAGACGGTCCGGAGCGACCCCACGTACCCGTACCCGGGCCACCTCGACCGGGAGGTCGAGGAACACGACGAGGTCTGGCTCGAGGCCGCCGGCGGCCCACAGAGACAGGTCGCGGATCCACTGGGGATCGAGTCCGCGCCCGTGACCCTGATAGGCCACCGACGAATACAGGTAGCGGTCGGTCACGACGTGACGGCCCGCCGCGAGCGCGGGGACGACCTCGGCAGCGACGTGTTCCGCCCGGTCGGCGGCCATCAGCAGCGCCTCGGTCCTCGGATCGAGGTCGCCGGTCGCGGGGTCGAGGAGGATCGACCGGATCGTCGCGCCAGCGTCGGTCGATCCCGGCTCGAAGGTGTGGAGCGCCGCCAGGCGCAATGCGAGCCGACGAGCCTGCGTCGACTTTCCCGCTGCCTCGCCGCCCTCGAAGGCGATGAAGCGCCCCGAGGGCCCGTCTGCGGTCATGACTCGCCGATCACGACTCAGCGGGGTCGTCGCCATTGCCGCTCTTGGGCATGACGACGAGATCCTTGCGGGCGGCATCGCGCATCGAGGACGCAGCGATGAAGCCGGCGACGAGGATGATGAACGCCGCGGTCCACAGCGTCAGACGTACGCCCGGGACGGCGATGGCGACACCGAAGGCATCGAGGTGACCGTCCTCGAAGATGGCTTCGGAGATGCCCCCGTACAGCTCGGACAGGAACGGGCCCACGGCGAACGAGACCAGTACGCAGAGCCGTACCAGGGTGTAGAGCGCGGAGAAGATGCGGCCGCGCATCTCGTCCTCGACGTGCTCGTGCAGCATCGTGAAGCCGAGCACGTAGACCGTGCCCGCACAGATGCCGAGGACGAACACGAACACCGACGCCAGCTCGATCGCAGACATGGATGCGGCGGCCATGAGCGATCCGCCGGCCACGAAGACCGCGACGACGAAGGCCCACTCCTTGGGCACCCGTTTCTGGAAGACCGAGATCAGGACCACGCCGCCAGCGACACCGAGGCCGAGCGCGAAGATCAGGACGCCGAAGCCGGCCTGTCCGGATCCCAACACTTCTTCCGCGAACACCGGTCCGAGGGGGACGAGCATCCCCCCACCGATGAGTCCGGTGGCGAGCCCGAGATTCACGGAGCGCACCACGGGATTGATGAACACGAACTCCCAGCCCTCGCGCAGTTCGCGCCACGCAGACCCGAACTCGATGCGCTTGCCGGACGACCTGTCTCGGTCTTCCTTGCGACGACGCGGGAGCGGCAGCGTGTAGATCATCAGCGCGGAGAGCCCGAAGGTGAGCGCGTCGAAGTAGAAGGCGAGCCCCTCCTCCGTTCCCCGGAGCACGGTGAGCACCTCGAAGTCGCCCAGCCACTCGGACACCTTGGCGAGCAGCGAGAAGATGCCGGCAGCGAGCGGGATGGTGCCGTAGGCGGCTACGAGCGACAGCGAGTTGGCGGTCGTCAGATGATCCGACGGGACGAGGTGCGGGACCGAGGCCTCCTTCGCCGGAGCCCACAGCAACGTGAACACCTCGAGCACGAGCGACGCGACGATCAGTCCAGGGACGGTGTCGACGAACGGCAGGGTGGCGAGGACGCACGCGCGACCGATGTCGCAGATCACCATCAGCCGCTTGCGGTCGAAGCGGTCGGCGAAGACGCCGGCGGCGGGGCCGAGGAAGAACCCAGGAACGATGCGCGCCGACATGACGAGGCCGATCGCGGCCTCGGGACGGTCGGGGCTGAGGCGGGTGGCCAGCGCGGCGATGGCCAGGAAGCCGAGCCAGTCGCCGGTGGCCGACACGACCTGCGTCAGCCACAGCCGGAAGAACGCAGTCGACCCGAAGAGACGGACGTGCATCCGCGTCGGTTCTTGCGGATCGTCGACCGCGGGCATCGACAGTGTCGGGAGGTCTCCCTCGGCACTCTGGTCGGGGGGCTCCGCCATCACAGCACGACGTTAGAGACTCTGGGGCGGGAAGCGGTCGATCGGTCCAGCCCACTCGGTCACGTCGGCTTCTTCTTCGCCGCCGCTTTCTTCTTCGCGGCAGTCTTCTTCTTCTTCGCTGTCTTCTTCTTCTTCGCTGTCTTCTTGCGTGCGCCCGCCTTCTTCTTCTTGGGCGCGGTCTCGCGGCGGATCTGAAGCAACTCGGACGCCCGCTCGATGGTGATCTCTTCGACGAGGTCACCCTTCTTGAGGCTGGCGTTGGTCTCGCCGTCGGTCACGTAGGGACCGAACCTGCCGTCCTTGACCACCACCGGTTGTTCGGTGACGAGGTCGTTGCCCAACTCTCGCAGCGGGGGCTGTGGTGCGGCCTGCCCGCGCCGGCGCTTGGGCTCGGCGAAGAGCTCCTTCGCCCGCGCCATGGTGACCGTGAAGATCTGGTCCTCGGACTCGAGGCTGCGAGAGTCGGCGCCCTTGTCGTCTCCCTTGGAGATGTAGGCGCCGTAGCGACCGTTGCGAGCGAGGACCGGGAGACCGGTCTCGTCGTCGATGCCGACCTCGCGGGGCAGCGACAGCAGCTTCAACGCGTCCTCGAAGCTGACGTCCTCGGGTTTCTGGTCCTTGAACAGCGACTCCATCTTCGGTTTGACGTCGTCGTCGAGTGTCTCGAAGTCGCCGAGCTGGACGTAGGGACCGAAGCGGCCGGTCTTGACGTAGACCGGCAGTCCCGACTCGGGATGCTCGCCGATCGGCACGTCGCCCTTGGGCGCGGCCAGCAGCTCGATCGCCTTCTCGAGCGTGAGCTCGTCCGGTGGAAGGCCTTCCGGGATGGACGCCGTGTCGTCCTCGCCCCGCTTGACGTAGGGGCCGTAGCGACCAGGCTTGGCGACCACCATCTCGCCGTTCTCGTCCAGGCCCAGCGGGAAGGTGTTGACCTCGGCAGCGTCGACCTTCTCGAGCGCTTCGTCGACGGTGATGCCGAGCCCGTCGCGGCCGGTGGCTTCGTCGCCGAACCAGAAGCGATGGAGCCACGGCACTCGTTCCTCGTCGCCAGTGGCGATGCGGTCGAGGTCGTCCTCCATCTTCGCGGTGAACGCGTAGTCGACGTACTCACCGAACTGACGCTCGAGCACGTTGACGACCGCGAACGCGGTCCACGTGGGGACCAGCGCCGAGCCCTTCTTGAAGACGTAGCCGCGGTCCTGGATCGTGCCCATGATCGACGCATAGGTCGACGGCCGACCGATCCCGAGCTCCTCCATCTGCTTCACGAGCGAGGCCTCGGTGTATCGGGCGGGAGCATTCGTGGAGTGACCGTCGGCGCTCAGGTCTGGATCGGGCAACGCGCCGCCCTCGGTGAGGTTCGGAAGGACGCGTTCCTCGTCGTCGCGTTCATCCTCTTCGTCGGTGTCCTCGACATAGGCCTTGAGGTAGCCGGGGAACGTGATGACGCGGCCGGAGGCCCCGAACGTGCACCGGACCGACGGCGTGCCGTTGGCTGTGGTGTCGGCGTTGATGCGCATCGAGATCGTGCGTCCGACGGCGTCCTCCATCTGCGAGGCGACGGTGCGCTTCCAGATGAGGTCGTAGAGGGCCAGCTCGTCCTTGCGGAGCTCGACCTTCAGCTCATCGGGCGTCTTGAACGTCTCGCCCGACGGGCGGATGGCCTCGTGGGCTTCCTGTGCGTTCTTCGACTTGCCCTTGTGCGTGCGGGGCTCCGACGGCACGTATTCGTCGCCGTAGAGCTCACGGATCTGGGTGCGTGCGGCGTTGATCGCGGTCTCAGACAGCGTCGTGCTGTCGGTTCGCATGTAGGTGATGTAGCCCTTCTCGTACAGGCCCTGGGCGATGCGCATGATCTGGCTGGCCGACATGCGGAGCTTGCGACCACCCTCCTGCTGGAGGGTCGAGGTCATGAACGGCGGCTTGGGACGACTCCGCCACGGCTTCTCCTCGACCGAGGCGACCTCGTAGGGCTGCCCCTCGAGACGAGCCTTCAGGTCCGTGGCCCGGGCTTCGTCGACGACAGCGACGTCGGCGCGACTGACCTGACCGTCCTGGCCGAAGTCGCGTCCGCTGGCGACGCGTGCACCGTCGAGTGCAACGAGCTTGGCCGTGAACGCCGGGTCGGTCGGGAACGCCGCGGTGAGGTCCCAGTAGTCGGCGCTGACGAAGGCGATGCGCTCTCGCTCACGCTCCACCACGAGACGAACCGCGGGCGACTGCACCCGGCCGGCCGACAAGCCCCGGTTGACCTTGCGCCACATGATCTGACTGACCGGATAGCCGTAGAGACGATCGACGATGCGCCTGGTCTCCTGCGCGTCGACTCGCTTGTAGTCGATGTCGCGGCTGTTCTCGACCGCAGCCTCGATCGCGCCTCGGGTGATCTCGTGGAAGACCATCCGCTTCACGGGGACCTTCGGCTTGAGCACCTCTTGGAGATGCCACGCGATGGCCTCGCCCTCGCGGTCCTCATCCGTCGCGAGATAGAGCTCGTCGGCGTCCTTGAGCAACGCCTTCAGCCGTTTGATGACATCTCTCTTGTCGGGATTGACCTCGTACTCGGTCTTGAAATCCGAGTCGACGTCGATCGACAAGCCCTTCGACGGGAGGTCGCGGACATGCCCGACGGAGGCCTCGACGACGTAGTCGTCGCCCAGGAATTGGCTGATCGTCTTGGCCTTCGCGGGGGACTCGACGATGACGAGGGGCCGCGTGGAGGAGGGGTCAGGCACGGCAGCAGGGTATGAACGACCCACGAGAGCGTGTCAAGCCGCCGGGGTCAGGACCTCGCCGGGGGTAGGTTCCCGCAGCGATGACGAATCTGCTCCATCTCGTCGTGTCGCTGGTCGAGGATCCTGCGGCACGCCAGGCGTTCCGGGACGATCCGGAAGCCGCCGTGGCCGGTGTCGACGACCTCACCGGTGAGGATGTCGCTGCGGTCGCCGACGTCGCCCGAGTCCAGATCGATCCAGATCTCCGACCCGTCCTGACCACGGCGATGGACGTGCGCACAAACGACGGATCGCCGCGCGAGGCGGCGATCCGTGCACTGTTGGCGATGTGTGACGCGGCCGAGGCCGGCTGACTCCCGGAGGGTCAGAGCGCCTTGAGGATGATGGCGTCGCCCTGGCCACCGCCACCACAGAGGGCAGCTGCGCCGTACTCGACGCCACGACGCTTCATCTCGTGGAGCAGCGTGAGGGCGAGGCGGTTGCCCGACATGCCGACCGGGTGTCCGAGGGCGATGGCGCCACCGTTCACGTTGACGTTGTCGGCGGTGAGGCCGAGCTCGTCCATCGATGCGAGGCCGACGGCGGCGAACGCCTCGTTGAGCTCGTAGAGACCGATCTGGTCCTGGGTGATGGGTGCGCCCTCGAGCGCAGCCTGGATCGCCCGGCTCGGTTGGGTGAGCAGCGACGGGTCGGGGCCGGCGACCTGGCCGTATCCGACGACCTCGCCGAGGCCCGTGATCCCGAGCTCAGCGGCCTTGGCCGCCGACACGACGATCGTGGCCGACGCACCGTCAGAGATCTGCGAAGCGTTGCCAGCGGTGATGTTGCCCGCCTTGTCGAACGCGGGGCGGAGGCCACCGAGGCTCTCGGCGGTGGTGTCGCCGCGGACGCCTTCGTCGGTGGTGACGACGACCGGGTCGCCCTTGCGCTGCGGGACCGGCACGGGGACGATCTCCTCGTCGAAGAGGCCGTTCTTGATGGCATCGGCCGCGCGCTGGTGACTGATGGCCGAGAACTCGTCCTGCGGGCCACGCTCGAGACCGAGGGATGCGGCGTACTTCTCGGTGCCGGCACCCATGGCGACCTGGTCGAAGGCGCAGAAGAGGCCGTCGAACATCATCGAGTCGACGACGGACTTGTCGCCGATGCGGTAGCCGGCGCGGGCGTCGGGCATGAGGTAGGGCGCGTTGGTCATCGACTCCATGCCACCGGCAACGACGATGTCTGCGTCGCCCGACTGGATCATGAGGTCGGCGAGGTAGATCGCGTTGAGCCCGGACAGGCAGACCTTGTTGATGGTCGTCGCCGGCGTGCTCATCGGGATGCCGGCGTTGTTGGCGGCCTGACGGGCGGTGATCTGGCCGGCACCGGCCTGGATGACCTGCCCCATGATCACGTAGTCGACGTCGTCGCCGCTGAGACCGGCTTTGTCGAGTGCGCCCTTGATGGCGATGCCACCGAGGTCGGTGGCAGACATCGAGGCGAATGCACCCGACAGCTTTCCGATCGGCGTACGAGCGCCAGTGAGGATCACGGAACCAGGCATGAGGACAACTCCCCCGTCGATGAATGTTCGGGTCAATCGTAGGGAGGGCGACCTACCGCGCGGTAATGCAGGTGTGCGGCGTCGACCGCAACGGTCAGCCCACCGGGTCTTCGAACGCCACCGGGTCCTCGAAGGTACGTCGAAGCGCGAGGACCACGACGTCGTACAGCTTCGACTCGAGATTCACCTCGATCACCTCGCCGATTGCGTGGCCGCGACGAGCGACGGCCTCGGCCCGGAGATCGATGACCTCGCCCACCAGCACGCCGTCTTCGCGCGTCGCCGGGATGCTGACCGGCGGCGGTGGCGGCGGGGGTGGCGGCGGAGGCGGAGGCGGGCCGGCAGCGGGCGAAGGAACTCGGCGCGGGCCGGGCGCGGCGGGCAGCGCTCGCTGGGCCGACAACTCGGCGAGCACTCGGTCGCGTTGCTCGGATGCCTCGGCTTTGGTGGCCGCAGCCCAGGTCGCGGCGTCGCGTCGGATGGCGGCCGCGTCACGCTCGGCTCCGCGTCGGATCGAGTCGGCCATGCGGCGCGCCTCGGCCAACACCACTTCCGGGCTGCGATACCCGCTCTGACGTCCTCCGAGCTCATTCACCTCTTGTTGACGCTACCGGCCACCTGGTGACGGTCATGGGAGCCTTCAGACGAGGTGCTGGACCGAATCCGGGAGTTCGTCGGCGACGCGGATGATCGGGATGCCCGTCTGGGTGTTGTCGTGCATCTCCTTGAAACAGCGCGGCATGTCCTCGAACGCGTAGACCTCGTCATGGATGGTGGGTTTGAACACCGACCCGTAGAGCTCGGTCGCGGCCTCGCACCCGATGGGTGTCTCGTAGTGGGTGTGGTCGATCGTGACCTGCTTCACCGACTGCACGGTCGAGTTGTACGAGACGACCTGCGAGAGCTGCCAGCCAGCGGAGACGTTGACACCGCAACGGGCCTGGACGGCGAGGCCGGCGTCGAAGACGGGGCCCCGGAGCATGTCGCAGACCAGGTGCATCCCGACGCCGTCGGTGAGGCCCTTGACCTCCTTGTTGAACGCCTTCACGTCGTCGCGGCTGGCGAAGCGGTTGAACTGCTTCTGGTCGATGCCGACGATGCCGTGCTTCTCGAGTGAATCGCGACGCTCCTTGCTCCCTGCACAGAAGAAGGCGTTGTGGCCCTCGGCCTTCGCGAGCATCAAGAACAGCTCGCCCACGCCACCACCGAAGCTCAAGACGTTGAGCCGTGCTTGACGCTCGTACGGGACCTTGACCCGGTAGATGCCGATCGCTCGCCGCCACAGGTGATAGGCGGTCGGTGCGCGCAGCGGCAGCGCCGCCATCTCCCACAGGGTCAGACCGCAGTCGAGCGGCGCCTTGATGATCTGCCACTCCTCGACGACGGCGTCCTTCGAATACCAGCCGATCGACTCGGGTTGGTCGTAGGCCCAGATGCGCAACGGGAACCCGTTCTCGTCCGGTTCGCCGTTGCAATGCGTGACGACGATGTCACCGACCTCGAACTTGGTGACGTCGCGACCGATGGCGCTCACCTCGCCGAGCGCCGAGTTGCCTGGGTACATCTTTCCGCCCCGCGCCTCGGCGATGTTGATGGTGTCCGCCGTCGCGGCGTGGTCGATGTTGTGCTCGGCGGAGACGGCGAGGATCTTCAACTGGACGTCGGTGGGCCCGAGATCGCGCAGCTCGAGGTCATCGAGGGCCACGACCTTGGACACGTCGATCGCGCTGGGATCGCCTCCACTGGCCGCCGTTTCGGCAGCCAGACGTTCGGCGGTGATGGAGTAGGCACGGGTCATCGTCGACATGGCCGACATGTTGGCAGGGAGCACAGCGCGAGGGCAGATCCGCGAGCAGATGGCCGCTACGTTCTCCCCATGCTCCTGACCGAGATCGATCATGTCGCCATCGCCGTCAACGACCTGGACGCCGCCGTCGCCTACTACGCCGAAGCATTCGGCGCCGAGGTGCACCATCGCGAAACCGTCGACTCCGACGGCGTCGAAGAAGCCCTCGTGAAGGTGGCCGACAGCTACATCCAGCTGACCGCGGCCACCCGGGACGACTCGCCCATCGCCAAGTTCCTGGCGAAGAAGGGCGAGGGACTCCACCACATCGGGTATCGCGTCGACGACTGCGCCGTCGCCCTCCAGTCGATGATCGATGCCGGCGCCACGGCGATCGACAAGACCCCGAGGCCCGGCTCTCGCGGCACGACGGTCGCGTTCGTGCACCCGAAGGGTTCCTTCGGCACGCTCATCGAACTCGTCCAGGAGTAGCTCCGGGGAGCGCTGACGTCCTCACGCTGCGTCATCATTCAGTCCCCCTGTTGCGACGTTCGTCACCGTGCGTGCCGATATTGCCGACTTCTGGTCGAGAAATCTGCGCGTTCCGTACGGAACGGACACTCCGATGGCGAATCATGGAGACGATGAGTGATGAGGAACTCGCAGCGCTGACCGCGCACTGGCTGCTGGGACGCCTGAGCGTCCTACAAGCCACGATCGCGCACCTGGCGACCGCAGACGACCTCACGGACGAGTCGCGCCGCGACCTCCTGGCTCGTTCACGGCTGGTGGCTGCGCAGATGCAGGGGTCTCTCGAGGCGATGACACGCGGGCTTCCGCCCACGCTGCTCGACCTCTCCGACGACTCCACACCCGTCAGCCAGGAGTGATGACCGTCTGCAGTTCGGTGTAGGGAGCGAGACCCTCCGGACCGAGTTCACGGCCGACGCCGGACGACTTGAACCCGCCGAAGGGCGCCTTCATGTCGAGGATCATCTGGCTGTTGATGGCCACCACGCCGGTCCGCACCTGCGCAGCGATCTCGGTCGCGTGATCGGGATCCGATGTCCACACCGAGCCACACAGGCCCATGTCGGAGTCGTTGGCGATCCGGATCGCGTCAGCTTCGTCGTCGTAGGGGATCGCCGTCAGCACCGGGCCGAAGATCTCCTCGCGAGCGATGCGCATGTCGTTGGTCGCATTGGCGAAGAGTGTCGGCTCGATGAAGTACCCGGGTCCGTCTGGCTGACCACCTCCGGTGACCACCGTGGCCCCCTCTTCGACCCCGAGTGTCTGGTAGCCGGCGATGCGGTCGCGCTGACTGGCGTTGACCACCGGCCCGATCGCCGTCGAGGGGTCGAGCGGATCGCCGACCGGCATCGCAGCCATGCCCTGACCGATGGCGTCGACGAACTCGTCGTACTTGTTGCGACTGATCAGGATCCTCGTCTGCGCACCGCACACCTGACCGTTGTTCATCAGCCCGGCGCCGAGGAGGTCGCCCATGACCGCGTCGAGGTCCACGTCGTCGAGGATGATCGCGGCGGACTTGCCGCCCAGTTCGAGGGTCATGCGCTTGAGCTGTTCGCCACAGATCGCGCCGATCTTGCGGCCCGCAGCGACGGAGCCGGTGAAGCTGACCTTGTCGATGTCGGGGTGCCGGACGAGGTACTCGGACGGGCCACGGTCAGCGGCGACGATGTTGACCACACCTGGCGGGATGTTCGCCTCGACCACGGCGTCAGCCAGCAAGTAGGCGTCGAGCGGCGTGTCCGGCGCCGGCTTGAGGACGATCGTGCAGCCGGCGGCCATCGCCGGCGCGAGCTTGAGCATGCTGATGAACAGCGGGACGTTCCAGGGGATGATCCCGGCGCACACGCCGACGGGATGGCGGTTGACGATGACCGGGCTGAGCGAGCCCTGTCGTTCACTGGACCAGTCGTAGTTCTTGGCGATGTCGACGTAGGTGTCGAGGACCATCGTCGACGAGAACACCTGCCCCATGATCGACCAGGCCGACGGCGAACCGTTCTCCTTGGTGATGACGTCGGCGATCTCCATGGCCTTGCCCTGCAACGCCGCCGACAGCCGGGCGATCGCGTCGGCCCGTTCGCTCGGGCTCATGCGTGGCCACGGGCCGTTGTCGAACGCTTCGCGAGCAGCGGCGACGGCGCGGTCCATGTCGACCTCGTTGCCTGCCGGGCACGAACCGAGGATCGACTCGTCCGCCGGGTTGATCACCTGGATCCGATCGGCACTGGACGGGGCGACGAACTCGTTGCCGATGAAGAGGGTGTCGTGGGTGAGGAGATCGCTCATACCCGACAGACTGCCAGAATCGGCCACCCGGTTTATTCCCCGAACGTGCCGATCGGCGCGGTCGATCAAAATGTCGGCACCAGCGTGCCGATCGTTCCGCCAGGATCTGAGGATGCCGACGGTCCACTACCTGCTCTACGACGTGTTCACCGACACGCCCTTCAGCGGGAATCCGTTGGCCGTCGCCATCGATCCGCCGGCGCTCACCGACGCGCAGATGCAGACGATGGCCAAGGAGCTGAACCTCTCCGAGACGCTGTTCCTGAAGACCGGCGACATCGACGGTGTCGGCACGCGGATCTTCACGCCCGGCAGCGAGTTGCCGTTCGCTGGTCATCCCACCATCGGCGCTGCGGTGGCACTCGCCGACCTCGGGCTCGCCGGTGATTCGGTGACGCTGCTCGAAGGTGTCGGACCGATCGTCGTCGTCCTCGACGGCGGGTTCGCCACCCTGACGACCGCTGGACCGCCGCGATCGGTCGACGTCGCCGACCCCGGCGACGTGATCCGCTCACTCGGGCTCGAGCTCTCGGACCTCCATCCGACGCTCGGCGTTCGCGGATGGAGCGCCGGCGTGCCGATCACCATCCTCACCGTGCGAGACGTGACCACGCTCGGCCGCTGCGCCGTCGACCTCGGCTGGTGGC
The DNA here is from genome assembly GCA_038255425.1 of Acidimicrobiales bacterium. Taxonomy (GTDB): domain Bacteria; phylum Actinomycetota; class Acidimicrobiia; order Acidimicrobiales; family Salinilacustritrichaceae; genus Salinilacustrithrix. Next base: position 15,772 of record JBBSLH010000035.1, read on the forward strand.
GGGACACGATGGCGTTCACCGACGCACCGGAGCTCTACGTGCTGGCTCCGGTCGATCCAGCGCAACGCGTCGACGCCGGACGGTGGCGCGCACGGATGTTCGCTCCCGGCCTCGGGATCGGCGAGGACCCGGCAACCGGCTCCGCTGCCGCGTCTGCCTGCGGCTATCTCGCCGGCCACGCCTCGCCAGAGCGGCTTGCCGAGGGATGGGTCATCGAACAAGGCGTCGAGATGGGACGCGCCAGCGAGATCCATGTCGGCGCCGTGCTCGAGGGCAACGAACTGGTCGCCGCAACGGTCGGTGGCCGGGCCGTCCGCGTGGGTCGTGGCGAGTTGGTCGTGTAGGCAGGCGCGCATGCCGGACCACGACGACGACGCTCTGCTCGAGCCCGATGAGGGCGCGCCCATCTGCAGTTGCGGGGTGACGATGCTCCCCGACGGCGCTGGCGGCTTCGCGTGTGACAACCCCGACTGCGAGTCCTATGGCGAGTCGGGCTGAGCCACTCGCTCGTCCGTCGCCCCATGGGGGACGACGACCTGGTCGGCGACGTCGGAGATGTCCGGGTAGATCACCCGGATCAAACCGATCGCCACCACCGTGGCGACCAGCTGTGCGGCGATGAACCCCGGCGCCGAGGCTGGCTCGATGCCGGCGAACGTGTCGGAGAACATGCGGGCCACGGTGACCGCCGGATTGGCGAAGCTCGTCGACGAGGTGAAGTAGTACGCGCCGCCGATGTAGCCGCCGACCGAGAATGCAGCCAGCGTCGGCTTGCCCGAGCGGACCACGCCGAAGATGACGAGCAACAGCCCGAGGGTGGCGATCCCCTCGGCGAAGACCATGTGTCCGCCGCTCCGGTCCTTGGTCGACCACTCGACGACCGACAGGTCGAACATGACGTTGGCGGTCATCACGCCGACGATGCCGCCACTCACCTGGGCGACCACGTATGCAGCAGCTGTCCGCGTGTCGATGCCACCGAATACGCGGTCGGCGATCGTGACCGCAGGGTTGAAGTGAGCGCCCGACGCCGGGCCGAGTGCGAGGATCAGCGCGACCAGGACGCCAGCCGTGGCGAACGCGTTCTGCAGCAGTTGTAGACCGACGTCACCGGTGAGGTTCTCGGCCATGATGCCGGAGCCCACGACACCTGCGAGCAGGAACGCGGTGCCGACGAACTCCGCGACGAGCTTGCGAGTCATGCCACGTCCAGGCTGGCGACGAGGTCCTCGACCCGAGCGCGGATCTCGTCTCGCACGACCCGGACCATCTCTGCGCTCTGGCCAGCCGGATCGCGCAGCTCCCAGTCTTCGTAGCGCTTGCCCAGGTACACCGGACACGTGTCGCCACAGCCCATGGTGACGATGACGTCGGCGGTCCGCGCGTCGTCGTCGGTCCAACGACGTGGCTGCTCGCCCGCGATGTCGATGCCGACCTCGGCCATGACCTCGACCGCCGACGGATTGACTGCGCCGCCCGGCTCGGAGCCGCCGGAGAAGACGTCGACACGGTCGCTGGCGAGGTGTCGCAGCCAGCCAGCGGCCATCTGGGAACGACCGGCGTTGTGGACGCACAGGAAGAGGACAGCGGGACGTTCTTCGGTCACGCCCCCAACGCTACGTGGGTTGGGCAGGCACGCCGTACGGTCGCGCTGATGCGACCATTCGAGCTCGTCATCTTCGACTGCGATGGCGTCCTGGTCGACAGCGAGCGTCTCATGATCGTGCTCGAAGCCCAGTTGTTCCGCGAGCGCGGGTGGGACCTCACGGAGGACGACATCGTCCGCGAGTTCGTCGGGCTGTCCGACGTGGCAATGCGTGCACGACTGTCCGAGCTGGTCGGCGAAGACCTCGGCGACGACTGGGATGCCGAGTACACCGAACGGTATCGGGAGGCACTGGAGCGAGACCTCGAGGCCGTGCCCGGGATCGCCGCCGCGATCGATGTGATCGAAGCGGCCGGGCTCGCCACCTGCGTCGCGTCGAGCGGCAGTCACGAGAAGATGGCGTTGACGCTCGGCAAGACCGGTTTGCTCGATCGGTTCGACGGACGGATCCACAGCGCAACAGACCCCGAGGTCGCCAGGGGGAAGCCCGCGCCGGACCTGTTCCTCCACGCCGCCCGGCGTATGGGCGTCGAGCCGTCGAGATGCGCCGTGGTCGAGGACAGCCCGTACGGCGTCACAGCAGCGCTCGCGGCGGGGATGACTCCGTTCGGGTTCTCGGGCAGCGTGATCCCGGCCAGTCG
>JBBSLH010000036.1:0-17991 GCA_038255425.1 Acidimicrobiales bacterium
CACGCGTCTTGCGGTCGAGGTCCTGCTCGGCCGTGAGCAGGCTCTGTTTCACCAACTGTTGGGTGATGGTCGACCCGCCCTGTTCGATCTGGCCGGACTCGACGTTGGAGAGCAGCGCGCGGACGGTGGCGCGGACGTTGACGCCCTTGTGTTGGTAGAAGTCGGAGTCCTCGGCAGCCAGGACCGCATCGATGAGGTAGTCCGGGAGGTCGTCGATGGCGACCGGTGCCCGGTTCTCCTCCTCCTGGAACGTGGTGAGGAGCGAGCCGTCGGCGGCGTACACATACGAGCGGATCGACAGGTCGTCGAGGACCACGTCGGACGCGATCCCTCGTGAGGCCGACGTCAGATCGGCGAGTTGGGGCGCGAGCGCGAGCCCGGCCGTCGTGACGATGACGGAGCCGAGCGCGAGGAGCAGAACGAGGCGCGGGAGTGCGCGCGCGAAGCGGAACACGATCCGACGATCGTACCGGCGCCATCGCCGACCGAGCGGTCACCAGCTCCAGTGTCGCCTAGGTTCGACGATCCGAGTTCGACGCCCAGGAGACCACTCATGGCCCATGACCGCCGATTCCGTTTCGGGGTACAGATCAGCACCGCCACGTCCGCCGACGAGTGGTCGACGATGGCCCGACGCGCCGAGGAACTGGGCTTCTCGAGTGTGTTCATGCCCGACCATTTCGGGGAGCAGTTGGCCCCCGTGCCGGCGCTGATGGCCGCCGCCGACGCCACCACCGACCTTCGGATCGGCACGCTCGTCTTCGCCAATGACTACAAACACCCCGTCGTCCTCGCCAAGGAGGTGGCCACACTCGATCTGCTGTCCGGTGGCCGTTTCGAGTTCGGCATCGGTGCCGGCTGGATGAACACCGACTACGAGCAGTCGGGCATCGAGCACGACCGCGCTGGCATCCGGATCGACCGTCTCGCCGAGTCGCTCACGATCTGCAAGGGACTGTTCGGCACCGATGCCGTCACCTTCTCGGGCGAGCACTACCAACTCGATGGGATGGTCGGCATGCCGAAGCCCGTGCAGTCTCCGTACCCGCCAGTGCTCATCGGCGGCGGCGGCAAGCGGGTCCTCACGCTGGCGGCGCAGGAGGCGGACATCGTCGGCATCAACCCCAAGATCGCGAGCGGCGCCGCCGACACCGAAGCGGCGCAGAACGGCGCGCCGGAGCTCACCGACGAGAAGATCCGCTGGGTGAAGGAGGCGGCCGGCGACCGGTACCCCGACCTCGAGCTCAACATGTTGGTGTTCGCGGTCGTGGTCACCGACGACAAACAAGGTGTCGCCGAGATGATGGCGCCGTTGTTCGGCCTCGACCCTTCGCTGGTCGCCGACTACCCGCTCGCATGGATCGGCACCGAGGACGAGATCGTCGAATCGCTCCAGGCGCGGCGTGACCGATGGGACGTCAGCTACCTCGTCGTCCAGGCCGACGCCATGGAGACCGCCGCCCCGATCGTCGCCCGGCTCGCCGGCACCTGAGTCGGAGGAGACGTCGATGGCCGACTACGCACTCGCCGGCGCTGGCTGGATCAGCGCGGTCCACGGTCTGGCGATCGCGGCGCAGGCAGACAGCAGAGTCGTGGCGGTCGCGTCGCGCACCCGGACGACGGCCGATGCGCGAGCGGCCGAGGTCGGGGGCATCGTCGTGCCTTACGACCAACTCCCGGCCGGTGCTGACATCGTGATCGTGGCAACGCCGCCGAGACGCCATGCGGTCGATGCCCTGCGCGCCATGGCGTCTGGCGCGGCGACCGTGGTCGAGAAACCCCTGTGCGCCACGCTGGCCGACGCCGACCGCCTCGTGCGTGTGGTCCAGGCCGGCGGCATGTTGACCTATGCCGAGAACCTGCTGTTCGCCGAGGCGCCCAGCCGTGCACTCAGCGAGATCGCCACACTCGGACCTCTCACACATCTCACGGCGCGGGCCATGCAGCCCCGGCCCACGTGGGGCTCGTTCACCGAGCGGTCGTGGGGCGGCGGCGTGCTCTTCGACCTGGGCGTGCACCCGCTCGCCCTGGTCATGCGTGCGGCCCGGTCGGCCCGCCCGGTCGGCGTGAGCGCCGCGTTCGAACGCAGCGACGACGTTGAGGTGGAGGACCGGGCATCGGTGCAGCTGCGTTTCGACACCGGCCTCGTGGCCCAGATCGAGGTCTCGTGGCGCGAGACCGACACGATCTGGGATCTCCAGGCGGCGTCGGAATCGGGCGTCGTCGTGCTCGAACTCCTGCCCGAGCTCGCGCTGGAGCGCAGCGGCGAACCCATCGAGTTGCCGCCCACCCCCACCGATGTGGAGTACCCGCCCCAGCTCGACGAGTTCGGCTACATCGAACAACTCCGAGACGCCGAGGCGTCGACGTCGGCGGGCCGGTCGTCGTCGATCAGCGACGTCTATCTCGGCCGCGACCTCCTCGAGATCGTGTGTGCCGCCTCGATGTCGGCGGCGCGGAGCAGCGTGGAGATCCCGCTTCCGTACGCCGGGCCACGGGACAAGACGCCGATCGAACTCTGGGACCCGCAGACCTGACGCTGGGGCGGATTCCGGTCGCGGCGCCGCCACGCCAGTGACCTACCGTGGCGCAGTGACGTCGCCGACCACCGATCTCGAGCAACCGGAGGGGCGAACAGTCCTCCGACGGGGCATGACGTTGCTGGCCGAGATGATCCGGACCAACCCGTGGCCCTTTGCCGGTGCGCTCTCGGGCGCGTTGGTGTTCTCCGGCGCCTCGGTGGCAGGCGCCATCGTGTTGGGGCGAGTGGTCGACGACCTCATCGTCGACCAGGGCGATGCCGACCCGACCATCCGCGCCGCCATCGTCGCCGGTGCCTTGATCATCGGTATGTCCACAGCTCGCGCCGCCGGCGTCATCGCACGCCGGTACTTCGGGATCATGGCGACCCGGCGCATGCAGATGGAGTGGTTCGACCGACTCTCGGACCACTATCTCGATCAGCCGCTCCGCTTCTTCCACACCCAACCGACCGGCAAGCTCCTCGCGCACGCAGACAACGACGCCGAGCGGTCGTCGTTCGTCATGCAGCCGCTGCCGCTGTCACTTGGCGCGCTCGTGCTCCTGGTCTTCGCGTCGATCAACCTCGCCGTCCTCGACCCGCTGCTCCTGGCCGTCGGGCTGCTGTTGTTCCCGACGCTCATCGTGATGAACCGCCTCTACACGACGCGTGTGGAAGGCCCCTCGGCGCGAGCACAGGCCCACGTGGGCGAGGTCAGCTCCGTGGCGCACGAGAGCTTCGAGGGAGCGCTGGTGGTGAAGCTCCTGGGCCTCGAACAGCGCGAGGCCGACCGCATGCGGGCAGCGTCGGAAGACCTCCGCCACGAGCGGCTGATCATCGGCCGCCTCCGAGCAGCATTCGAGCCCGGGCTCGAGACCCTTCCCGTCCTCGGCACGATCGCGTTGCTCGCCGTCGGCGCATCCCGCGTCGACTCGGGAGCGATCACCACCGGTGACCTGGTCCAGGCGATGACGCTGTTCGGGATCCTGGCCTTCCCGATGCGGGTGGTGGGATTCCTGCTCGAGGAGTTGCCACGATCGGTCGTCTCCCGCGATCGCATCGTCGATGTCCTCGACACCGACCACGCCGACCACGCCGTCACGGTCCCGGGTGACGATGCACGACATCACCTTCCATCCGGACCGCTCCCGCTCCGTGTCGAGAACCTGTCCTTCGCCTACGGCGGCGACCGCGTCCTCCGCGACGTCAGTTTCGACGTCCGGCCAGGCGAGATCATCGCCGTCGTCGGGGCGACGGGATCGGGGAAGTCGACGCTTTGTACGCTGCTCGCCGGGCTCGCACGGCCGAGTTCGGGCGAGATCTGGTTGGGTGGCATCCCACTCCGCAATGTCGAGCCGGCCGACCTGCGCGACGCCGTGTCGCTGGTGTTCCAGGAGACGTTCCTCTTCGCCGACACCGTGCACGAGAACCTCACGATAGGCGGCGACGTGGGCGAGGAGCGGCTCGTCTGGGCGATGGACATCGCCCAAACAGGGTTCGTCGTGGATCTGGCCGACGGGATCGACACCATCGTGGGCGAACGAGGGGTGGCCCTGTCCGGTGGCCAGCGACAGCGCGTCGCTCTCGCGAGAGCGATGCTGCGCCGACCGCGACTCCTCTTGCTCGACGACGCCACCTCGGCCATCGACCCTGTCGTGGAGCAACGGATCCTCGACGGACTCCGAAGTGAACTCGACACCACCACGCTCGTGGTGGCGCACCGGGTGGCGACGATCCGTCTCGCCGATCGTGTGTTGTTCGTCGAGAACGGGACGATCGCCGCGGAGGGCCCGCACACCGAACTCCTCGAGTCGAACGAGGGGTACGCCGCCCTCGTACGCGCCTACGAACAGGACGAGCTGACGTGAGCGCGCCGGACGCCAGCGCGCCAGAGGAGTTGGACGGGGCGATCGCCGTCCTCAAGCGCGGGATCGCCGCGACGCCCGAGTTGAAGATCGGCATCGTCGCGACGATGGGCATGGCCGTCGGCAGTGGCGGCGGACGTCTCGCGGTCCCGATCCTCATCCAACAGATCCTCGACCGTGGAGTGATCGGTGACGACGGGTTCCAACCCGGCTTCGTCTACCCGGCCTGTGGGGTCGCCGTGGTCATCGTGATCGGGCTGTTCTGGCTGAGTCGGGCCACGTACCTGCGATTGATCCGCGCGGCCGAGAACAGCCTGTACGGACTCCGTGTCCGGACCTTCGAACACATCCACCGTCTGTCCATCGCCGACCACACCGAATCGCGGCGCGGCGAGATGGTCGCCCGGGTCACGTCAGACGTCGAGACGCTGGCGCAGTTCACCCAATGGGGCGCGGTGAGCTGGATCGTCAACTCGTCGATCATCGTCGGGACCATCGTCGCCATGGCCATCTACTCGTGGCAGTTGGCGCTGCTGGTCGTCGGTGTCTTCGTCCCCCTCGTGCCGGTGATGCGGGTGCTGCAGAAGCGTCAGCTGGCTGCGTACGACCAGGTCCGCACCACCGTCGGCACGAGCCTCGCCGAGGTGTCCGAAGCGGTGACCGGCGCGCCGGTCGTGCGTGCCTACGGGCTCGAGACGCGGACACGGGCACGCCTCCGTGGCGCCATCCGCAACCAGTACCGGGCTCACCTGAAGGCGGGGATGTACTTCTCCCTCCTCTTCCCGCTGGGGGACATCTTCGGCTCGCTGGCACTCGCCATGGTCGCCGGCGTCGGCGCGATCCACGGCGATGCGCTCGGCGTGTCTCCCGGCCAACTCGTCGCGTTCTTGTTCCTGGTCAACCTCGTGCTCTCCCCCGTCTCTGAGCTGTCCGAGGTCTTCGACCAGACCCAGACGGCGATCGCCGGGTGGCGCAAGATCCTGGGGATCCTCGCCATGCCGGTCGACGTCGTCGAGGCCGAACCGGGGCTCGCACTGCCGGACGGACCGCTCGGCATCACCACCCGCGGCGTCGACTTCTCGTACCGGACCGGGCCGCCGGTGCTCCGGGGGATCGACGTCGACATCCCTGCCGGGACGAGCGTCGCCGTGGTCGGCGAGACGGGTTCCGGCAAGACCACGTTCGCCAAGCTGCTGTGTCGACTCGCCGACCCGACCAACGGCGTCGTCAACATCGGGGGCGTCGACCTGCGAACCGTCGGCAGTGCGCATCGGCATCATTCGATCCGCATGGTCCCCCAGGACGGGTTCCTCTTCGAGGGCTCGGTGGGCTCCAACGTCCGTCTCGGCCGTGACGACGCCACCACGGCCGACGCACGCGCTGCGTTCGACCGGCTCGGTCTCCGGGACTGGCTCGACGGGCTGCCGAATGGGCTCGAGACCGACGTCGGCGAACGCGGCGGCAACCTGTCGGTCGGCGAACGCCAACTCGTCGCCCTGGCGCGGGCGCAGCTGGCCGAACCCGGGGTCCTGGTCCTCGACGAGGCGACCAGCGCGATCGACCCGGAGACCGAACAGGCGCTCGCGCTGGCGCTCGACCGACTGTCGACCGGTCGCACGGTCGTCAGCATCGCCCACCGGCTCTCGACCGCCGAGCTGGCCGACGTCATCCTCGTGTTCGACGCCGGACGACTGGTCGAACAAGGCCCGCACGAGCGACTCGTCGACGCTGGTGGCGTCTACGCGAGGCTCCACCGCTCGTGGATGGGCGCGACGCGCGACGGCGATCCGGCGTCCCTCTAGGGTCGACGCCGTGGCGCCACTCATCACCGACAGCAGTGCGTGGCCGGACCTCGAGGCGCACCGCCACGAGATCGGCGACCTGCACCTCCGAGACCTCTTCGATCAGGATCCCGGTCGCGGGGAACGTCTCGTCGCCCGCGCCGGCGATCTCTACATCGACCACTCGAAGCATCGGATCACCGACGACACGGTCGCGCTGCTCCGACGCCTGGCCGACGAGCGAGACCTCAACGGGCGGTTCGGCGCCATGTTCGCCGGAGATCAGGTCAACACCACGGAAGGCCGACCAGCCCTGCACACCGCGCTCCGTCGACCGCGCGGCGCCTCGCTCGTGGTCGACGGCGTCGACGTCGTTGCTGGAGTCCACGAGGTGCTCGATCGCATGACGGCGTTCGCCGAGCGAGTCCGCAGCGGCGCATGGGTCGGATCGACGGGCGAATCGATCCGTTCGATCGTGAACATCGGCATCGGAGGGTCGGACCTCGGGCCGGCGATGGCGGCGACCGCTCTGCGCACCTGGGTCCGAGGCGACCTCGACCTCCACTTCGTCTCCAACGTGGACGGCGACGACCTCGCGTACACGCTGAATGCCGTGCACCCGTCCACGACACTGTTCATCGTCGCGTCGAAGTCCTTCAGCACCGTCGAGACGTTGGAGAACGCGGAGCATGCGAAGCAATGGCTGCTCGACGAACTCGGCGAGGACGCCGACGTCGCTGCCCACTTCGTGGCCCTGTCCACCAACGCCGGCGCCGTCACCTCGTTCGGGATCGACCCCACCAACATGTTCGGCTTCTGGGACTGGGTCGGGGGCCGCTACTCAGTCGACTCGGCGGTCGGGCTGTCGTTGATGCTCGGGATCGGACCGCAGGCCTTCCGCGAGTTCCTCGACGGGTTCCACCAGATCGACGTGCACGTCGCCGACGACCCGATCGCCAGCGCACCGGTGACGATGGCGCTGCTGAACCTCTGGTATCGGAACTTCTTCGGCGCCCAGACCCAGGCCGTGCTCCCGTACAGCGACGTGCTCGCCCGCTTCCCGGCGTACCTACAACAGCTGGAGATGGAGTCGAATGGCAAACGCGTCACCCTCGACGGCCACATCGTCGACCACGACACCGGGTCGATCGTATGGGGCGAACCCGGCACCAACGGCCAGCACGCGTTCTACCAACTCCTCCATCAGGGCACGACGCTCGTTCCCTGCGACCTCATCGGGTTCGCTCGTCCGACCGACGACTCGCCATCGGCGCCCGACCACCAGGACCTGCTCACCGCAAACCTGCTGGCGCAGTCAGAGGCCCTTGCGTTCGGTCGTACGTCGGCCGAGGTGGTGGCGTCCGGCGTCGAGACCGCGCTCGTCCCCCACCGCACCTTCCCGGGCAACATCCCGACCACGACCATCCTGGCCCCTCGGCTCACGCCGTCGGTGCTCGGCCAGCTGATCGCGCTCTACGAGCACAAGGTCGCTGCCCAGGGATTCCTGTGGGGGATCAACAGCTTCGACCAGTGGGGGGTCGAGCTCGGCAAGGCGCTGGCGACCACGATCGCCGGCGAGATCGCAGACGGCAGCGACGGCGACCACGACTCGAGCACAACGGCGCTGCTGCGCCGTTATCGGGAGCTGCGGAGCTAGACGGTCTCGGGCTCGGTCGACGCGTCGTCGGGCGTGTCGGTGACGTCGCCGGATGGATCGTCCTCGACCGGTGCCGCTGCGGCTTCCGCGTTCTTGGTCAGGAACGCTCGGAGTGCCTCGTTGAATGCCTGGGGGTTCTCGAGGTTCGGGAGGTGCGAACTGTCCTTGATGACGACCAGCTCACCGTCGTCGACGAGGCTCGAGATCATGTTCGACTCCGACAGCGGCGTGACGCGGTCGAGCTCGCCGGCGACCACCAGCGTGGGGGTGTCGAGGCCGCGCAGCGCGCTCATGGCGTCGGGCCGGTTCTTCATCGCCTCGAGGGCAGCGATCCAGCCCTCGGGCAGGTTGTGCTGCATCAGCGCGAGGACGTAGTCGGCGAGTTCCAGACGGTCGAGCGAGGTCTTGGACAACAGGTTGTCGACCATGCCCTTCGCGAGCGTGGCGATGTCCTCGCCACCGGCGAGCGCCTCCTGCTGGTGCGTCCGCTTCTCCCAGGTGTCGACGTCGTCCGACTTCGAACGCGTGGCCACGAGCACGAGCGGGCCGAGCAGTTCGTGGTGCCGGCGGACGAGTTCGAAGGTGAGGTAGCCACCCATCGATGCTGCGACCACGGTCGGCTTCTCCAGCCCGAGTTCGGTGATGACGCCAGCAACCAGTTCGGCCCAGCCGCCCATCGTCGCCGACTTCGGGTCGGCGGGCGCGGGGCTGGACCCGAAGCCGGGCAGGTCGATGCCGACGACTCGGTGTTCGGCCTCGAGGTCTGCGTACTGGTACTCCCACATCGCCGCATTGAACGGAAACGCGTGGAGGAACAGCACCGGGTCGCCGCTTCCACGGTCGACCACGTGTACCTCTTGGCCGGCGATGGTCACGGTGGTCATTGCGTTCCTCCGGGTGGATCTTCGCGGGCTGCGTCCGAGTTTCTCCCGTCGTTGGCCGCTGCTGCAAACCCGGAGGGGACGAATGCGTCACACCGGCCTGCATCGTCCAGCTCGACAAGTGGGTGCGCGAAGATCGGAGCCTGATGGGGGCACATCTGCGCATCCAGCCAGCCCTGCCCCGGTCATTTCGTCGGTTGCTCGGCTCAGCTTGGGTCTCGAACACGGGGGACGGCGTCCGTAACGCCGCCATCCCGCTCATCGCTGCCAGCCTCACGACGTCGGCCTCGACCGTCACCCTGGTGGCGGCGGCGGGAACGCTCCCGTTCGCGCTCTTCGGTGTTGTCGCCGGCACCATCGCCGACCGTAACGCTCGTCCGCCGCTGATCGTCCGGGCGCACCTGTTCCGTGCCGTCGTCGTGGCGAGCATCGCGTCGCTCCTCCTCATCGACGAGATGACGGTGCCCTTCCTCGTGGGCGGAGCGTTCCTCCTCGGCCTCGGTGAAGCCGTCGCCGACTCGGCCGCCCCAGCACTCATCCCGGACATCGTCGACGACACGGAACTCGAGCGAGCCAACAGCGAGCTCGAGACGGCGGAGCTGGTCGCCAACGATCTCGTCGGCCCCCCAGTCGGAAGTGTGTTGTTCGCGGTCGCGTCCTCGCTCCCGTTCGCGCTCGATGCCGTCTCGTTCGCTTCGTCGGCGGCGCTGGTCCAGACCATCGATGAACCGGACGCGACCCGACCGATCACGCCCACCACCACCTGGCTCGACGATCTCCGGGAAGGCATCTCGACAGCGTGGACGAATCGGGTGCTGCGAACCACCGGGGCGCTGATCGTCATCCTGCAGATCGGGAACCTCGCGGCCATCGCGCCGATCGTCCTCTACGTCACCGGCCGCCTCGGGCTCGATCCCGCCGCGTACGGCGTCTTTCTCGCCGTCGGCTCCATCGGTGGGATCGTCGGCTCCCGCATCGTGGGGTATGCCGTTCACCGGTTCGGCTCGTTCGGCACCCTCATGGGGTCGATCGTGGTGTCGATCGCCTCGTTCCTCCTGATGATGGTGCCGTCGGTGCCCGTCGTCGCCATCGGCTTCGCGACCTCGTTCGGTGCCGTCGTCGCTGGCCGTGTCGTCGTGATCACCGCACGCCAGCGCAGCGTCCCATCCCGGCTGCTCGGCCGAGCACAGGGCGCCATCCGCACGCTCGTGTGGGGAGCGGCCACGATCGGCGCAGTGATCGGTGGCGTCCTCGCAGACTCGATCGGCGATCGAGCGCCGTTCGTCATGGCCGCCGCCTGCTACGTCGTCGGCGGCTGCATCGGCTTCCGGCCGCTCCGACGAGTTCTCACCGACCGGGAAACGTTGGCCTAACGGTCGAGCTGTTCCGGGATCCAGCTGGACAGGCGCTCTCGGAGGACCCCGCCGGCCCCCGCCAACAGGTGTCCTTCTCCCGGCAGGACGACGAGCTCGCCATGGCCGCCGGCGAGTTGATGGACGACCTCGCTCGCGAAGGGCGGGAGGATCTCGTCCCGATCGCCGTGGAACAACAACAGCGGCGTGTCGGCGAGTCCTTCGGCGTCCTCACAGCCGGCCGACTGGGTGGCAAGAGTGACGACGCCGGCGGTGAACTCGCCCATGGCCATGCCGAGCTGCACCGCGACCGCCCCGCCGAACGAATGGCCCACGGCCACGAATCGCCGCGTCCCCTGGCGAGCAGCGATGTCCGCGGCAGCGAGTGCGTCGTGGACGCACCGGTTGAAGTCGTTCGGAGCCCGATAGGACACGCGCAGGGTGGCGATGCCGTCGTCGGCGAACTGCACGCCCAGGTCGTGATAGAGCCCGTCGGCCGGGCCGAGCAGCCCGCCCATCGCACCGCCCACGGCGATCACCGCCCGGTCGGCGTCGGGCGGTCCGTGCCACAGGATCGTGAGTAGACCCTGCATCGTGAACAGCTCGTGATGGACGAGACCAGGAGCGATCTCGACCGCCTGCTTCGCCAGGACCCCCAACCGTTCGTACGGGCCCTGTGGTTCGTCGCTCACCTCACTCGGCCCACGCCTTGACCTTCTCGATGATCTCGAGCGGCTTCTCGCCCACGGGCATGATCTGGAGGTGGGTGACGCCGGCGTCGCGGTAGGCCTCGATCCGCTCCTTGACCCGGCCCTCGTCGCCGACGAGCGCGGTGGAGTCGAGGAAGTCGTCGGGCACGAGTGCTGCTGCCTCGTCCTTCTTGCCGTCGAGGTAGAGGTCCTGGATCTTCTCCGCCTCCTCCTCGTAGCCGTAGCGCTTGAACACGTTGTTGTAGAAGTTCTTGCCCTTCGCACCCATGCCGCCGACGTAGAGCGCGGTCATGGGTCGGGAGAAGTCGCGGATGCCGTCGGCGACGGCCTTGTCGCTCGTGATGGCGACCGTTCCGCCCGCGTTGATCTGGAGCGGGCCGAGCGAATCGTCACGCTTGGCCATGCCGGCGTCGAGGTCTTCGCCCCACACGTCGCGCGCCTTGTCCGGGTGGAAGAACACGGGAAGCCAACCGTTGGCGACCTCGGCCGTCATGGCGACGTTCTTGTGGCCGAGGCTCGCCACCCAGATCGGGATGTCTTCACGCACGGGGTGGTTGATGAGCTTCAGTGGCTTGCCGAGACCCGTGCCCTGGTCGGCCGGGAGGGGCAACGTGTAGGCATCGCCTTCGTAGACGAGGCGTTCCCGCTTCCACACGATGCGGCAGATGTCGATGAGCTCACGGGTCCGAGTCAGCGGCTTGTCGTACTTCACGCCGTGCCAGCCCTCGATCACCTGAGGGCCGGAGGCGCCGAGGCCGAGCACGAAGCGACCGTCGCTGACGGCGTCGAGGCCCGCGGCCGTCGACGCGATGAGTGCGGGCGTCCGGGAGTAGATGGGGAGGATGCCCGAAACCAACTCCATGCGCTCGGTCTTCGCCGCGAGGTAGCCGAGGATGCTGACGGCATCGAAGCTGTACAGCTCGGCCACCCAGATGGCATCGACCCCGGCCCGCTCGTAGTCGGCCGCGGTCGCCGCGGCCTGCTTCGGGTCGCCCGTGTAGTTCAAAGTCATCGAGAGCTTCATGCCCACCTTGCTAGCACCCGTCAGCGGGCAGAGACGTCGTTGCCATCACCGAACCCACCCTCATCCCACCCCCGGTTCGTTCTGGTCACCACATCGGTGGTCACAGCGCGCTCAAAGGTGACCAGAACGGCGGGCTTTCGCTTCTGGTCACCACATCGGTGGTCACAGCGCGCTCGAAGGTGACCAGAATGGGGGTGTGGATGGGGTACCGGTCATCGATGTGGGGCGGCGTGATGCCGCGGCGCTGATCGACGGGGCGTGTCGGGACGATGGGTTCTTCGTGGTCACCGGCCACGACGTCGACCCTGGCCTGTTCGATCGGCTCGACCACGCGGCACGGGAGTTCTTCGCTCGTCCGCTCGACCAGAAGTCCGAGATCGAGATGGCCCGTGCCGGAACGGCGTGGCGCGGATGGTTCCCACCGGGCGGCGAGCTCACTTCCGGCGTGCCCGACGGCAAGGAGGGCATCTACTTCGGGCGTGAGACCGGACCGGAACACCCCCGGGCAGGGCAGCCGCTGCACGGATGGAACCTGTTCCCCGCCGACTCCGAACTGCGGCCGATCGTGCTCGAAGTGCTCGACACGCTCACCGACCTCGGTCACCGTCTGTGCGCGCTCATCGCCGACGGCCTCGGACTGGACCCCGAGTGGTTCCGCGAGACGATGACCGCCGACCCGACGATCCTGTTCCGGATCTTCCACTACCCCGTCGCTGGAGCGATCGCCGACGCCGAATGGGGCGTACAGGAACACACCGACTACGGCTTGCTCACGATCCTTCGCCAGGACGACGTCGGTGGACTCGAGGTGCGGAGTCGAAACGGCTGGATCGCAGCGCCGCCGGTTCCGGACAGTTTCGTGTGCAACATCGGAGACATGCTCGAGCGCATGACGGGCGGCGCGTACCGGTCGACGCCGCACCGGGTCCGCCGACCATCGCGAAGCCGCCTGTCGTTTCCCTTCTTCTTCGACCCGTCCTGGGACGCCGAGATCACACCGGTCCCCGGCCTCGGAGACACAGACGCCCCGGCGCCGAAACGGTGGGACGGCCGGTCGGTCTTCGACTTCGACGGCACCTATGGCGAGTACCTGACCGAACGGGTGGCGAAGGTGTTCCCGGAGCTGTGGCACCGCGTGCGCGACTGACCTGACGACGCGCCGGTCAGAACACCTTCAGATCGACGCCACCGAGCTCGACGCGCTGGAGCCGGGCCCGAGGGCCCGGCTCCGGTCGCGTTCAGAGGTCGACGACTCCGGGGAGTCGCCCGGTTGCTACGAGCAGCCGCTGGTGGAGCCGCAGCTCGGGCAGGCGTGACAACTGCCTGACCGCATCATCGCCACACCACACGTCATGCACATCGGTGCGTCGTGCGCCGTCGACGACGGCTCGGGGACACCCACGGTGTCGGGAACGTCGAGCAGCGTGCTCGCCGAGGGGATCGAGATCGGATCGGGCTCGACATCGTGGCCCTGGACGGTCTCGGTGACCGACTCGGCGACTCCGGGCAGCGTGGGCTGGGACCGCTCGTCGATGGTGAGGATGTTGAGCTCGACCCGCTCCTCGTAGGTCAGGTAGTCGACCGCCAGACGGCGGAAGATGTAGTCGACCAGGCTCGAGGCGAACCGCACATCGGGATCGTCGGTCATGCCGGCGGGCTCGAAACGCATGTTGGTGAAGGTCTCGACGTAGGCCCGCAGCGGGACGCCGTACTGGAGGCCGTAGCTCACCGAGATGGCGAAGGCGTCCATGATGCCGGCGAGGGTGGAGCCCTGCTTGGAGACGTTCATCCAGATCTCGCCCGGACGGCCGTCCTCGTACTCGCCGACCGTGGTGAAGCCCTTGCAGTCGGCCACCCGGAACTCGAAGGTCCGGCTGGTGCGGTTGCGGGGCAACTTGGTTCGGGTCGGGATGTTGACGACCTTCTCGATGACCTTCTCGACGATCTCGGTGGCGGCTGCGGCGGGATCCGCGGCCACGTCCTTCTTCACCGTCGAGAGGGGCTGGGCCACCTTGCAGTTGTCGCGGTAGATGGCGATGGCCTTGACGCCCATCTCCCAGGCGTCGATGTGGAGCTGTTCGACGTCTTCGACCGTGGCCTCCTGCGGCATGTTGACCGTCTTGGAGATGGCGCCCGAGATGAACGGCTGGACGGCCGCCATCATGTTCACGTGGCCCTTGTAGTGGATGGTGTTGTCGCCCATCGAGCAGGCGAACACGGCGAGATGCTCGGGCGCCAGGTCGGTGCAGCCGATCAGTGACTTGTTCTCGTCGATGTAGGCGATGATCCGCTCGATGGCCTCGGTCGAGTAGTCGAGTCGGCGCAGGGCCCGCGGGATCGTCTGGTTGACGATCGACATCGTGCCGCCACCGACGAGCTTCTTCATCTTGACCAGACCGAGGTCGGGCTCGATGCCGGTGGTGTCGCAGTCCATCATCAGCCCGATGGTGCCGGTGGGGGCGAGCACCGAGGCCTGTGAGTTGCGCACGCCGACCTGGCCGGCGAGCTCGCACGCGTTGTCCCATGCCTCCTGCGCCGCCGTCAGCAGCGTCTCGGGGACGAGAGTCTCGTCGATCTCGGCCGCAGCCGCCCGGTGCTGGTCGAGCACCCGCAGCGTGGGCTCACGGTTCTCGGCGAAGCCGGCGTAGGGGCCCATCCGTCCGGCGGTACGGGCCGAGGTCTCGTACGCCCGGCCGGTCATCAGCGCGGTGATGCCAGCGGCGACGGCCTGGCCCTCGTCGGAGTCGTAGGGCAGGCCCATGGCCATCAACATGGCGCCGAGGTTGGCGTAACCGAGGCCGAGCTGACGGAAGCGCCGGGAGTTCTCGGCGATGGGCTCGGTCGGGTAGTCGGCCCGGCCCACCAGGATCTCCTGGGCGGTGAAGACGACGTCGATGGTGTGCTTGAACGCCTCGACGTCGAAGTCGATCGTGTCCTCGCTGGCCGGCAGGTACTTGAGCAGGTTGATCGACGCCAGATTGCATGCCGAGTTGTCGATGTGCATGTACTCCGAGCACGGGTTCGAGCCGTTGATCCGGTCGGTGTTGGCGCAGGTGTGCCACCGGTTGATGGTGGTGTCGTACTGCATGCCGGGATCGGCACACTCCCAGGTGCTCTGGGCGAACTGACGCATGAGGTCGCGGGCTCGGATGGTCTTGACGACCTCGCCGGTGGTGACCGCACGGAGGTGCCAGTCGTCGTCGTTGACCACGGCCTGCATGAACTCGTCGGTGACACGGACGGAGTTGTTGGCGTTCTGGTACTGCACCGACGCCATGTCGGCGCCGTCGAGACTCATGTCGAAGCCGTTCTCCTGGAGGACGCGGATCTTGCGCTCCTCACGGGCCTTGACCCAGATGAACTCCTCGATGTCGGGATGGTCGACGTCGAGGATGACCATCTTGGCGGCGCGACGGGTCTTGCCACCGGACTTGATGGTGCCGGCGGAGGCGTCGGCGCCCCGCATGAAGCTGACCGGGCCGGACGCAGTGCCGCCACCCTTGAGCAGTTCCTTGGACGAGCGGATCTTGGAGAGGTTGATGCCGGCACCGGAGCCGCCCTTGAAGATCGTGCCTTCTTCGACGTACCAGTTGAGGATCGAGTCCATCTCGTCGTCGACGCGCAGGATGAAGCAGGCGCTGGCCTGCTGCGGGACGCCGGGGACGCCGATGTTGAACCAGACCGGGCTGTTGAACGCAGCGTTCTGGTTGACCATCAGGTACTTGAGCTCGTTACGGAAGGCGTCGGCCTCGTCGTCGTCGACGAAGTAGCCGCCGTCGACGCCCCAGTCGGTGATCGTGTCGCACACGCGGTCGATGACCTGGCGCAGGCTGTCCTCACGCTCGGTGGTTCCCGGCGTGCCACGGAAGTACTTCTGGGCGACGATGTTGGTGGCGTTGACCGACCAGCTCTTGGGGAACTCGACGCCGAGTTGTTCGAACGCGACGGATCCGTCCTGGAAGTTCGTGAGCCGCGCATCGCGGCGTTCCCACTCGAGTTCGTCGTACGGATGCACGCCGGGTCGGGTGAAGAAGCGATTGATGCCGATCCCAGTGCGTTCCGGGGCGATGGCCATGTGGGGACTCTCCAGAGTTCTCGTGTGTTCGATGCGATTTCGGGGTCGGTGGGCGGCGGTCGCTCCCGCCCGGCCCTCCGGCCCGACGATCTCCCCCTCCACCATGTCGTCTCACCGGCGATTTCGTGTGTGTGACCGGCGTGACTGCTGTCTCTGCTGTCGGTTCGCAGCCCGGACCGGATGCGTGCATCCGAGCCCTGACCACTAGGTCTTGTGGTCGCCAGCTCCGTTCAGCGGGGCCACCACAAGATGTAGGGAGTATTACAGCACTGTAGTTACAGTGGTGTCAACGGGTACCGCAGTACGAAACTGCAGGTCAGGGGGCGTTCGCGATCGTTTGCATTCGTGAGTGAATGCACAACCACGTTCTCCCCCAAGGTTTCGTCCAGCCCACCACAGACACGACGTGAGAACCTCCGTCCGCGTCACGCACTGCGATACCCGAGCACGAGAGCCAACGTACGAATGTCTGGCTGTGGAACGGAAGGGGCACAACCCTGTGAATTGTCGGCCGACTTCTCCACAGGGGGATGGATCCCTGTGCACTGAAGCCGAATGCGAAGCATCCGTCAGGAACCCGAAGGGTTCACGCCGGCGACACTTCGACCGGGATGCCGTTCAGGACGGCGGTGCCGGAGATGGGGTCGAAGAGTTCGGTGTCGGCGAGGACATTGGAGTTCACGCCGGCGTGCTCGGCCGCCACCGAGAGCCGAGCGCCCTCGGCGTCGTGTCCCCAGCCATGGGGAAGACTGACGACGCCGGGCATGACTCGATCGGTCACCTCGACCGGGGCGGTCACGGCGCCGGTCCTCGATCGAACCACGGCCGCTCCCCCGTCGACGATGCCGATGGACTCGGCGTCGTCGGGATGGACCTGCAACGTGCACCGCTCCTTGCCCTTGACCAGCACCTTGACGTTGTGCATCCACGAGTTGTTCGAGCGCAGATGCCGCCGGCCGATGAGCAGGAGCCCGTCCTGGGCGCTGTCGAGCAACGGCACCAGGCGGTCGGCGACGTCGCCGACCAGGATCTCGGGCGCGAGGTCGATCATCCCGTCCGGAGTCCGGAGGATGTCGGGCATCCGTGGTTGGAGCGCACCGAGATCGATGCCGTGCGGATGACGTTCGAGCACCTCGAGGCTGAGTCCGTCGGCGACGGCGCCGAAGGCGTCGCCGTACGGGCCGACCCGCAACATGAAGTCGAGCATGCGTTCGGGCCCACTGCGCTCGGCCAGGGCGTCGAGGATCTCCTCGCGATCTCGGCCGCCGATGGGTCCGTGCTCGTCGGCCACGGCGGAATCGACCAGGCCGGCCACGGTCATGTCGTCGACGACCGTGGGATCTGCGTCGGCAGGCGCGACGCCCTGGAGGATCATCCCGAGGATGCACAGGATCTCCCACTCGTCGGGTTGGCCGTCGTCGAGTGGGAGGACGGGCGGGCTGTAGTTGGCCACATTCCGGATCGCCAGCTGGAGCAGGGCCACGTCGTAGTGGCTCTTCTGCAACGCCGATGGTGCTGGGAGGATGACGTCGGCGTGTCGCGTGGTCTCGTTGAGGTAGATGTCGACGGCGACCATGAAGTCGAGCGATTCGAAGGCGGCGTCGAGGCGAGCGGAGTCCGGTGTCGACAGGATCGGGTTGCCGGCGACGGTCACCATCGCCCTGATCTGCCCGTCGCCGGGTGTCTCGATCTCCTCGGCCATGCAGACGGCCGGGAACTCACCGAAGGTCTCGCCCAGACCACGGACCCTGCTGTGGCGGCGACCGAGGCGGATGCCACGACCGACACGCGGCGTGCCGCGGGTGTTCGAAGCCCCCGCCGCGGCACGGGTGAACATGGCCCCGCCGGGCCGATCGAGGTTCCCGGTGCAGATGTTGAGGACGTCGACGAGCCACGAGGTGACCGTCCCGAAGGGCGAGGTCGTGGTGCCGATCCGGGCGTAGACGGCAGCGGACGGAGCCGCGGCGAGATCTCGTGCCATCTGCCGGATGGTCGCGGCGGGCACTCCCGTCCGGTCCTCGACCCGCTCGGGCGTGAACGGGGCGACGGCGACAGACACCTCGTCGAGACCCGTCACGAAGTCGGCGACCGTGCCGAGGTCGATCAGGTCCTCGGCGAAGAGCAC
>JBBSLH010000037.1:0-17948 GCA_038255425.1 Acidimicrobiales bacterium
AGCAGACGCAGGTAGTCGGCGCGATCTTGACGGAACGAGCGACGCCCCTTGCGACGCTCGACCCTCGCCACGATCAGCAATGCGATCGGCGCGAGCAGGGCGATGATCAGGAACTGCGGGCGGCCGAGCAGCACGGCGAAGCCGATACCACTGGCGAGGGGGACGACGAACGAGGTGATCGCCATCTTCGACGGGGGCGGTGGCGACGGCGGGGCAGGCAGCGGATCGAGAACGCGGGCCCGTTCGGGGATCGGCCGGTACGGGGTGCGGTTGAACGCGACGCCGCCAGATGCGTCGACCACGTCGGCCCCATCGATGGGGCGGATCCGCAGCGTGAACGGCCCGATGGTGATGTCGGATCCGGACTGCTCGGCTGCGCCGTCGAGTACCACTCGTCCCGCAGTGTCGATCTCGGCGACGACCGCGCCCGCCGGGATCGACGCGCCGAGCAGCGGCACGGCGTCGTCCGACGATCCGCCGATGCGGTGCGTCCCCGGACCCAGCACCGTGGGCGGTCCGAGGTCGGGACCACCGACGATGGCGAACTCGACCGCGACCGGCTCGGTGCGGGCCGGCGGCGCATCGGGTGCGAGCCAGACCCGCAGGCCCGAGCAGAGACCGACGCCAGTGATCAGGTGGTCGTCGTCGAGGCGAGTACCACCGTCGTGCCACAGCGCAGACCCGGGTGCGACGGCGACGTTGCGAGCCGCAGCGTGCTCGGTCAGTGCACGGCGCAGATCCCCCACCGACGCAGATCCGTCCACCTCGACACGGCAGTCCAGACGCGTCGCCCGTCGGTCATGGCCGACTCGCAGTTCGAGGAGGAGTTCGATCCCGGAGAGACTACGGAGGCGACTACTCGACCAGGCGGAGGCCAGCCGGCGCGATGCCCGTCTCTGGCGACGACATCTCGACCGAGAACTCGGTGAGGTGGGCCGGGAAGCGGTGCTCGGATCGGAGCACCGGTTTGCCCTCGACGTCGTGCGTGGTGCGTTGGGCGACCAGCAGTGCTGAACCCTCCGGCACGTTGAGGCGCTCGGCGTCGAGTTCGGTGGCGACAGCCGCGCCGATGGTCTGGGTGGCGTGCCCGAATTCGACCGGCAACAACTCGTAGAAGGTCGTCGACTCGACGTCGTCACGGCTGAGGGCGCCACCGAGATCGGCCGGACACCACACCGTGACGACCGCGAACGGCTGGCCATCGGCGAGGTTGAGCCGGACGACCTCGAGCGTGTCGCCCACGAGTTGGAAGCTCAGGACCCGACGGGCTGGCGTGCGGCCCTGGGCCGCGAGCTGGCTCTCGATGGTGGCGAGCGTGCCGAGGGTCTGGCGCACGGTCGCGCTGGCGACGAACCAGCCGAACCCCTGTCGAGAATCGACCAGGCCCTCGTCGCGCAACACGTCGAGCGCTTTCCGGACGGTGACCCGGCTGACTGCATAAGATCCGGCCAGGTCGGCCTCCGACGGCAGGACCGCCCCACGGGCCAGTTCGCCTGCGGTGACCTGTCGGCGGATGTCCTCCGCGATCGTCCGGTATCTGATCTCACGCACACTTGTACTATACTTGACTCATGCCTGTTACCTCGTCCACGCCCATCGAACTCGTCCAGGCCGTCTACGACCGCCTCCCGGAATCTGCCGGCATCGCCCGTGAACGCCTCGGACGCCCGGTCACCCTCGCCGAGAAGATCCTCGTCAACCACCTCCGTGACCGCCAGGGTCAAGAGCTCGAGCGCACCCGCTCCTACGCCGACTTCGATCCCGACCGCGTCGCCATGCAGGACGCCACCGCCCAGATGGCGCTCCTCCAGTTCATGACCGCGGGCCTCGACGAGGCCGCCGTCCCGTCCACCGTCCACTGCGACCACCTCATCCAGGCCAAGGTCGGAGCGCTGAAGGACATGGCGGTCGCCGTCGACACCAACGCCGAGGTCTACGACTTCCTCGAGACCGTCAGCCGTCGCTACGGACTCGGGTTCTGGAAGCCGGGCTCGGGCATCATCCACCAGGTCGTCCTCGAGAACTACGCGTTCCCCGGCGGCATGATGATCGGCACCGACAGCCACACCCCCAACGCCGGCGGCCTGGGCATGGTCGCCATCGGTGTCGGTGGAGCAGATGCGGTCGACGTGATGACCGGCTTCCCGTTCAACGTCCGCTGGCCGAAGCTGATCGGCGTCCACCTCACCGGCACGCTCTCGGGTTGGACCTCCGCCAAGGACGTCATCCTCAAGGTCGCCGAGATCCTCACCGTCAAGGGCGGCACCGGCGCAATCGTCGAGTACTTCGGTGAAGGTGCCGACTCGATCACCGCCACCGGCAAGGGCACCATCTGCAACATGGGTGCCGAGATCGGTGCCACCACGTCGCTGTTCCAGTTCGACGAGAACATGGCCGCCTACCTGAAGTCGACCGGCCGTGAGGCCATCGCCGACGCCGCCAACGCGGTGTCGGGCGACCTGCGTGCCGATCCCGAGGTCATGGCCAACCCCGGCGACTTCTTCGACGAGGTCATCGAGATCGACCTCTCGACCCTCGCCCCGATGATCAACGGCCCCCACTCCCCCGACCGCGCCCACACCGTGGCCGAGGTCGGCGCCACGGCCGAGAAGGAGGGCTGGCCGCTCGAGATCAGCGCCGCCCTCATCGGTTCGTGCACCAACTCGTCGTACGAGGACATCACCCGTGCCGCGTCCATCGCCCGCCAGGCATCCGCGAAAGGACTCCGCGCGAAGACCCGCCTCCTGATCACACCCGGTTCCGAGCAGGTGCGCGCCACCATCGAGCGTGACGGACTGCTCGACGATCTCGAGGCCATCGGCGGCGAAGTGCTCGCCAACGCCTGCGGCCCGTGCATCGGCCAGTGGGCCCGCCCCGACCAGGACCTCGACGAGGTCAACACCATCGTCAACTCGTACAACCGCAACTTCCCCAAGCGGAACGACGGCTCGGCCAACACGCTCAGCTTCGTGACGTCGCCCGACACGGTCATCGCCATGGCGCTCGCCGGTCGACTCGACTTCGACCCCCGCACCGACACCCTCACCAACGACGAGGGCGAGGAGGTCCGTCTCGACGAGCCCGTCGGCATCGATCTGCCGCCGGAGGGATTCGACTCCGGTGAGAACACGTTCATCCAGCCGCCCGAGGACGGCACCGACGTCGAGGTGGTCGTCTCGCCGACGTCCGACCGCATCCAGCTGCTCACGCCGTTCGCACCGTGGAGCGGCGAGGACTTCACCGGTCTACCCGTCGCCGTGAAGGCCCAGGGCAAATGCACGACCGACCACATCTCGATGGCCGGCCCGTGGCTCAAGTACCGCGGCCACCTCGAGAACATCTCCGGCAACCTCTACCTCGGCGCCGTCAACGCGTTCACCGGCGAGGCCGGTTCGGGCAAGGATCCCGTCGACGGCGAGGTCAAGTCGTACCCCGAGGTCATGAAGTCGCTCCACGAGGCCGGACAGTTGTGGGTCGCCGTCGGCGACGAGAACTACGGCGAAGGTTCGTCCCGCGAGCACGCCGCCATGGAGCCCCGGTTCCGCAACTGCGCCGCCGTGTTCGCCCGGTCGTTCGCTCGCATCGCCGAGACCAACCTGAAGAAGCAGGGCGTCCTGGCGCTCACGTTCGCCGACCCGGCCGACTACGACAAGATCGGCGAAGCAACCACCGTCGACATCGTCGGTCTCGCCGGCCTCGCACCCGACAAGCCGGTCACAGTTCGCCTGAACCAGCCCGACGGCACTGTCGACGAGATCTCCTGTACCCAGACCCTCTCGCCCGAACAGATCGACTGGTTCCAGGCCGGCTCCGCCCTCAACATCATCCGCAAGCGGGGCGGCGGCGCCAACGCCTGACCGGCCGCTGGACGTTCTCCGCGTGGTTTGGCCCATCAGCGGGCCATGCCACGCGCAGAGTTCCGTAGAGCGACGAAATCAGCGATCTCGGCCAACATCGCGTCGCGGGCACTGAGATAGTCCTCCCACACGTAGCGAGCGACGATGTAGCCCGCCGCCTGGAGCAATCGATCCCGCTGTCGGTCGCGCCGAGCGGTCTTCATCCTCGTCGTGTGGTCTCGTCCGTCGAGTTCCACGTCGAGGTGCAGCCCCGGCCAGTCGAGGTCGAGTTCGATCGGTTTCTCGTCGGGCAGGCGGACGAGGTGATGCAGTCGCGGTGGCTCGACAACGACTGCGGCGAGGTCGCGAAGCACGAGTCGCTCGAACTCCGAGTCGGGAACCTCTTCGGTGAGCGCTCGGATCGCCGCGCGAAACGTCGTGATCCCCGGTCGTCCAGGACGCTCATGCAGGTGGAGGCATTCGATCAGCGCCCCGATGGCGACAGGGCGCTCCCGCTGACAGGCATTGGTGAGGGCGACGACAGCATCGGCTGACCGATCGATCGACGCGTCGAGGAGCGCTCGAGCGACGCCGACGACGGGGATCCCATCGACGACGCCGACCTTCGCGAGGTCGAGATCCGAACTGCGGATGATGCGGGCGCCACGCACTCGACGGCCGCAACCGACCGGGGCGGCGATCGCTGACCGGTCAGGAAAGTGGATCTCATCGCACCACACCGCGAGTGCGGACTCACCAGTTGCGAGGGCGCCATCGCCAGCAGCGAGCACGTCGACCATCACCCGCTGCCGTGCCGTGTCCGGAGAACCTGCAATGACATACACACCCATGTGGCGACGACCGATGTGACCACGAGCGTGATGACGATCGATCGATGATCGACTCGCTCCCCGAGCGAGGGCCTGAGCGACACTGAACGCCCCGTGTTGCGTCCAGGCCAGGGCGAGGATGCGATCGAACACGCGCTTCTCCCAGTCGATGCATGACGGGAGAAGTCGTAGACGACGCTACCGGTGCCCAGTGACAGGAACGCCTAGTCGGACGTGCAGATGAAGTCCTGGAAGTGGCCGGGCGTGGCGCTGAATGCCTTGCCGCTGTTCTTGCCGGTGTCCTTGCCGGTGTAGACCATCGCCAGTTCTCGTCCACCGCTGGTGGTCGGGTTCTGGACGTTGGCCAACGACGTGCCGACGCCCAGGGACCAGGCCAGCTGCTCGAGCGCTGCGATGTGGGCCGGATACGGATTGCGGACGTCGTTCCATCCGCCGTACGCAGCGTTGCAGTGGGTGTAGAGGTTGTAGGCCCCGGTCCAGTCGAGCAGCTTGTCGCCGTCGTTGGGGCCGTTGGCGGTCACGTCGCCCTGCATCACGTCACGGTTCCAGCCGCCGTACATCCAGTCGGTGCCGTGGTGGTGCTGGCGCCGGTTGGTGGCAGGGTTCTCGTAGTCCTCGGTCATCGACAACCACGCGGCCGGATCGGTGCCGGGGCGGGGCTGGAAGTCCATGATGTCGGCCCCGACCTCCCTGTCCGAGCTGCCGTAGCCGCCGAACATGATGTCGACCCACTGGTTGTTGGCACCGGGATCGTCCCGGGTCGGCTGCCCGTCGATCCCGGGCTTGCCGCGGCCGCCCCACATGACGTCGGCGCCGTCGGCACCGAAGAGGTAGTCGCCGCCGGAGTCGCCGTTCATGAGGTCGTCGCCGAATGCACCGTGCATCGAGTCATGCCCCGGACCACCGTGCATCTGGTCCACGCCACCCATTGTCAGACCAGGCGACGCCAACGCCACTCCCGTGTACCGCTCGTGGGTGAGGCTCACCCGTCGGTCGAGCTTGTGCGCAGCCCATGCGGACCAGGCGATGCCAGGCGGGCTCCCGACGTCGAAGCTTCCCTGGGCAGGATCCGGATCGGCGCCGCTGCCGTCGACGTAGCGGGTCTCGATGCCGCCGCGGTCGCCGATCATGGCGTCCTCGCCACCACCGCCCCACAGGAAGTCGTTGCCGAGCTCGCCGTACTGGTCGTCGTTGTCGTCCTCGCCGTACAACGTGTCGTTGCCGTCCTGGCCCCACTGGCTGTCGTCGCCATCGTTGGCGCCGACCGACAGCTTGGGATCGATCCCGTCGCCGCCGTAGAGGGTGTCGGCACCGAACGCGGTGGCCGGGCCGCCGACGTCGTAGCGGTCGGCAGCGCGCTTGACGACGGCGTTGGCCGGAGCGGCCTCACCGGGATAGCGCTCTGAGTAGACGGCGTAGGCCGACCCGACGATGGTGCGGGTCAGCTGCCCGTTGTCGCCGAGCTGGAAGTCAGCCTCGCCGTCGCCGTAGATGGTGTCGCCCAGGTCACGGTGTCCGACGATGTTGGAACCACCGATCTGGTCGTCCTGGCCGTCGTCGGATCCGTCGCCGGCGACCACACCGGACAGCTGCGGCTCGGCACTCTGCTTGCCGACGAGCGAGGCGCTGGCCGGCACGAGGCCAGCGATCTGGTCGGGGAACCCGTCGCCCACGAGGATGTCGGCGCCGCCGTTGCCCTGCTGGTAGTCGTCGTTCGGACCGCCCTGGACCTTGTCGTTCGCATCCTGGCCGAACTCGACATCGACGCCCTCGCCGCCGGAGATCACGTCGGCCCCTGAGGCTGCGGTGTTCAGCGATGCGAGATCACGCAGCAGGATGCCGCGCTTCGGCTGGATGCCCAGTTGGTAGGTCACGTAGATGAACGCTCCAGAACCGCCGCCCGCACACGACGACGGGGCGAACGTGACGCCGGCGACTTCACGGACGACGCAGGCGTTGTCGCCGAGCAGGACATCCGGTCCAGCACCACCGTGGATCTGGTCGCCAGCGTCGGGTTGGCCGGCGACCGACGAGCCACCGATGATGTCGTCGGCGTCGTTGTTGCCCTCGAGCCAGTCACTCCCCTGGTTGCCCTCGATCAGGTCTTGACCGTCGTTGCCCTTGGCCAGGTCGTTGCCGCCCTCGCCGTAGATCCGGTCTCGACCCTCGTTGCCGGACAGGAGGTCGTCGCCGCTGACCGCAGCAAGGCCTGCGCCGGTCTCCTCGGTGTCGAAGAGCACGACGGTGCGCAGGTGGCCGTTGGTGACGGGATCGACCAGCCACGCGGTGCCACCGGGGTTGGCGATTCTGGTCTGTTCGGCGTTGTCGCCGGTGATGACGTCTTCGGCACCGTTGCCTTGGACGTCCGTCTCGCCGGTGTCGGACGAGCCGGCGGTGTTCGGGCCACCCGGCGGATCAGCCGACGGACTGACCGTCGACGAGCCGCCGATGAGGTCGTCTTGACCGTCGAGCGCCCCGCTGTCCTTGCTGTGTCCGTAGATCTCGTCCTTGCCGGCGTTCCCCTCGAGATGGTCGTCGTTGGCACCGCCCCGCAGGATGTCGTCGGCCACGCCACCGAAGCCGTGGTCGTCACCGGCTCCACCCTCGATCACGTCGATGCCGCCGAGCGCCTCGTCCACGAGCAGCGCGCCGAAGCCCGCCGACCACGCCGGCGAACCCTTCGGGGTGCCTGCGACCCAGCCGCTGCTGGGCACCGAGACCTGTCGTGGCGTCAGTCCGGTCGTGCCCTTGTCGCCGAAGAGGACGTCGGGACCGTCTTGGCCAGCGAGGTAGTCCGCCCCCAGTTCGCCATAGAGCTGGTCGTGCTCGGTGCCGCCGTAGAGATGATCGTCACCGTCCTGGCCGTGCCCCTCGTCCTGGCCAGCACCGCCGTCGATCCGGTCGTTGCCGAACTGACCGACCGCCTGTGCGTGCAGCACGGTGATGGCGCGAGCCGCGCCGGCGCCAGCGATCGTGTCGTTGTCGCCGTAGATGCGGTCCTCGCCTGCATTGCCATACAGGAGGTCCCCGATGTCGGACGATCCGCCGGCGTTCGAGCCGCCGAGGATGTCGTCGTTGCCGGCCTGCCCGTACACGAGGTCCGTGCCTGCGTTGCCGAAGATGAGGTCGCCGTCGGCGCCACCGTCGAGGGTGTCGTCGTCGGCGTCGCCCCAGATCTCGTCGGCGTCGTTCTCGCCGTACGCGATGTCGTTGCCACCGTTGCCGTGGATCAGATCGTTGCCGCGTCCGCCGTAGATGGTGTCGACACCGCCCTCGCCGTACAGCTTGTCGTTGCCGTCGCCCCCGCGGATCGTGTCGGCCACACCGACCGTCTCGCTCGGTGTCGCAACGCGCGACGAGCTGATGGTCCCGTTGTCGCCGACGGCGACATCTTCACCAGCACCACCGTCGATGGCGTCGAGCCCGATGCTCACCTCGCCGGCACCACCATCGGTCGCGCCGTCCCCGTCGCCAAAGAGATCGTCGTCGCCAGCATCGCCGTAGACGAAGTCGTTGCCGCCGCCGCCGTAGACCTTGTCGACCCCAGGCCCGCCACGCACGTCGGGGTCGTGGCCGTTCTGGCCGTGGACGTCGTCGGCGCCGTCCTCGCCGTAGAGCTTGTCCGGGCCGCTGCCGCCCCAGATGTCGTCGTTGCCGGCGCGGCCGTAGATCTCGTCGGCGCCACCGTTGCCGTGGAGGTGGTCGCCGGACGCGTCATTCCCCTGCGCGGGCTCGCCGAAGCCACCGACGATGAGGTCGTTGCCCCCACCGCCATAGACGGTGTCGACACCGTTGCCTCCGGTGATGCGATCGGCGCCGGCGTCGGTCGCACTGTTGGGGTCGGTGTCGGCCCCACCGTCGCCGTCGTCGCTCATGAGGGCCTCGCCGTAGAGCATGTCGTTGCCCGAGCCACCGTCGATGGTGTCGTTGCCGTTGCCGCCGTGGATGTCGTCGGCGCCGTCGACCTTGATGACCTTGCCGGTGGTGTCCGATCCGCCGTTCAGCAGATCGTGGCCGTCCTCACCGAAGATGTGGTCGCCCTCGACGCCGCCGTCGATGCTGTCGTCACCGGTCCCGCCGTACAGCGTGTCGACACCGTCGTCGCCGAAGATCGTGTCGTTGCCGCCATCGCCGTAGGCGAAGTCGGCACCGGCGCCGAGCAGGATCGAGTCGTCGTTGTCACCACCATGGACCTCGTCGGGCCCGTCGCCGGTCTTGGCGGTGTCGTTGCCGGAGCCCATGGTGTTGATACGGACCGGTTGGGTGAACGGTGCCGGTGCGTTGTCGTCCGCGGTGCCGGCGTTGACCGCGTCGCCCTCCTTCGCCCCCTGCTTGACCCCCTGGAACGTGAACGAGTCGTCGCCGTCCTTCGCGTCGAGGACTCGGATCGACTTCCCCCATTCGATCTCCTGTATGCCGAACGCGTTGATCGAGAACTCGTAGTCGCCGGCGCCGTTCGGACCGGACAACTGGCGGACGACGAACGATTCGTTCTTCTCGCTCTCGGCGATGTGGCGCAGGTGCGCCCGCGAACCGACGTTGAGGGTCACCTCGTCACCGATGCGATCGGCGAGGTTCGGCGGGATGCCGTCACACTCCGACGAGAACTCCAAGAGCACGATCTTGGCCAGTTCGAAACTCTTCTCCACGCAGAACGGGCAGACCCCGAGCGACGCGTAGACCTCGAGGAACGCCTCCAGTCGTCCACTGAGATCCATCAGACACAACGGCGTCTCGATCTTCGCCAGCACTTCGTCGATGTAGAGCTTTCCGTCCAGCTCGCCCACTTGTGCCGGTGGTGTCGGGCCGTCGTGCCAGTTCATCGTCACGGTTGCCCGCAGCCCGCCTCGCACGCCGGCCTCGGCGATGACGACGCTCACCTTGCCTCCGGCGGTGATCTCGGCTGACAGTTCGATCTCGTTGATGTCGGTGCCGCTCGGGTCGAGGTCGGTCAGGTAGATGCTCTGGAAGAACCGCTCGGTGACGCCACCGAAGGTGGTCCCGGTGCCCGAGATCAGGTCCTCGCCGAGGAGGCGGATGCCTCGGGTCGAGAAGCCGACGCCGAGGTTGGCCTGCGCCGAGAGCGAACCGCCGAGGGTCACGTAGAGCACGCCGAAGAACGGTCCGAAGCTGGCCTCGTACTCGAAGTCGATGCTCAAGATGTCGGGCGTCCACTCAAAGATCGAGCAGTCGTTGCCGAGCAGGAGCCCGAACACACAGCTCGGGTTCTCGAACAGTTCGAACCGGAAGTCGTCCTCGTTGTTCGCGCCCGAGCTCAGGTCGCCGAGCTTGTCGGCGGCGTTCGCGGTCGCGCCACCGCTTGCGGCCATCTTGGACTTGAGGTCGCCCATGATGTCGCCATCACCGGCCTCCGGCGACAGCGTCGGCGCCGTGATGAGCGACGCGACCTGGTCGGGCGTCGGCGGCGCCGCGCCCGTCGCCTTCGCCGGGTCGACGGTGAAGCCCCCGAGCGGGATCTCGCCCGAGTCCGCGATGGTGGCGATCAGCTTGATGTAGTCGAGGACCCGGTTGATGTCCTCGAGCAGGCCGAGGTCGACACCGCCGTACAGACCCGCGAGGTCGACCATCGTCACGTCGCCACCACCGAAGAGGCGCGACAGATCGGAGATCACGGGAATCGGCGCGAACGCCACCTCACGCACCGGATCGAGCGGCTCGACCGCGTCGTCGATCTGGGAGAGCAGCTTGCCGAGCGCGTTGTCGAACAGCGCCTTGACGTCGATCCGCAGATTTCCGAAGGTCACCGACGGCGGGCCGAAGGCGCCGATGTCGGCGCTGGAGAACGACCACTCGAACCCGAAGTCGGCCTTCAACGTCGGCAGGAGGCTCGCCACCGGGCTGTTCGCCGGCGTGTCGAGCCCCGTGGTCAGTTCGAGGTCGACATCGACCTCGGCCGTGATCTCCGGCGTGTCGACGACCGAGAGCACGCCCCCGTTGACGAGCGAGCCGAGGGTGATGCGATTGGTGCAGTTGGGCGTGTCGACGCCGGGTTCGGTCGTGCAAGCGGCACCAGGGGCGCCGATACCCATCTTGGCGAGGATGCCCGCGTGGCTGATGTTGGTGTCGCCCGTGGGCTGGTCCTCGGCGGTGACCTCGATGAAGCCGATGATGCCGGTGGCCTCGGGATCGGTTCCCGCTCCCTGCTTCAGTTCGATGCTGGCGCCGACCCGGAGCTCGTCGTTGTTGGCGTCGGCCCCGCCAGCGACGTCGGGCGTGCCGGTTCCGGGCGTCGGGTTGTCGAGCAGGAAGAACCCGTCGGTCCGACTCACGCCGAAGCCGAGTTCGATGGTCCACCCGGCGCTGGCCACGAGGCTGGCGTCGAGTCCGAGCGGCAGTCCCTTCAGACCGAGGTCGAGCGGGATCTCCTTCGTGCCCGGGCATGTCGTTCCAGCGCACGCCCCGGCGACAGGGTTGCGGGCGCCCTGGCCGAGGTCCATCTCGAAGGTGACCGAGCTGACGTTGATCATCGACTCGCCGAGCGCGCAGACCGACGCTCCACACATGGGCACCACGCGGATGTCCATGTAGTCGACGTCGGTGTCGGCCGCGTCGTAGTGCGCCGCGTGCCCGGCGATCGGTGCGGCGTAGTCGGCGTCGCGGAGGATGTTGAGTCCACCCGGGCCGAGCGCCGCGGCCAGCTCCTGGCGGGCGCTGGATGCCCCGACGAGGAACTGGTCGACGGTCAGACCGGCCGGGTCGGTGGTGATGAACGAGAACGGGTTCTCGAGGAACGCCTTCATCTTCGCCAGCATCTCGGCGCCGGCGGCGAGGTCGTCGCCGATGAGCGGCAGTGACGACCCGAAGGTCGAGGCCTTCACCGCCAGGTCCAGGATCTTCAGGATCGAGGCGAATCCGTCGTCGAGCGAGTCGAAGTTGAGCGCGAGTCTGTCGAGGGTCGACTGGAGGCCTGACGGCGGGGTGACCGTGATGTCCCCCGGCGTCAGCCCGTTGACCGAGATGCCGAGGTAGTCGGCGGGATCGGGGGCGTTGGCGGCGTTGCCCGACAACAGCGCGTTGTTGAGGAAGAGGGGCAGGTTGACGCAACCGAGGCTGCCGGTCACGACCGCTGGCGCGGGCGGCGGGTCGGCCGCAGCGTTGGGGTCGGGCGGGGCGCATTCGAAGGGCTGCCCGCCGATGCCGCCGAGGTTCACCGCGAGGTTGGAGACGAAGTCGGTCACCGACTCCGACGCGTTCAGATCGGGGGTCGGGCGCAGCACGTCGAACTGTGCACCGAAGTGCACACGCCCGGTTGGATTCGTGCTGTCGCCGAGGCGGACCGAGAAGGGCCCGAGGTTGCCTTGGACCTGCAGGTCGGTGTCGGGGCCTCCGGCGCCGTCGTCGACCGCAGCGGTGACGGTGAAGCCACCGCCCTTGAGGACCTTCGGCCCACCGGCCGGGATCGTGCCGTCGAGGGGAATCACGATGCCCAGATCGAGATCTGCGGTCGTCGTGGCCTGGGCGCCACTCGCCGTCAACTCACCCAGCGCTCCGAGGCCGACACGGAGCGGGAGATCGACCGTGGCGTCCTCGCTGACGTCGAAGACGGCGATCAAATCGGCAGCTGCGTCGCCGGTGACGTCTCGCAGCTCCCAGCGGAGCCCTGTCGGACTGAGGCCGAGAGCAGCCTCGAGGGCGGTCTCGAGGTTGGCGAGCGTCACCGGCGACGGACCTGTCCGAACGGCGTCGAAGCCCGCACCGAGATCGACGAGTTCGGCCAGGAGGTCCTTGGCACTGGTACCGACGAACGGAATGTCGGTTGAGACGAGCGGGTCACCACCCGGGAGCGCCGACACCACGTCGGCGACACCGTCGGCAGTGTCGAGGAACCGACCCAGGAGCGCCGACGGCTGGCTCGTGTCGAAGTCGAGTCGCTTCAACATCTCGGCTGTCGCGTCGAGGCCCACGCCGGCTCCATACGGCGGCACGAGGCTCGTCGTCGCGATGGTGATGGTGGCCGGGGTGGCGGTCATCGGCTGCAGCGGGTCTGCACCGTGCGCGATGACCTTCAGCGTGGCGTCGGTCTTGCCCTTCTTGGTCGCTGGCTTGACCGGATCGGCGGTCTGTGCCGCGATCGCCTTCAGGACCACGCCGATCCGCGCCACTCGGCCCAGCCCCGCAGCAACGGTGTCGAGGTCGATGGTCGTGGTGGGGTTCGCGCCGTCCTGCCCGAAGGTGTACGTCGAGTCCGGACCGAGGCGCACCGGCACGAACCCGATCTGACCGTTGCCTGCGAGGGGCGCGGTGCCCACCGTGATGAGTGACGCTTCAGGAGTCGCCGCTGCGCCGGTGTCGACGGAGAACCGCTCGAACGGCATCGGGTCCTCGAACTCGACGACGCCCGACGTCTCGGGATCGTCATCGGCGCACGCGCCGACGGTGCACGGTGCGCCCAGTTCGATGACCATCGGCATGGCGAACTGGTACGAGGTCTTGACCTGGCGGAGCGGGTCGGTACCGTCGTGTTGCACGCTGCGCATGCCGGTCTCGGCTTGGAGTTCGCTGCCGAAGTCGGTGTGCAGGATCGGACTCTCCGGCGGCACCGGCACCGGTCCCACATCGCTGGCGACGAGCAGGTCGCCGAAGGATCCAGGGAGCGACCGCGCGCCGGCGATGTCGATGGTCAGCTCGTCGGTGGCCTCGTCGTAGGCGAGTTGATCGACCGTGGTGTCGCCCGTGTACCAGGACTCGACGTCGAGCTTGGCCAGGAGCCCACCGACGGTCGAGAAGTCGAGAGCGAACGGGATGACGCCACCAGGGTTGGACGGGTCGGCCGGGCTTCCGCCACTGCCGCTCGGAAGGGCCGAGATGCGGCTGTCGATGAACGCCGAGAGGTCACGCGCCAGGTCGAGCAGGTCGGAACTGCGCCCGCCGACCAAGGGCAACTCGAAGTCACTGTTGGGGCTCTTCTGCGCCCCGCGGAGAAGCGTCGCGTACTGGGTGAGGCCGTTGAGGAGATCGAACGGCAGGATGCGGGCGAAGTTGGCCAGCTCTTCGATGTCCCCGACCGCGCCGGTCATCTGGGTGACCGGCGCGGCTGCTTCGGGCCCGAGATCCGTCGTCGGCACGGCCAGCGACACCGGTCCGGTGAGGGTGACGATCTGGCTGTTGATCACGGCGTTGGCTGCGGCCGTACCCGTGCGATCCCAGTCGACCAGTTGGTCGGGGTCGGTGGTGAGCTCACCCGGAGTTGCCGGCAGTGAGGGGTCGGATGCGGCCTCGAAGAACGCCAGCCGGCCGTTGCCGTCGGGGTCGTCGAGGGTGCCGGCCCAGGCTGCGTCGAGCGTGATCGTCGAGCCGTTGGCGATGGTGACATCACCGACACCGATCGCCCCGGCTGCACCGGACGGGAACGTGTACGTACCGGTCGCTCCCAGGTGTGCGTCGAGATCGACCGAGGGTGCGTTGGGCCCGGTCGCGACGATCCACGCCGGTCCAGCACCGAGCGGTGCAGCCCCCACGCGCAGTGTCGCCTCGCCCGAGAAGCGGAGCGACAACGGCGCACCGGGTGGCGGCGTGCTCAGCGTCATGGGGCCGACGGTCGATGCGTCGGGGTCGGTGAGCGCAATCGATGCGTCGACGGACCGGGTGACGTCGACCGTCATCGTGAGACCGATCTCAGCGCCGCTGGTGACGACGTTGGTCGCTCCGAGATCGACATGGGTGTCGCCGACGACGACGTCGTCGCGACTCGAGTCGTTGAGGAAGGTGGCCATCGCGCCGACGTCCTCCATGACCACGGTCCCGTCGGACAAGGGCGTCACCACGGCAGCGTCGAGCGCCGCTGCCAGGTCGAATGCCGACCCCGGGGTGACGTCGACGAGTGGCAACGGCTGCCCCATCGGGCCGACGCCCTCGAGCATGCCCAGCCACGCGCCCCATGCGCTCGCGGACGCGCGCAGTTGCGTCACGTCGTCGGGCTGTACCGCGGCGCCGACCACCGCCGCAGGCAACCCGTACGTGGCGATCGTGATCGCCATCGCGATGACCACCGCGGACTTTCGGACCGAACGCTTCTGACGCATCGGTACCCCACTCTGTTCCGGCACGCCGCCCGGCGTCCGTACGCCCTTCGACGGACCGATCGGACCGTCAAGGTGTTGGTCTACGCCTGTTCGGGTGGTTCAGCAATCAGCAATGTTGTGGCCATGGTCACGCCCGCACGGAACGTGCCGTCGCCGTCACCAGGATCCGCCGCCTCCGCCGCCACCCCCGCCCCCGGCGCCCCCACCGCCACCGCTCGACGACGGGGAGGTCGCGGCAGACGACGTGGAGCTGTGGAGGTTGTGCGCGATGAGCCAGTAGCTCGGGTCGTACCCCGACGACGTCGAGATCGACGATGCCTCGAGTGCCTTGGTCCATGCCGCCGTCTCGCCCAGCGCCACCGCCCACGCGAGATAGTCGTGGAGGTCGCCGGCCGCGTCGACGCGTTCGACGTCGGCCACGCCGGCAGACCCGAGGAAGCGACGGAACGATTCGACCTCGGCGTAGAGCGCCGAGCCGGTGGGCGTGCGGACGCGCAGTTCCCAGGCCTTGGTCACCAGTCCGATCCCGATGCCGGCGGGGATCGTCAGGACGGCGAGTTGTGCGACCGACGGCGACGCGAGCGACCAGCGGTACGCGACGAACGCCAGCGCGACCAACCCGACGACGAGGGTGAGGACGCCGAGTCCGATCGCGGTGCGCCGACGTCGGTCTGCCGCGGCGGACCACAGCCCACTGGAGTCCTGCCATGCATCGAGTTCAGCTGCGATCATCGTCCAACCGGACGCGAACGACGAGTCGTAGGTGCCGAGCTCGACCGTGGGACGGGAGTCGAACATGGTCAACAGCACCGAGTTGTCGGCCGCGCCGTTACCACCGATCCACCGCATCGTCGGCGTCTTCGGGTCGCCCTCCAGCGCAATGGCACCGTGCTGCGCCTGGTCGAGGAGCCACGCCGCTTGGTGCGTCTTCTTCGTCTTCTCGGCTGCCAACACACCGCCCTGCGCTGCGGTGAGCCGGCGCGGTGGGCTCACGCGAGGCGACGCGTCGTCGAGCAGACGATCAGCGTCGACGCGGACCGTTCCCGGCGGCACGGGCACGATGCCGGTGCCCTCGTCAACGAGCGCCGCCGGCGCGTATTCACGCCCGGCGAATCGCAGGACGCGCCCGGTGACCATCGCCGCCGCGACGGCTGCGAGGAAGCCGAACAGCACCGGCATGGCGAGCGGCGCGCCGGTGTCTCCGGCGGCGGGCGGCACGGAAGGGGCCGACGCCAGCGACGAGAGTGGCTCGCCGAGACGCGCCCGCACGGTCACGGCTTCGCCGCTGCTCACCCGTCCGGTGCGAACCACGAGGTGTCCCGGCTCGACCTCGACGGCTTCGCATCCACCGACGTCGCCGAAGGAACCCTTGTCGCAGGAGACGTCGCTGAGTGAGCGCTCGCTGAGGACGTGGGCCTCGACGTGTTCGACGGCGACCTCCCACTCGTCGCCCACGGCGTTCCACGCCAGCTCGTCACCCACGACGAGCGTGTCGATGTCGTAGCCGATGAGATAGCGGTGGGCACCGGAGATCGTGACGTTCGGGTCGCCGATGCGGAGCCGGCCGTTGGTGCGCTCGACCTGTGCGGGCGCGTCGGGTGACGAGACCGACACGTCCGACGGGTACGACAGGCCGGGCACGATCCGGATGATCCCGTGACGCTCCGACCCGGCACCGAAGTCGTAGTCGATGACCTCGTCGACCCGCGCCGACCCGTCGGCCGAGACGGTGGCGACCTCGAAGTAGGCGACGATCCGTTCGCGCCCGCCCACCAGCAGCCCGATCAGCAACGCGGCGGCGGGCACGACGGCGAGGAACACCATCCCGACGATGGACAGCCGGCGACGACGGGTCATCAGTGTCATGGCCCCGCGAACGGTACCAACACGCGACGAAGCCCCCGCCAGGAGGCGGGGTCGACCGGCGGGTCGGTGAGAAGCGTCGTCGCCGCGTCCTACGCGGCGCGCACATCCGGTGGTCGATGCCTCGACTCGAAGATCCGTGCGCCGATGGCGTCGAAGAACACGGGGACCCCGTCGATCATCTGGATCGACAGTCGTTTTGCATGCACGGCCCGATGGTGGTGTCGACACAGCATGACCATGTTCTCGACGTCGGTCGGGCCCCACTTCTCCCAGTAGATGACGTGGTGGGCATCGCAGTGCTCGGGCCGGCGATCGCAGCCCGGGACCCCGCAGCCGCGGTCGCGGACGACGAGCGCCCGGCGGAGTTCTCGGTTGGCGTAGCGCTCGTCTCGGCCGTAGGAGAGCATCGAGCCGTGCGAATCGAGCCACGCCCGTGAGACCTGCGCCTCGCACCGCCAGTTGAGCAGGACGGGCAGCGGGATGACGGTGCCGTCGGCGAGCTGACGCTTGCCGACCGGACGACCGCGACGGTCGACGACCTCCTCGCCGTTGGCGAAGGTCTCGGGGTCGACGAAGACGTTGAACAGCGGATCGCGCCGGCGCGGGTTCGCCTCTGCGCCCGCACCATCGAGGATCAGCTCGACGAGGGCCTCGGCCCGCCGGTTGCCCGGTGTGCGAGTCGCCAGTCCGTCGAGCGGGTTGGCCTCACTCACCTTCTGGTCCCGGAGGAACAGTTGATCGTTCCGCTCGTTCAACGCTGCCAACACCGGAAGGCCGGTCTCGAGACCGAGGTCGGCGTCGATCTTGACCCGATCGCCCACCCGGCTGGCGTGGACCACGTCGTCCTGCGGATCGGACGGCGCCGATCCGTCCGGGTCGTGGAGCTCGAGCCACTGACGGATCTCTTGTTCCAGCTCATCGGCCGGCATCTGCCGGGCGAGCCCGACGAGGTACGCCTCGTCCTCGGCGAAGTCGTCGGCCGCTCGCGGGTTGGCGACGCAACGGGCGAGCACCCGTGCGTGCGCTTCGGTGATGGCCCCGTCGGTGAACGCCGCCGTCGTGTACGGCATCGACCGGAGATGGCGGGAGAGGTTGACCCGGCTGCGAGCGATCCGACGATGCGTTCCCG
Source organism: Acidimicrobiales bacterium (assembly GCA_038255425.1). Lineage (GTDB taxonomy): Bacteria > Actinomycetota > Acidimicrobiia > Acidimicrobiales > Salinilacustritrichaceae > Salinilacustrithrix. Next base: position 17,726 of record JBBSLH010000037.1, read on the forward strand.
TCTGGGTTGCGAGCCAGTCGGCCGGCGTCCGAGCGGCGTCGATCTGAAACGCCGTCGACGCTTCGAACTCGGCCAGTGCACGGAGCCGATGTGCATCGAACCGGGACCCTGCCCGCTCGAGCTTCGCCATGTGCACGGTGCGCTCCGGCAAGGACAGCGACGCCGTGTCGACGGCGAGCAACTCCTGTAGTTCGGTGGCGAGATCCGTGGTCACAGAACAACA
>JBBSLH010000038.1:0-17795 GCA_038255425.1 Acidimicrobiales bacterium
AGGCCCTCGTTGATCCAACGACTGTCGAAGAGGTCGCCGTTGAACCACAGATGCGACAGCTCGTGCAGCATCACCTGGAGGTCGAGTTCGTCGCCGATCTCGATCCGGTCCTCCTCGGGCAGGAACCACCCGGCGTACCCGTACAGATAGGGCGTCGCCGTCTCGGCGATGGCGATGCTCCGAGCCCCCTCGAGGTCGACTCCCGTTCGTGCTGCCAGCACGGGGACGCCCCGATCGACCGCATCGACCGCGAAGGCGGCCCACGCCTCGTCGCCCGGCCACGCCTGGATCTCGAACTCGTCGTCGTCCACCTTGGTCGGCCGCTTCACCAGGGACTCGTCGTCACGGACAGACACACCGAAGAACGACTGGCTGTCGTCCAGGTCGTCCAGGCGGTGGACGGCCCGACCATCGCTGACGACCGGTGTTGGGGTGACGAGATCGGTGAACTCGACCTCGAACCGTTCGGGGACGTCGACCACGATGTCGGCGGCGCCACTGCTGCCCGTGCCGACCGCGTACCAGGACGCGAAGGCGTCGTTGATCCGAGTGGCGAAGTCGGACCGAGCCGGCTTGGCCGGGATGTCGTACCGGATGCTGACGGTCTGGGGCGCGCCGAAGACCAGGTTCGGTGCGAGGTCGACCACGATGAACTCGACGGTGTCGCCGCTGGATTCGATCGAGGTCGAGAGGCTGCGCCCATCGACGTCGGCACTGGCGTCGACGACGGGCCCGATCGCCGCTGTTCCGAACAGATCGTAGAAGGGTGTCTCGATGAGGTTGCCGGTCTGGCGAGGCGGTGCCGTGTTGGTCAGCGTTGCCTCGACGGTGACTCGGATCACGCCGGCCTCGGGTTCGAGGCGGTACGTGGTGACCGCATCGACCTCGAGCGAGTCGACCTGTGCGGGCACGGCGACGGCCTTCGCAGACCTCGCCGACGGCGCAGCAGACGCTGGCGTCGCAGCGGAAGCGAACAACAGCAACAGCACGAGACAGGTCTTCCGCACGGTGCACTGATTGTGACACCGGGGCATCCACGCGGCCCGCCATCGGCGTGGACATTTCGGCCCGTGCGCTTAAGCTCTCGGCGTGTCCCACGCTTCCGCCACCCGTCCGATTGCAGCTGATCCCGACACCGTGTGGGCGCTCGTGAGCGACGTCACCCGGATGGGCGAGTGGTCGCCGGAGACGACTCGGGGCGTGTGGCTGAAAGGCGCGACCGGCCCCACCGTCGGCGCTCGATTCAAGGGCGAGAACGAGCTGGGCAAGAAGTCGTGGTCGACTGCGTGCGAGGTCGTCGAAGCCGAGCCCGGGAAGTCGTTCTGCTTCCGGGTCAAGGGCGGTCCGCTGGGCGTGGCCCTCTGGGAGTACCGGATCGAGCCAGCACCCGACGGTTGCGTGGTCGAGGAGTCATGGACCGACGAGCGCGGTTGGTTCGTCAAGAAGACCGGCAAGCTCATGGCCGGCGTCGACCACGATGCCGACTGGAACCGCACGGGCATGGAGCAGACGCTCGAGCGCCTCGCCGCCGTCGCCGAGGCCGGCTGACGCCGAGTCGTTTTCAGCTCCCCGGAAGGGCGAGCTTCCAGATCTTCTTCCATGTCGAGCCGAGCTGCGCCGTGAACCCGCGCGAGTTGTACGGCAGGCCGTAACGGTTGCAGATCTCCTCGACCTCGGGAGCGACCTCCTGGTAGCGACTGGCCGGCAGGTCGGGAAAGAGGTGGTGTTCGATCTGGTGGCTGAGGTTGCCGCTGAGGATGTGGAAGAGCTTCCCACCCTTGATGTTGGCGGAACCGAGGAGCTGGCGGAAATACCAGTGGCCCTTCGACTCGTCGCCTTCCTCGATCCGACACTCGTCCATCGTGAATTCGTGGGTCCCCTCGGGGAAGTGGCCGCAGAAGATGATCGAGAACGACCACAGGTTCCGCATGAGGTTCGCCGTCGCATTGGCGGCCAGCGTGGAGAGGAAGAGCGGACCGGTGAGCAGCGGCCAGAGGACGTAGTCCTTGCCGTCGAGCTTGGCGGTCTTCTTCAGGCCGTCGCGGAGGATCGGCCACTGCTGGGCGAAGCTCTTCTTGCCGGAGAGGATGTTCTCGGTCTCGACGTCGTGGAGCATCACGCCGTGGTCGAACGCCAGCATCAGGCCGGTGGCCTTGATCGGGTTGAACACGTCGTACCAGCGCCACGGCTTGCCCTCGCTCATGCGCAGGATGCCGTAGCCGATGTCGCGGTCCATGCCGACGACGTTGGTGAAGGTGTGGTGGAGGTAGTTGTGGCTGTGTTTCCACTGGTCGCCGGGGCAGACCGTGTCCCAGTCGAACTCGCTCGAGCTCAGCGCCGGGTCACGGGTCCAGTCGTACTGACCGTGCATGACGTTGTGGCCGATCTCCATGTTGTCGAGGATCTTGGCGATGCCGAGTGCGCCGGCGCCGTAGATCCAGAACGGTGGGAGAAACCCGAGGAAGAGAGATGCCCGGCCGCTGGCGGCGAGTCCGCGCTGGATCTTGATCATCCGGCGCATGTAGTCGACGTCGGCCTGGCCGCGGTCGGCGATGATCCGGTCGCGGATGGCGTCGAGCTCGGCACCGAAGGCATCGAGCTGCTCGTCGCTCAGTCCGTAGCGAGCGGCGGTGGTGCCGGTGGACGTGGGGGTGAGGGTGGCAGTCATGAGGTCTCGTTTCCTTGGAATCAGAGGTCGATCTCGACGTCGCCGACGGGCACGCTCACGCACACCCGGATCTCGACGCCGGTGTCTGGGGAAGGGGTACCGGTGGTCAGTTCGCCGGTGACGGCGTCGCGGACGGTGCCGCACGTCAGGGAACGGGTGCACGTGTGGCAGATGCCCATACGGCAACCCGAGTTCGGGGTGAGGCCGGCGTCCTCGGCCTGTTCGAGCAGCGAGCGGCCGTCGCTCTCGACGGTGACATTGCTGACACCGAATCGAACGGACCCCCCGACAGCATCGGCTTCGCCGACGAACATGGGGAGCGTGAACGCCTCCTGGTGGAAGCGGTCGGAGGCATCTGCCTCGTCGTAGTGGCGACGCACGCTGTCCATGAGCGGCGCCGGTCCACACACGAAGACGTCGGCGTCACGCCACTGGGGGTCGGCGGCATCGAGGTGCGTCTGGTCGAGGAACCCGGTGAGGTCGCCCGAACCATCGTCGAAGACAGAGACGACGGTGACGTTCTGATGTGCTCGTTCGAGGGCTGCGATCTCGTTGCGGAAGAGCATCGCGTTCGACGTCGTGGCGTAGTGGAGGAACGTGACCGGATCGGTGTGGCCTTCGGCGCAGAGCGTGCGGAGCATGGCCACCACCGGGGTGATGCCGCTGCCTCCGCTGACCAGCAAGAGCCGACCGGGGCGGACGTCGGGAAGATGGAACTCGCCGGCGGCCGGGGTGAGGCCGACGACCATGCCCTCGACCGCGTTGGCCAGGAGGTGTCGGCTGACGAGCCCCTCGGGGTGCGCCTTGATCCCGAGCTGGAAGGCCTTCGAGCCATCGGCGGCCGTCGCCATCGAGTAGCAGCGGGTGTGGCGGACGCCGTCGATCTCGATGCTCAACTGCGTGTACTGGCCGGCGCGGAAGCCCGTCCAGTTGCCGTTGGGCTCGATGGTCAGGATCGTGCTCCCGGAGGCGGAGCGGTCGACCGCTGTGACCCGACCCCGGACCTCGCTCGACGACCAGGTGGGGACGACCTGTTCGAGGTAGCGGTCGACCCCGTGCGGGGTTGCGAACGAGTCGACAACGCGGATGGCACGACGCAGGGTCCGCCGGGCTGCGCTTTCAGTGAACATATGTGTACTGAAACATCTCAGTGCACACTCGTCAACTCATTGTCGTGTGACCTTTGCCATTGAGCTCGCTGATGACGCCCATGAACTGGGCGGCCACCGCCGACGGCGCGTACTCACGCAACACGTGTTCACTGAACTCGACGGCGCGCTCGCGAGCTGTCACACGGTCATCGAACACCGATCGGAGGAGCTGCGCCGCGTGGTCGACGTCGGGTTCGGCCCACCGCTGATCCGGCGAGTAGGACGCGAAGGCGTGGTGCTCGACCGGTACGAGCGTCGAGCGAGCAAGTGACGCCACGGTCGGATCGAGGAACTCCAACAGACCGCCCCACCCGGTCGCGACCACGGGGTTGCCATAGGCCGCAGCATCGAAGGCGCCGATACCCCATCCCTCGCCGCGGGGCAGGCTGAGGTAGCAGTCACCTCTCGTGTGCAGCCCTGCGATCTGCTCGTCGGTCCACGTCCCGACCTCGAGTCGGATGTGGGCCGGATTGGCGTAGCGGCTGACGAGGTGGGCCACCTGCCAGCCGGTCGTCCACGCCATCGGATTCGAGGTCCCCCAGGCCTCGATCGGGGGCATCTCGATGCGTGGGCCCGACTTCACGACGAGCACCACCGGGTCGTCGCCGTCGAATGCCTCGAGGAAGGCGCGCACGGTGTGGAACATCGCCTTGCGCTGATCCCATCGACCGATCGAATAGACGACGAAGAGGTCATCGTCGATGGCGAGGGACGCACCCTCGTCTCCCGGGACCGGGTCGCACGCGACGTGGGGCACGACGTCGATCGGGATCGTCACCCCACCGGAGGCGAACACCTCGCGATTCCACTCGGTGGGCACGACCACACGGTCCGCCTGGTTGATCAGGTCGGGCCAGTGCGCGGGCACGCGGTCGGTCTCCCAGACCGTGTGTGCCACGAACGGCCCCAGCCCCGCGATCACCTCATGGACGAGCGGGTAGTACTCGGGGACGAGGTGAACCACCGTGGGCGTGCCAGGCGCAGCCTCCTCGTCCGGAGCGACGTCCCGGGAGAACGGTACGAGGGCGGGCTCGGCACCTCCTCGGGTGTTGGACCATCCTCGGTACGCGACACGGGTTCCCTCGCCCCGGAGTGCGTTCACCAGGCGATCCGCTGCGTCGCCGTAGCCGGTCGGCGCGTCCTCGGCCACGTAGCGGAGCTCGGCTGCCCCGGCCTCGCCGACCATGTCAGAACAGCCCGTGGTCGGGCAGGAACGATGACGCCGCGACGGCGTAGGTGGACGACTCCTCACGGATCCAGGCCTCGTCGATCACCCGGGCATGGACCTCGGGCACGAAGTCGACCCGGCGCTCCTCCCACCACAGGTGCGCCGCGAGATGCAACGACACGACGCCATCGAGGGGCTCCTCGCAGTCGACCAGCAGACGTCGGAGACCGCCAGGTGTCGGCGGGAAATGGTGGAATGTCCGCTCGGGCTCGACTCGGACGAGGGACGGATCCTCATGCGCCAGGTCGTCGGCGAGAAGGCAGCTGTGCGCCGACCACGAACCGTCGAATGCTTCCTCGATGCGCTCGCGCCATGCCCGTACGTACGAGGCGCCGGGCCGAGCCATCACCACGGCGTTCGAGAGCGACGAGCGCTCGATCCCCGTGCGCGGGTCGACGACGTCCTTCTCGCGTCCGATGACGCAGTCCTCGTCCCAGAGGCCTGAGGGCGGTGCGTTGACGAAGACGGTGTCGATGTCGGCGTACAGGCCGCCGTGCTCCGCCAGCACATCGAGCCGTACGACGTCGGCCTCGTGGGCGTAGGAGTACCGCGCCACGACCGCGTCGTCGTACTGGTGGGCCGCGAGGTCAGGCCGCTCGATGCGGTGCAACGTCACCATGGGCCGCACGAGATCCCAGTAGAAGCCATACGGGAGGTGGTGACAGTGGAGGTGGATCTCGGCCGGTTCGACGACGGCCGCGCACGACGCGATCGCCAGGTAGTGCACGAGGTGGAACGGCTCGTCCTGCTCACGGAGACCGAACACGAAGTGAGCAATCCGAGGAATCGGCGCAGAGGTCACGGTGGCCACGGGCCGACGATCCTGCCATCCGTGGCACCCAGATAGGTTCCGCTCGATGCGGCCGGTCGAGATCGTGGCGTTCATGGGGTCGGTGTCCTCCAGGCGCGACGTCAGGGCGATGACCATCGAGGCTCTCCACCGAACCGACTGGGGAGCCGACGTCCGCATCGTCCTCGACCAGGCTCGCCAGCCCGACGACAAGGGCCGACGGTCGACCGACACGGCCCGCGAAGCACTGGAGCGTGCGGCACAGACAGACCATGGCGACCTCGTCTTGTTCCTCGAGGACGATCTCGAGTTCAACCGCAACCTGCGCCACAACCTCGAGCATTGGCGACCCATCGTCGACCTCCGACCGGGCGACCACCTGTGCGCGTCGCTCTACGACCCCGACATCGGGTCGCTGAACCCCGACGAGGACGGCGACACGTGGCGAGTCGTGCACCCGGAGCTGCCGTACGGGAGCCAAGCAGTGCTCCTGGCTCGGCCCACGCTGAACTGGATCCTGGACGGATGGCGACGTCAGCCCGGCCTCGGTGACATCAAGATCTTCCGCCTCGCAGCGGAGAAGACGCCGATCCACTACCACCGCCCTTCGTTGGTCCAGCACCGCCGGGTCCCGAGTTCCTGGGGTGGCGTGGCCCACCACGCCGAGAACTACGACGAGTCGTTCCTCGCCGACGAGCACCCATGACCGCGAGCCTCGTCCTCGTCGTCCCGCTCGCGCCGGCGACGACGGGCAATGGCCTGGCGATGCGTGCCGGCATGTTGCTCGAGTGTCTGGCCGGGGCCGGCCCGGTCGATCTCGTGGTGGCGCCGGTCTCGGGCTCGGCCGCCCTGTCCTCTTGGGCACGCTCGAAGGCGCGTCGGGCGGTCGTCGTCGATCTCCCGACCGACGCTCGCACCGCCCGGGAGCACACGCTGGCCCAACTGGGCGACCCCACCCTCCGGACCCGGCTCGAACAGACCCAGCCGTTGCCGCACCGAGCACGCCTCGTCCCACCGAGCCTTGCTCCTGCGGTCGCAGCCGAACTCGGCGTCGACGACGCCCGGGTCGTCGTCACCTTTCGCGAGTACCTCGTCCCGTTCGGACTCTGGCTGGCGCGGGAGCTCCGCGCTGATCGCGTGGTCGTGGATCTCGACGACGACGCCGAGCACGTCCTGCGTCAACTCGGTGACGATGCCGAGGCTGATGCCTATGGGAGGTTGGCCCGGACCTGGCTCGGGGAGGCACAGGCCGTGACCGCCGCATCGGAGAGTGAGGCGCGATCGATGACACAGCGCTATGACGTCGAGGTCTTGGCCATGCCGAACGCCGTGCGCCCGCCCGTCGCGCAGACGCCGCGACCGCACACGGACGGCCTGCTGTTCGTCGGCAATCTCACCTATGAGCCGAACGTCGAAGCTGCAACAAGACTCGTCGAGGACGTCCTGCCCCTCGTTCGCGAAGATCTCCCGAGTGCCCACGTCACGCTCGTGGGCGCGCACGACGGGCGAGTTCTCGGACTCGGCGATCGACCCGACGTCACCATCGCTGGCGCGGTCGACGAGGTCAGCGCGGCGTACGCGCAGGCGGACCTCGTCGTCATCCCGTTGCGCTCCGGCGCGGGGACGCGGATCAAGGTGCTCGAGGCGATGGCGCACGGTCGACCCATGGTCGCGAGCTCCACTGCAGTCGCGGGCTTGGACCTGCGCGACGGCCTCGACGTCGTGGTCCGGGACGATGCCACGGCGATGGCTCGCGCTGTCGTCGGACTGCTCCAGGACGCCGGTCGCTGGTCTGAGGTCGCAGCCACGGCCCTCGCTACCGTGACCCGCGACCACACTGTCGACGCGGTGGCGCCGCTCGTTCGACGTATCGTCCTCGGCCACGCCGATCGATCCCGACCAGGAGACAACCCACGTGAGTGAACTGCACCCAGAACTCGCGGATGGGCTCGACGTGCACGAGGTCGAGGACGGCCTCGTCGTCTACGACCTGGGCACCGATCGCGTGCACTACCTCAATCCGACGGCGTCGGTGGTGCTCTCGTTCTGCAACGGTGCCCGCACAGAGTCCGACCTGGCCGCTCTGGTGGAGGACGCCTGGTCGCTCGACGCGCCGCCGACCGACGAGGTCCGAACGTGCGTCGAGCAACTCCGCTCCGAGGGAGTGCTCCGATAGCCACGTTCAGCCTCCAGCTGCTCTGGCACCGTGTCATGGTCGAGGGAGACGACCGGACGATCGCCCGACTCCGAGCGCTCGTTCCCGACGTCGACCATCCGGTCGAGCCGGTGCGCACGATGTCGTATCGGGTCGACCGGGTCGCCACCGGTCTCGAGGTCCTGGAGGAGGGCGACCGACTCACCCACGCCGAGGACAGCGCTGCGGCCGTCGATGCCATCTACATCCGGATGTACCGTCGAGCGTTCGAGTTCGCATCGCTGAGCGGGTGGGTCCGGATCCACGCAGTCACCGCCGACGTCGGCGAGCGCCGCATCCTCCTCGTCGGACCCTCGGGCGTGGGCAAGACCACGCTCGCCCTGGCGTTGTGTGCCGCTGGTACGCGGGTCCAGGGTGACGAGAGCGTGCTGGTCCGTGGCGGCGAGAGCCTCGCGGTGCCGAGAGGCTTCCACGTCAAGGCGGGGGGTGCGCCACTGGTCCCGGAGTTCGCCGACGAGATCAGCGCAGGCGAGGCGATCGGTGACGTCACGGTCGTCGATCCGCACGCCGTCTGTCCTGAGTGGCGTCTCCACTGCGCTCCCGTCGACGAGATCGTCCTGCTCACCGATGCCGGGACCGAGACCGTGACGGTGCGAGCGGCCGACCCTCCTTCGGTGCTCCAGTCCCTCATCCGTGAGTCCTTCGTGATCACCGAGTCGAAGTCCGACCTGCTCGCAGCGCTTCTGTCGGTCACTTCGAACGCCGAGTGCCGGTCGATCACGCGCGGCCCTCTCGACGACATGGTTGCCACACTCTCCCAGCGTTCGCGGTAGCGTTCTCGCCGGTTATCGGATCGATGAATGGTGGAACCTGATGAGTGAAGACTTCGACGCAGCGCTGGAACCCCTGGGTGAGGAGCGCCGCTCCTTCCTCAAGAAGATGGCGATGGGTGGCGTCTTCGTCGTCCCGACCGTCGCATCGTTCACGATGACGGGGATCGACGCGGTCTACGCCCAGACACCGTCCAGCAGCGGCAACCAGACGGATGACGGCGTCGCCGACAACTCGGTCGACAACACGACGACGACCGAGCCCGACGCCACCACCACGACCGAGCCGGACGCGACGACCACCACGCAGCCCGACACGACGACCACCACGCAGCAGCCGAACCAGACCGTCGAGTGATCGCGGGGCCACGGGGGCCCTCCCACACATGCTGGTGTCCGCGGCGCTCATCGTCCGCGACGAAGAACACACCCTCGACGACTGCCTGGAGTCACTGACCGGTCTGGTCGACGAGATCGTCGTCGTCGACACCGGCTCCGTCGACGACACCGTCGCCATCGCCGAGAGTCACGGGGCACGGATCGTCCACGAGCCCTGGCGTGACGACTTTGCCCGCGCCCGGAACATCGCGCTCGGTCTGGTCCAGAGCGACTGGGTGCTCTACGTCGACGCCGACGAACGCGTCCGCGCCGGCGACCACGACGGCGCACGAGCCGCGCTGACGGCGTCGACCGATCTCGTCGCCGGCCTCGTGCCGTTCATCCCCCGAGTCGGGTGGACGCCCTATCGCGAGTTCCGACTCTGGCGGAATCGACCGGAGATCCGCTTCGCCGGCGCGATGCACGAGACCATCGTGCCCGCCGTGAAGGCAGTGTCCGAGGCCGAGGGTCTCCGCATCGACCCGTTCGACCTGTTGACCATCGACCACCTCGGCTACGAAGGCGACCAGCGTGCGAAGCATCGACGCGACGAGCCCCTTCTCCTCGCCGAGATCGAACGTCGTCCCCACCGCTCCTACCTCTACGACCATCTCGCCCGCGTCCACGAGGCACAGGGCAGGGCCGACGAAGCAGTGGCCACGTGGCACCGCGGAATCGCGATGACCGAGCAACGGGGATCGGCTCGTCCCGACGACCTGTTGCTCCACGTGAACCTCGTGTTCCACCTGTTGGCTCGACGTGACACCGATGCGGCCGGAGCCGTCGTGGAACGAGCGCTCGTCTCGTTCGATCGGACTCCGAGCCTCGAGCTGGCCGCTGCCAGGCACGAATTCTCCGTCGGCAACGTCGACAGCGCGCTCCGGCGAGCACAGTGGCTGCGCTCGCTGACCCCGGAGGAGATCATCGACTCGGGCAACTCGTACGACGCCCGCGTGTTCGGTGAGTGGGCACACGACTTGATCGGGTTGTGCCATTTCGCTCGAGGAGAGATGCGCGCTGCCGCCGCAGCGTTCTCGTCGGCCGAGGCAGCGGGACCTGGCGTTGCGGTCTACGCGACGCGCCGACGACTCGCGGAGGCCAAGGCCGCGACGACTCTCGCCGACCCATGACGAACGCCACGATCGCTCGTGAGCTCGCCGACATGCTCACCGGACGACGCGAACACGTCGGCGACCCCGCCGTCGGTTGGACGCCGATCCTGGACCTGGCAGCGGAACACCAGCTCTTGCCTGCGCTGTGGTCTGCGTTGCGCCGACGAGGCATCCCCGAGCTCCCACCCGTATTGGCTCGTGCGCAGCGCTCGCCGTTGGCGATCCTGTCCTCGCGCCATGCGGAGAACGTCGCCCGGACGAGCGACCTCCGCGCCCAGCTCGATCGGATCCTCGACACGCTCGAGGTGGCCGGCATCGATGCCATCCCGTTCAAGGGTGCGCACTGGCTCGAGGCCGACCTGCTGCCAGATCCTGCGGCTCGCGAGATGGTCGATCTCGACGTCCTCGTACCGTCGACGCTCGCAGACGACGCCGAACTGGCGCTGTCTCGAATCGGGTATCGAACCCGCGCGGAGCCTCCCGACGCCGAGCCCACCGACCATCAGCTTCCTGCGATGTTCGCCCCAGGACGGACGGGGTCGGTCGAACTCCATGCCGAGCCGATGGTGGCGTTCCGTCGCCGCCTGCTCAGCGCCGACGAGGTCCGCGAACGTGCCGAGACGGTCGTGGTCGACCACATGAAACGTCGGCTACCCGACGCGACGACCGCGATGACACTGCTCATCGGACACGCGCAGCTCCAGGAGGACGGCGCTCGTCTGCTCGAGCTCCCGCTCCGCGCGCTGCACGACCTCCACGCGCTCGGTCCCGCGCTCCGATCCGACGTCGACTGGGACGACCTGACCCACCGCTTCCACCGACTCGGGTCCGGGGGACGCGTCGCCCTCGCAGGATTCGCGGTCAGCGCACGCGAGTACTTCGACGTCGTCCTGCCCGTCCCGACCACGAGCGGGGCGATGTGGCTCCGAGCCACCGAGGAGGCGTTGGCTCGCCCACGCGCCGCGGACGGCTACCGCCAAGCGGCCTACCTCCCACGCGCCCTGCGAGCCGAACGCATGGGCCGGCTCCACGGAGCAGATCGGGGTCTCGGACTCTGGGGTGCGAGGCTGACCCACATCGGCGCTGGCGCCGTCCACCGGTTGCGCCGAGGAGGCCGCTGATGTCCTTCCCCTACCACGATCGGTCATGGATCGAAGCGGTCGGCGTCCTGCTCTCACGGCTCGACGACAACGACACCGTGCTCGCCCCGGACCGCTTCTGGTGGGCGCTCCCGGTCCCGATGCAGCGCTGGGTGGGCGCCAACTTCCAACCCGATTCCCACTTCGATTGGGTCGTCGTCCACAAGGGCGAGCTCTCGTGGGTCCCACGTCGATTCCTCGAACGCCTCCAGCGGGAGATGACGCCGATCTTTGCCAACGAAGTGTTCGTGATCTTCGGACCTACCGACCGTGAGCTAGGACTGATCACGGCCGACGAGAACCACCTCCGCGCATTCGAGATCACCGTCGGCGGCCTGTCGGAGGACCCGATTCCGGAGAATCCATACGAGACCGACCAAGCGATCGGCGATGCCCCCGCGATCGATCGGTTCGCTCGTGCCGACGACACCGTCATGCGCAGCTTGCAGGAGCAGTTCTTCCACGACGGTGGCTACGAGTACCCGACCCTGCGCGACAAGGCGTACTACGAGGACGTCCATGCGCTCAGCGCCGAGATGCTCGATCGGTGGGCGGGTCGCGACGTGCTCGACGTCGCGTGCGCGGCGACCCCCGTTGGCCTCGTCGATACGAGCACGCGAATGATCCGCTTCGACCTGTCACCCGCCGGCGTCGCCATGGCGGCCTCCGCGGACGCCGGTGCGGCCGGTGTGCACCACGCCGCGGCCGACGCGCACCACCTGCCGTTCCCCGACGAGAGCTTCGACGCGGTCTCGTTCGTCGACGCCATCGAGCACGTCCGGCACGCCGATCAGGTCCTGATCGAGGTGGCCCGCGTCCTGCGTCCCGGTGGCGAACTGTTCGTGACGTATGCGAACACGAACAGCATGAACCAGGTGCTCACCCGGCGCCTGGGCTACCCGCAGTTCGTCACCAACCACCAGCACATCCGTGAGTTCTCGGCCGACGAGCTCGCCTCCGAACTGGCGGCGGTCGGGCTCGAGGTCACCGAGGTCGGCGGCGTGAGCCTGTACCCGTACTGGGGGATCCCGGGGATCGACGAGCTGGTCCGGTCGCTCACCGATGACGACGAGGAGGTCGTCGAGATGATGAGGTATCTCGGCAAGGCCGGTGGGCCTCGCTACGCCTACACCGGCACCGCGCTCGCTCGGAAGGCCGCAGAGACCTCGTCGTAGGGTGGGCTGATGTCGACCCGGCGAACCTCCGCGAGCCGCGAGGAGAGCAAGGAACTCACGCGACGGGCGCTGCTGCGGGCCGCCCTCAAGCTGCTGAGCCGCAACAGCTTCGATTCGATCAGCCTGCGCGAGGTGACGAAGGAGGCGGGGATCTCGCCGACCGGCTTCTACCGCCACTTCGACGACATGGAGGAGCTCGGCCTGGCGCTCGTCGACGAGTCGTTCGCGTCGCTGCACGAGATGGTGCGCGAGGCCCGCTCGGATCCGGCGTTGATCACGAATGCGATCGACAGTTCGGTCGACACCGTCGTCCGCGCCACCGAGCGGAACAAGCTCCACTTCCGGTTCATCGCCCGCGAGCGTTACGGCGGCGTCAAGCGAATCCGCAAGGCCATCCGCCGTGAGCTCCAGCTCTTCGCCGACGAGCTGGCGGTCGACCTGGCGGCGTTCCCCTTCGTGAAGGACTGGGACGTCGACGATCGGCGCATGCTCGCGGCCGCCATCGCCGAGACGATGATCCACATGACCGCCGAGCTCCTCGAGGCCGACTCGAGCGAGTCGGCCGAGATCATCGAGCGGGCCCGCAGCCAGATGACCCTCATCAACCTCGGCGTCCCGACCTGGTCTGCCGTTGCGGGCAATCGGGCGAAGCTCGACGAGATCGCTCGCAACGAACTCGACGGCTGAGGCGGTCAGACGGGAGACGCCGAGCGCTCTCGTCGTAGCCGAGCATCGGTGGCGTCATCGGCGGGAAAGAAGAGCTCGACCGCGAGTTCGTCCAGGGTGACGTCGAGCGGCGTGCCGAACGTGGTCACGGTCGTGAACATCGAGAGCTCGCCGACATCGCTGGCGAGAACGAACGGCACGAGCAGCGGCGGGTCGTCTTGCACGCCGAGGTCGGCGCGACCTGCGAGTGCGATCACGTTCGGATACGAGCGCACCTCGTCCTCGATGGCCTGGAGGGCTGCGTCACCGGTCAGCTGGATGGTGCGACGGATCTGGCCGAGGAGGAAGGCGGCCCACTCGTCGAAGTTGACGGTCCTCGATGCCAGACCGTCGCGGTGCAGGCAGATCCGGAAAACGTTCATCGTCGGCTGGAGCAGCTCCAGTGGCACGCCCTCGGTGAACGCGAACGCCGCCTGGTTGGCGAGCAGCACGTTCCACGACCGATCGACGGCGACGCCGGGATAGGGGTCGTGCGCGTCGAGCATCCGTTGGAGCGATGCGCGCACCCTCGTCATCGCCTCGGCGTCGAGGGGCGTCTGGGAGAACCGAGGCGCGAAGCCCGCCGCCAGCAACATCGTGTTGCGATCGCGGAGCGGCACCTCGAGGTGCTCGGCCAACGCCAGCACCAGCTCGGGGCTCGGTCGCGACCGCCCGGTCTCGACGAAGCTGAGATGGCGGGCCGAGACCCCCACGTCGAGCGACAGGTCGAGTTGGCTGCGGTTCCGTCGGTTCCGCCACTCTCGCAGGAGATCACCGATGCTCGATTTGGCCATGACCGCACCGTAACGACGGCCGACGCGGCCCTCCATTACCGAATGGGTAATGGCCACGGCTACCGACCCCGAGGATCATCGGGTCCATGACCACCGACACGATGAATCGAACCACCGAGCACACGCCGCCATCCGTGACCGAGCAACCGGCGCGCAGACTGCGCGCCGTGCTCGCACTGAACGCCTGCACGTCGTTGGCGTGCGGCGTCGCGGGGCTCGTCGCTGCGCCCTACTGGTCCGACACCCTCGGGATCGGCAGCACCGGTTGGATCCGGATCGTGAGCGCGGGTCTGGTGCTCTTCGCGATCGCCGTCGCGTTGGTTGCCGCCCGAGCGAAGGCCTCGCTCCCGGTAGCGAGCCTCGCCATCTCACTCGGCGACCTGGTCTGGGTGGCAGCGACCGGCGTGGCGCTCGCGACGATCAGCTTCACCACGACCGGGTGGATCCTCGCGGTCGTGATCGGGGTCGGGGTCCTCGATTTCGCGCTGCTCCAACTGTGGTTCCGCAGTCGGATGGGCTGACCTAGGGCATCACGATGATCTTGCAGTGATCGTCGGGGTTTCCCAGGTCGGTGAACGCTCCGGCGACGCCGTCGAGATCGACCTCACCGGTGATCATCGGCGTGACGTCGATCTCGCCCTCGGCGATCGAACGCAGGCTTCCTGCGAACTCCATCGGGTCGTACGCGAGCACGAACTGGATCGAGAGCTCCTTGCCGACGCCGTAGTACGGCGTGATCGTGTCCTGCTCCATGCAGACCCCGACGACGACGATCTTCGACCGGGGCGGCGCATCTCGCAGTGCCTCGTTGATGATGCCCGGCACACCGATCGCCTCGAACACGACGAGGTCCTTCGCTCCGCCGACCCGCCGCCACGCCTCGAAGGCCGGCTCGTCCCTCGGATCGACGACCTCGGACGCGCCCATCGTGGCTGCGAGCGCTCGCCGTGCCGCCGAGAAGTCGGTGGCGACGATGGTCTCGACGCCCTTCAGGCGGAGTGCGGCGATGACGGCAAGCCCCACGGGGCCGCAGCCGAGGACCAGCGCGCCCGACCGCTCGGTGATCTCCGAGCGGTTCACGGCGTGGAGGCCGACCGCCATGGGCTCGGTCAGGGCTGCGCGCTTGGCGTCGAGCCCGTTCGGCACCTCGACCAGCATCGGCGCCGACAGGAGCATCCGCTCGCTGTAGCCGGCCGGATATTCGTTCGTGTAGGCCAGGTCGGTCATCCCGGTCGCGGTGAGCATGATCGGGATCGACGTCACCAACGACCCGGGCGGCGGACCTTCGGTTCCTGGACCGTATTCGAGCACCTCGGCCGCGAACTCGTGTCCCATGAACAGGTCTCGACCCAGATCAGGAGGCAGCCGACCGAAGTCGGGCATCCCGTTCATCTCCTTGCCGAGGTCGAGCATCGTCTGACCGTGTTTGGCGAAGTGGAGATCGCTGCCGCAGATGCCGCACGCCTTGACGTCGACCAGGACCTGGCCGAATGCTGGCTGGGGTTCGGCGACGTCGTCGGCCACCACCATCTGTCCGTCGCGCAGCACTGCGGCTCTCATCGGTCGGCACTCCCGGTCTCGATGTCGGCGAGAAACTCGAGCAGCGCGTCGTTCACGGGTCCCGGATCCTCCTGTTGCACCCAGTGCCCCGCACCCTCGACGATCGTGTTGCCGCGGAAGTCGGCGAGCCATGCGGCCTGGCCGTCGATCGGCGTCATGACGAGCACCGGGTCGGCGCTGCCGCCGATGAACGCTGCCGGCATGGCCAGGTGCTTGTCCTGGTTCTGCGGGGTGAGCTCCCAGTTGCGATCCATGTTCCGGTACCAGTTGATGCCGCCGGTGAAACCCGTCCGCTCGAACTCCGAGACGTAGAAGGCGAGCTCGTCTGGATGGAGCCAGTCGGGCAGACCGTCGGGCTCCGGTATCCGGTCGACGAACCCACGGTCGTCGTTCGCCGCCATGTTGATCGCCTGTTCCGCGCTGTCGTCGCCCTCACGGATGGCGACGCCGCACAGCATCCGCCGCATCGTTCGTGCCGCGTCGGCACCGAGCTCGGCGTCGGCGACGCCCGGTTCCTGGAAGTAGACGATGTAGAAGAAGTTGTCGGCGAAGACCGCCCGCATCATCTCGACCGGCGCCATGGGGGTCCGCGGCAGGAACGGCACGCTCATCCCGACCACGCCGTTGACCCGGTCCGGGTGCAACAGCGCCATCTGCCACACGACCATCGATCCCCAGTCGTGGCCGACGAAGGTCGCATCGGCGGCATCCACGTCGTCGAGCAGGCCCAGCAGGTCGTCGGTGAGGTGGACGATGTCGTAGTCGGTCACTTCGTCGGGCCGGGACGAGCGGCCATAGCCACGCTGGTCCGGAGCGAGCACGCGATACCCCGCTGCCGCGAGCGCGGGGATCTGGTGGCGCCACGAGTAGGCCAACTCGGGAAATCCATGGGCGAGCACGACGACGGGACCGTCGGCCGGCCCGGCGTCGAGGACGTGGAGATCGACGCCGTTGGTCGACACCGTGCGTTCGGTGACGCCTGCGATGTCGATGGGTGCGAGGGTCATGCAACGGCTTCCTGGTCGGCGGGATCGGGATCGATGTCAGGGTCTGTCTCGGGGTCGGCGAGCAGCGCGAGGAGCTCCGACCGGCGCGGACCCTCGCGTGGCGGCAATGGGTAGTCGTCCGGGTTCGCCATCACCTCGGCCATGCGGGTCATGGTGGCGCCGTCGGTCATGAGGTCGGCCGGCGTCGCCATCATGTTCATGAAACGGGCGAGTGCTCGGCCGATGATGGGGTCGGTCGCGGCAGCAGCGAACACCGCGCCCATCCCCCGGGCGGCATCGTTCGTCGGGGCGGCGGCACCCACATCGCCGGCATCGTCCTCTGAGGATCTCCCGCCGAAGCCCGCGGGGTCGGCGCCCAGCCTGTCCATCTGCACCGACACGTCGAACCACGGCTCGATGTGCGTCGCTGCCGCGGCCTCGAAGGCCCGCGCTCGTTCGACGACGTCGTCGCCGTGCTCGCCGAACGCGTCGGCGAGGTGGATCGCCTGCACCAGAGCGATGGAGCAGCCCCGTCCGTAGAGGGGATTGGTGCAGGTGTGCGCGTCGCCGAGGGCATGGAATCCGAGTACGAGTGGATCCGACGATTCGTCGACGAATCGTCGCCGACGGTTGAGCAGCCCACCCATCGGGCGGACCCCACCGATCGGTTCGAGCGGACCGTTGCGGAAGAACCGGTCGGGTCCAGGCAGCGCACGGCACGCTCGCTCGAACCCGGCGTCGTCGCTCAGCGCGGAGCGGAGGTCCTTGTCGCTGGTGCGAACGGCGAGCGTGATCGACAAGGTCTCTCCGTCGCCCGGCACGCCCAGGTACTTCACGAACCCGAGGTCGCCACCCAGCTTCGCGTCCATGTCGATCGCCGGCGTGTCCGGGAGTTCGTACCAACGCGACAGGTACATCAGCCCGCTCTGGACGATCTTCTCGTCGATCTCGACTCCCACGTCGGCCAGCCAGGCGTCCACCGGGCCGCGGCGTCCCGTCGCCGCGACCACCGTGTCGGCCTCGATCGCCGTTCCGTCATCGAGCCGGACACCGGTGACCACCGGGACTCTCCCGCGGTCAGGGTCGACGATGAGCCCGGTCACGCCGACGCCAGATCGGACCTC
>JBBSLH010000039.1:0-17665 GCA_038255425.1 Acidimicrobiales bacterium
CGATCGAGCACGGCCTCCTCGGCTGCCGTCTCGTGGACGATGCCGCCCGCGAGCGCGTCCGCAGCGTCGTAGCGCTTCCCGGTCAGTGCGGCGTCCGCCAGCGTGTGACGTGGGAGGTGCGCGTCGAGCGTCGCGAACATCACATCGGTGAGGGGGAGACCGAGATCCACCTCGGGGATGCACCAGTATCCGCGATCCTCACGCATCACGCGGCGGTCGTGCGCGACGGCCAGCATCGCGCCGCCAGCGAACGCGTGGCCGTTGATGGCGGCGACCGTCACCATGTCGAGGTGCAGCACCCGCTGCAGGATCCGATGGACGTCGTCGAGGAAGGGGGCATCAGCGCGTCCCTCATCGGTTCCCATCCAGTCGAGGTCGAGTCCGTTCGAGAAGAACTTGTCGGTGCCGACCGTGACCAGCGCCACGGCACCGTCCGCTGCGGACACCGCGTCGAGGGCGGCGTGGATGGCGTCGACGTTCTTGCGATTGAAGCGATTCTCGCCTTCATCGAGGCGGAGGATCCGCACGTCGTCGCGTACTTCGAGGTCGATCATGATGCGCTCCTGGTGAGGGTTCGGGCAGAGCTTTGCGCGTCGAGCACGGTCGGCGCGACGAAGGGTTGGATGTGGGTCGCCGGCGCCGGGGTGCGGGCGAGTTGGGCGACGGCCACGCTGATGATCACCGTCGCTCCGCCGAGCAGTTGTCGGGGGGTCAGCGAATCGCCGAGCGTGAAGCCGACGATCGTGGCGACCACCGGGCTGAGGAGTGACAAGAACGTCGCTCGCTGGGCACCGAGCAGCGCGATCCCTCGGAACCAGATGGCGTAGGCCAATGCGCCACCGATGGTCGTGAGGTAGACGTAGCCGGCGATGTTCCGTCCCGTGAGTGAGGACGGGACGCCCTCGCCGAGAAGGGCGATCGGGGCGAGGAGCAGTCCTCCGGCAGTGAGCTGCCATCCGGCGAACGCCAGACCGCTCGTCGGCTTTCCCCATCGCTGGACGAGCGTCGATCCCGTCGCCATCGAGCCAGCGCCGACGAGCGCGGCGAGTACACCGACACCATCGAGACTGGCTCCGCCGTCGAGAACGAGGAGCGCGACGCCGACGAGGCCCAACAGTCCGGCGAGCACCTTGCGTCCGACGATCCGCTCGCTCAGTGCCACGGTCGCGAGGAGCATGACCAGCAACGGCTGCACTGCACCGACCGTCGCCGCGACACCGCCAGGGAGGCGGTATGCCGCAGTGAACAACATGGCGAAGAAGACGGTGAAGTTGAGCGCGCCGAGCACCGCCGAGCGCCACCACCAGCGACCCTTCGGCAGGGTCCTCGTCATGGCGAGGAGCGCGAGACCGGCTGGGAGGGCCCGCAGCGTCGCCGCCAGGAGTGGACGGCCGGGCGGAAGGAACTCGCTGGTGACGGCGTAGGTGGTGCCCCAGACCATGGGCACCAGCACGGTGATCCACGGGGTCTTGATGTTCATCTCAGGCCGCTTCCGCTGCGACGAGCGTCGTCGCCCCGTCGGACTGGTGACGAAGGACGACCACGCGTCGGACCAAGACCGGTAACGCAGCGACGAGTCCGAAGGCGACGGCGACGGCGGCGATGCCGGTGGTCGGCTCGGCCCAGCCGATCACCTCGTCGAGGCTGAACGAGCCAGGACCGGTGAAGGCGAGCGCAGCTGCTGTCACGCCCATGACCAACGGGTACTCGACACCGCCGTTCGAGTTCCAGTACCCCTGGGGACGGGAGACCACGACAACGCTCAACAGGATGCCGACGGCGCCGGCGACTGCGAGTGGTGTGGCGAGTCCGGCGGCGAGCATGACCCCGGCGCCGAACTCCGTGAGTCCAGCGACGACGGCCATGGCGAGTCCGGGACGGAACCCGACCGACTCGAAGTAGCCGCCGGTGCTCCGCCGACCGGTCTTCGTCAGCTTGGCCGACCCCTGCAACACGAGTGCGACACCGACGGCGACTCGCACGATGAACAGTCCGATGGTCATTGCACCTTCTCCTTGGGCGTGGTGATTGCTTGTTTCAAAGATATCGACGATTGCCACGCTGTCAAGTAGCTTTGTTTCAAGGTTTATTCCCGTGGATCGGGAGATTCCCGACGATGTCCCCACCATGACCCTTGCGGCGACCCTCGAGTGAAGTACCTTGGTAACAAGCTTTCCAGGAAGGAACCGATGAGCAGAGACGCAACCGATCGAGAAGACACGGTGGACCGGATCGTCGCCCAGTGGCACGAGGTACGCCCCGATCTCGACCCGTCGGGCAAGGAGATCACGGGACGGCTGATACGGCTCGCCGACGAGATCCATCGCAGGAACGCCGACGTCTTCTCACCACTCGGGCTCAACGGCGCTCAGTACGGCGTACTGGCCGGTCTCCGTCGGGCCGGCAAACCCTACGAGTTGACGCCGACCGACCTGGCGAGGGCCCAGATGATGACGTCCGGCGGCATGACGCCGGTGATCGATCACCTCGAGAGCGCCGGTCTCGTGGTCCGACGGCCCAATCCGGAGGACCGTCGCGGACGGCTGGTCGCGTTGAGCCCGGCCGGTCTCGCACTCATCGATCGGGCGATGGAGGCGCACGCGACCGAGGAACAGTCGTGCGTCGACGGGCTCACCAAGAAGGAGCGCGGCGAGCTCGCCGATCTGCTCCGCAGGCTCTCCCTCTCGATCGACGAGGACTGACCGTGGAACGCATCGGGAGCGGATTCGCGCTGGCCGAGGCTCCCGTCGTGACGAGCGACGAGGTATTGCTCGTCTCCGATGTCTTGGGAGGCGGTGTCCGCCGTTTCGACCGCGACGGCGGCGAGCTGACACCGCTGCTCGATCGGCGACGCGGGATCGGGGGCATGGCGATCGATTCGGGAGGCTCCGTGGTCGTGTCGGGCCGAGACCTCTCGACCGTCGGCGACGACGGCGAGCTCCTCACGATCGCCGAGATGCTCCATGGCGGCACCGGATACAACGACCTTGCTCGCACGCCAGAGGGTTCGATCCTCGCCGGGATGCTCACGTGCCATCCGATGTCGGGAGGCGACCTCACTCCAGGGGTGCTCATGCTGGTCGATGGGGACGGCGACGTGTCGTCGACGCCGCTCCCGTTCCCCTGGCCCAATGGCATCGGGTTCTCGCCGAACGGCGACGAGCTGCTGATCGCCGACTTCGACGCCGGGGTCGTGCATCACAGCGCCTGGGACGGACGTCTGGAGTCGGTCGAGCTCCGACCCTGGGCCGCATCACCGACCGGGGACACCGATGGCCTCGCAGTCGCCGACGACGGTTTCGTGTGGATCGCCGGAGGCGCCGGCGGGGTGGTCTTGGTCTGTGACCCCGGTGGGGCGATCGTTCAGCAGGTCGCCGTCCCGGACGACTTCGTCTCCAGCTGCTGCTTCTGGCCGGCCACGAACCAGCTGGTGGTCACCACCGGAACGGGTGTCTTCCTCCACGATCTCGACTGAGCGATAGTTTCACCGCCATGCCCAAGGTCAAGATCTTCCACAACCCCAACTGAACGTCTTCCAAGAACGCCTTGGCGGTCGCCGAGGCAAAGGGAGTCGATGTCGACGTCGTGCTCTACATGAAGACGCCACCCGATCGAGCAGAGCTGCAGTCGATCGTCGATGCGCTCGAGGACCCGCCGGGCGACCTCGTCCGCAAGGACGCTCAGTTCAAGAAGCTCGAACTGGACCCTGACGACTACACCGAGGCATCGGCGGTCGTCGACCTCCTGGTCGAGCACCCGCGCCTCCTGCAGCGGCCGGTCATCGTGAAGGGCAAGACCGCGATCATCGGACGGCCCACGAGTCGTGTCGAGGAGCTGCTCTAGACGGCGTGGGGCGCTGACCCCTTCGACGTATCGTCGAACCATGACGCCAGTCGCATCGATCGATCTCGATCATCTCTTCGCCGACGACCTGCCCGAGCTCGCGGTCGACTGGCAGGCCTCGCCGGTGCCGACCCCCGCCCTGGTCGTCCTCAACGAGGCGCTCGCGACGGACCTCGGCATCGACGTCGAGTGGCTGCGGTCGCCGGCCGGTGTCGCGATGCTGGCCGGGAACGCTGTCCCCGACGGGGCCCGTCCGGTGGCCATGGGCTACGCCGGTCACCAATTCGGCAACTACTCACCCAGGCTCGGGGACGGGCGCGCGTTGCTCTTGGGCGAGCTGACGACCAGCGACGGCCGGATCCTCGACGTCCATCTCAAGGGGTCCGGGAGGACACCGTTCGCTCGGGGCGGCGACGGCCGGGCGACGCTCGGGCCGATGCTGCGCGAGTACCTCATCGCCGAGGCGATGCATGCCCTCGGCGTGCCGACCACACGGAGCCTCGCCGTCGTGACCACGGGAGAGACCGTGGCCCGAACGCGGCCGGAGCCGGGAGCGATCCTCACCCGCGTCGCCGCGAGTCATCTCCGGGTCGGGACGTTCCAGTACGCGCGATTCCTGGACGACGGAGCGAACCTCCGGTCACTCGTGCGCCATGCGCTCGGACGGCATCACCCGGATGGAGCGGATGCCGAGCGTCCGGCACTCGCGCTGCTGCAGCGCACCATCGAGGTCCAAGCCGATCTCGTGGCCCGATGGATGCTGCTCGGCTTCATCCACGGCGTGATGAACACCGACAACATGACGATCTCCGGTGAGGGAATCGACTACGGCCCCTGCGCCTTCATGGACCGGTTCGACCCCGCCACGGTCTTCAGTTCGATCGACCACGCGGGCCGATACGCGTACGGCAACCAGCCCGGCATCGCGCAGTGGAACCTGACCCGGCTGGCCGAGGCGATCCTCCCCGAGATCGACGACGATCGAGACACGGCCGTCGCACTGGCCACGGAAGCGTTGGAGGGCTTCATCGACCACTACCAACGGTCGTGGACGGACGGCATGGCAGCCAAGCTCGGCATCACTCCGGACCGACCGGGCAACAGCGACCTCTTCGACGACCTCGTCTCGCTCCAGGCGAGCGGCCGCGCCGACCACACGTCGACGTACCGGGCCCTCGCGGAGGATCTCCGGGGCGACCCTTCGATGCTCGAGCGCCTGTTCCCCGATCATCGAGACGACCTCGACGCCTGGGTCGCTCGCTGGCATGTGGCACTCGACGACACTGATCTCGCGAGCACCGCCGATGCGATGGATGCAGTGAACCCCGTGTACATCCCCCGGAACCACCTCGTGGAGGCGGCGCTCGAGGCTGCCGCGATCGACGGCGACCGCACGCCGTTCGATCAACTGCTCGAACTCGTGACCCATCCGTTCGAACGTGTCGACGGGCACGACATCGAGACCGAGCCGGCGGCGACCGGCTTCGACGAGGGCTATCAGACGTTCTGCGGAACCTGACTCAGCCGAGCCCGCCAGCGATCCGGGCGGCGTCGGGTGATCGCAACAACCGGAGCATCGCCCACACGCCGAGCGCCGGCCCTGCTGCGAGGAACGAGAACGCCCAGCGCCACGACAGCCAGTCGTGCAACACGGGGACCAGCCAGATCGTCACGACGGTGAGCGTGAAGCCTGCGGCGAGCTGCAGCGTGACGGCGGTACCCACGTAACGCTGGTCGGCGAGTTCGGTGACGATGGCCGAGAACTGCGCCGAGTCGGCGACGACCCAGAAGCCCCAGACCAGACCGATCACCAGGACGACGGGGACCGGCGCTCCGCGGAACACACCGATCAAGACCGCGCAGGACCCGCTGATCGTCATGGCGAGCGCGGTCGTCCTCGTCCTTCCCCACCGATCGCCGAGGACCCCGCCGAACCAGCAGCCGATGGCGCCGATACCGATGGCTGCAGCAGCGGCGAAGGCGGCACCGCGGCGTGGATCGGACACGCCGTCGAGAACCAGGCGGTCGGCGTAGAAGGTGGCGAACCATGCCCACATCGCATACAGCTCCCACATGTGGCCGAAGTAGCCGATCGTGGCGAGGCGGATCCCCCGATCGGCGAACGCGCGTCGCGCCTGGCTCGGATCGAAGGTGGCCGCGGGGAACGGGAACGGCCCGTCACGACCAACGAACTCTGCGAGGAGGCCGCCGACGACGGTGAGGACCGAGGTCACCAAGATGACCGTCTGCCAGTCGACACCGCCGAGTCCGTTGACCAGATGTGGGAGGGCCGACCCGACCGTCAGCGCGCCGACCATCACGCCCAGGGCCATGCCCCGACCCCGGCGGAACCAGGTGGCCATCGACTTCAGCCCTGGTGGATACACCCCGGCGAGGAAGACGCCTGTGGCGAAGCGCAGCGGGATCGCCGAGATGGGCCCGCTTGCGGCGAGAAGTCCGAGGTTCGCAATCGACGCGCCCATCGCGCCGTAGAGCATGAGCCGTCGGGGCGGGACGAGATCGGCGATGTTGAGTGCCGCCGACGCGACGGCGCCCACGACGAACCCGAGTTGGACGGCGATCGTGAGCCACGACCCAGCGGTCGAAGACAGACCCCACTCGGCCCGGAGCTGGGGCAACACCGCCGACGCCGAGAACCACGTCGACATCGTGAGGACCATGGCCGGGGCAAGGCGGGCGAGCGCCGACCACCGGCCCGTTGGGTCGTCGACCATCCCGGCAGATGCACTGCGGGTCGGACGAGATCCATTCACACCGGAATCGTACGGAGCGTGTCCCCGATGCCTCGCCAACTGGATCGAGCCCCGACGGATTCCGGCCGACTCAACCGTGACCGCCAACACCGGGCACGTAGTCGCCCCCGGAGCCACTCCCGAACGCCACCACGAGAGCGAAGATCACCAGACCGACGAGGATCACGGCAGCCCACTGGAGGGTGACCCGTCGGTTGCTGGCGACCTGCGCCTCGACCTCGCCCTCGTCTCGACGCGGCGTCGGGCGGGCCTTGGGCGCGGTGTACGACTTCGGGGGACGGTTCGATGTCATGGTCTACGAACCCGCTGTGGTCACCCCTGCTTCCACCATCGGCGCAACCGGTCGGGAGCGGAGGACGAGAAACCAGACGATGAGCGTCAGGAGCACGCCCGAGCTGAGCACACCGACCTGCGGGCTCGACCAGGCCTTCACTCCGGCCGAGAGCACCCCAGCCGTGACCAACATGGACGGCATGCCCCACCGCCAGGTGGACGGACCGCCGAGCAGTGCTCGTTGTTCGATGGGAGCGACTCGCTTCACCAGCGGGATCAGGACGGCGAGGTTGGCTGCGACGAAGGGCAGCTTCGTCCACCACCAGGCGGCGGTGCCGGGCTCGACGGACGGGAGGACGCCGAGGGCGATGGCCACGCCGGCGACCGCGACCGCAGCCGTCATGTGCCACAGGTAGACCGACATGGCGACGACATTCGCGGCGATCGTCAATCGCCATGCTCGAGCGGAGCGACCCAACCACCGGTCGACCGCAGGGGCGAGGGCCGCAGCGGTGAACGAGTAGGCGAAACCGAACAGCATCAGCGCGGTGGATGGCGGGTGGGTCGGGCTGTGGTCGAGCCCACCGTGGTGGAGCATGACCGCAGGCCAGGGTCCGAGGTTCACGGCAGCGATCGCCAGGACCCAGAACGTCGCAGCGAGTGCGACCAACGAGCGGCCGGTCGGGAGCCGTCCCTCACGCCAGGCGAATCCGGCGATCTGGAACCCGAGCCAGCCGATGACCCAGTTGACCTGCGGCAGAACCGGGATGCCGGCGAGCGACGCGGCTTCGGCGACCGCGAAGGCGCCGACGAGTCCGCCGATGAGGCGCCGAGGATGCGAGCGGAACCAACGGAACGTGTACGGCGCCAGTGCGGTGTCGATCGCGTAGTTGGCGAGGAACCACAGTGGGATCGCTGCTCCGACGGCGCCGGCCGACACGATGCCGAAGCCACCGACCGCCCCGCCCAGCATCAGCGCACCAGCCCAGAACGCGGCGAGTGCCGCGGCCGGCGTGACCATCCGGTTGAGTCGAGTCGCGACCCAGTCGGCCGGTCGCATGCCCTTGCGCTCGGCCGAATGCAACGACGTGGCCGAAGCGAAGCCACCGACGAAGAAGAACAGCGGCATCACCTGACCGATCCAGGTGATCCAGCCGTACTCGGGTGAGAAGTCGAGCAGGTTGCCGGCGACGAGGTCGCCTCCGTCGAGCACCGCGACCATGCCCAGCCAGTGGCCGACGGCGACCATCGTCATCGCGACCGCTCGGTAGAAGTCGACCGCTCGGTTGCGGTCCGATGGCGTTGCGTCGGCGGCCGCGGCCACCGAAGCGCGAGTGGTCTCCTGCGTTGTCGTCGAGGTCATGCACCCAGTCAGTCACGATCGGCTGTCCCGACCCATGGGGCGGATCCCCCAGTTGCCTGCGGGGAAGCCGGTGGGGGCCGCCGGTCGCAGCATCCTGACGTCCGCAGGGTGTTCCCGGGCGCGGCCCGGATCAGCCTGTTGTGTCCGGCGCGTTCTCGAAGGCGTCGTCGATCAACACGACCCGTTTCCCTGCTCGGTCGAGGAGGCTCGCGGCGATGCTGGCGCGGAACCCACTGGCGCAATGGACCAGGAGGACATCGTCGGGCAGCTCATCGAGACGACCGACGAGCTCGTCCAGTGGCACGTGCACAGACCCCTCGATCGCCGACTCGTCACGCTCGTCTGGGCGGCGGACGTCGAGCACGGTGCCGTCCTGCCCGTCGAGCTGGCTGAACTCGATGGTCGGATAGCTCGACCGATCGTGTGCAGCGGCCCACGACGTCGGTCCGTCGCCGGTCGTCGCGCCACTCGGACGGTCGATGCCGATCCGCACCAGCTGCCGCTGCGCTTCTGCAACCTCATCGGCAGTGTCGCCGAGGAGCGTGATCGGCATGCCCCACGGGAGCAACCAGCCGAGGTAGGTCGAGAACGGGTCGCCGAGCTCGATGCCGATGGTGCCGGTGAGGTGCTCGGCCGCGAACGCACGGCGGCTGCGCAGATCGACCACCCACTCGCCACGATGGATTCTCCGTCCGAGTTCGACCGGGTCGACCGGTGCCGGTGGCGACAGATCGATCGGCGTTCCGCCTGCAGCATTCATCGGCCCCATCTGGGCGTAGTACCGCGGGTATGCGCTCAGCCCGCTGAGGAGCCGCTCGACGAACTCGTCCTCGTCGTCGATGGTGAGGGCGACGTTGATCTCGCGCTCGGTGCCCAGCGTGCCGTCCGACTCGCCGTCGCTCGACGCGGATGAGCAGAAGCTGCCGAACCCGTGCGTCGGGTACAACTGGGCTTCGTCCGGGAGGGTGGTGGCAAGACGACGAGCAGACTGGTGTTGCGCTCGGGTCAGCTCGTCGGTCGCTTGCTCGGAGATCAGGTCGGTCCGGCCGACGCTGCCGTAGAGCAGCGAACCGCCGGTGAACGCGGCTGGCGCCGCATCGCCGTGGCGCACGATGTAGGAGAGATGGTGCGGCGTGTGGCCGGGGGTGTGGAGGACCTCGACCGACAACGCGCCGACATCGATCCGATCACCATCGCTGACCGGGGTGTGGTCGAAGTACACCGACTCACTCTCGGCGTGGAGGTAGGTGGCTCCGAGCATCCGGGAGAGGACGAGCCCACCGCTCACGTAGTCGTTGTGCAGGTGGGTCTCCGCAATGTGCGTGATGACGACACCAGCGCCCTCGGCTGCGTCGAGCACTCGATCGACATCGCGCTGCGGGTCGATCACCAAGGCCGTCTCGCCGTCGTGCACCAGATAGGTGCGGTCTCCGAGCGATGGCGTTTCGATCGTCACGATCTCCATGAGAATTCTCTCTCTCTCGTTGCGGTCACTTCTTCTGCTTGGGGGATTCAGGCGAGCTGCATGAACAGCTTCTCGACCCGCTCGAGGTACCTCGTTGCCGGCAGTTCAGTGGAGAAGGCTGCTCCGGCCTGCTGACCAGGCATCGATCAGGTCGCTGGCGAACCGGCGCTCCACGGCCATGGTGATCTGTGCGCCCCACACGGCGAGCGGCGCCGCCCCGGGATGCTCCGACACGTAGGCGTCGACGAGTCCACGGCGAGCGAGTGGCCCATGGTGTTCGTCGGCCTCGACGTGGACGTCGTAGAACTCGCACGCATCTTCCGACATGCCGATGCGACGCATGGCTTCGGCATAGCGGCCCATGGGTGTCACCGACGTCATCTCGAACAATGCGAGGTGGCCCAGCAACGCGGGCAGCAGCCGTCGGTGGAGCGCGAGGTGGGTCATGAGATTGACCGTCGTCAGCGTCGTCGCCGGAAGACTGGGCAAGTAGTGGCCGTACGAGGCATCGAGGCCGAGTCCCGCCATCGAGCGAGCGAAGAGCTCCGCGTGGGCCCGGCCTGGCTCGCCGTTTCCGTACTCGTCCATCTGGATCTCCACGAACGCGGCTTTCGCGGCACCGTCGAGGCGGGGCAGGGCAAACGTGTGCGGGTCGGCTTCCTTCAATTGGTAGGCCGACCGGTGGATGGCGAACTCCCGGAGGACGTCGATCGATGCGTGCTCGAGCACCCACCCCGACAGCGACGGTCCGTCGAAGCCATCGATGCTGGCGACGATGGCGTCGCCGGTGGCGCCCGGGTGCACCGAGCCGTCCGTGGCAGGGAGCATCGGCACCGCTGAGCGAAGCCCTTGCTCGAAGTGACTGGCGATGGCGTGCCACCAGCTGACGACGTTCGGGTGCCACTCGGCGTCGGGGCACACTTCCTCGTAGCAGCGGTAGTGGATGTCGTGGAGGAGATACAGCGACAGCTGGAAGTCCAGATCCCCGAGCGGGTCCGCCACGTCGATCGCTCGGAGTGCCTCCGCCGGTGCGGTGCGCGTCGGGTCGCGGAGCACGGTCTCGGTGAAGACCGTGAGCGGACCGACGGGCGGTGGAAGGTGTGGGGTCGATGTGTGGGCGGGGATCTCGACATGGAGTGCGGTCACGGGGCGTTCCGTACCCCGGGTGCTCCATGCCGAGCACTCACCGCTCGATCAGGCGAGGTCGAACCGGTCGAGGTTCATGACCTTGCCCCATGCCCGCACGAAGTCCGAGACGAACTTCTCGCCAGCGTCTGCCGACGCGTACACCTCGGAGATGGCTCGCAGCTGGGAGTTCGACCCGAAGACCAGGTCGCAGCGGCTCGCCGTCCACTTCACATCGCCGGTTGCCCGGCCGCGTCCCTCGAACACGTTCTCCGTGTCGTCGGTGGGCTCCCACTCGGTGCCGAGATCGAGCAGGTGGACGAAGAAGTCGTTGGTCAACGTGCCCGACCGAACGGTGAACACACCCCTGTCTGATCCGTCGGCGTTCGCACCGAGGACCCGCATGCCTCCGACGAGCACCGCCATCTCAGGGGCGCTCAGGGTCAGGAGCTGCGCCTGATCGACGAGGAGTTCCTCGGCCGTCTGACGGTGACCCTTCCCGAGGAAGTTGCGGAAGCCGTCCACCGTCGGCTCGAGGGGAGCGAACGAGTCGGCGTCGGTCTGTTCCTCGGTGGCGTCGGTCCGTCCAGGAGCGAAGGGCACCGTGATGTCATGGCCGGCGGCCATTGCCGCACTCTCGATCGCAGCGCAGCCTCCGAGGACGATCAGATCGGCCAGCGACACGGTGGTGGCGGATGCGTTGAACGCGGACTGGATGCCCTCGAGTACGCCGAGGACCCGACGCAGGTCGGTCGGATTGTTGACCTCCCAGGCGTTCTGCGGTGCGAGACGCAGTCGGGCACCGTTGGCGCCGCCACGCTTGTCGCTGTTGCGGAACGTCGACGCCGATGCCCATGCGGTCGTCACGAGATCCGAGGTGCTCAGTCCCGAGGCGAGGATGGTGGTCTTCAGCGTTGCGATCTCGCTCTCGCCGATCAGCGCACCGTCGACAGCCGGGACGGGATCCTGCCAGGTCAGCTCCTCGTCCGGGACTTCAGGGCCGAGGTACCGGGAGACGGGGCCCATGTCGCGGTGGAGCAGCTTGAACCAGGCCCGGGCGAACGCGTCGGCGAACTCGGTGGGGTTCTCGTGGAATCGCCGCGAGATCGGCTCGTAGACGGGATCCATGCGCAACGCCATGTCGGCTGTCGACATCATCGGCGCATGGGTCTTGCCCTCGACATGGGCATCGGGGACCGTGCCCTGCGCTTCCACATTCGTCGGCGTCCACTGCTTGGCGCCGGCCGGACTCTCGGTCAACTCCCACTCGTTCCCGAACAGCGTGTCGAAGAAGCTGTTGTCCCAGGCGGTCGGTGTGGCGGTCCATGCGCCCTCGAGGCCGCTGGTCGTGGTGTGCTCGGCCTTGCCGCTCTCGAAACCGTTCTTCCAACCCATGCCCATCTGGTGGATCGGCGCGCCCTCCGGCTCGGCCTCGACGAGATCGGGGTCCCCGGCGCCATGGGTCTTCCCGAACGTGTGGCCGCCGGCCACGAGGGCGACGGTCTCCTCGTCGTTCATGGCCATGCGGGCGAACGTCTCGCGGATGTCGCGCGCTGACGCGAGCGGGTCCGGGTCACCGTTGGGGCCCTCCGGGTTGACGTAGATCAGTCCCATCTGGACGGCCCCGAGCGGCTCCTCCAGCTCGCGCTCGCCGTGGTAGCGGTCGTCACCGAGCCACTCGGTCTCCGGGCCCCAGTAGATGTCGTCCTCCGGGGCGAAGATGTCCTCGCGCCCACCGGCGAAACCGAATGTCGCCAGGCCCATCGACTCGAGTGCCACGTTGCCGGTCAGCAAGATGAGGTCAGCCCAGGAGATCTTGCGGCCGTACTTCTGCTTGATCGGCAGCAGCAGCGCACGGGCCTTGTCGAGGTTTCCGTTGTCGGGCCAACTGTTCAGCGGCGCGAACCGCTGGCTTCCCGTCGCTCCCCCGCCACGACCATCTTCGATCCGATAGGTGCCAGCGCTGTGCCAGGCCATCCGGATGAAGAAGGGTCCGTAGTGCCCGTAGTCGGCAGGCCACCAGTCCTGCGAGTCGGTCATGAGATCGTGGAGATCCTGCTTCAGCGCCTCGTAGTCGAGGGCCTCGAACTCGGTGGCGTAGTCGAAGTCGTCGCCGAGCGGATCGGCCGCCGGATGGTGCTGGTGCAGGACCCGGAGGTTCAACTGGTTCGGCCACCAGTGCTGGTTGGCGGTGGACCCGACCGCGGTGTGGGTCGAGTGGGCGCCGTGCATGACGGGACACCCCTTCTCGCTGTCGTTGATGTCCCAGGCTTCTTCGTTGCTCATTGCTGCTCCTTGCGCTGCAGGCGGTGGTGATGGGTGATGGTTCGTTCGTCGGCCACGGTCACGCCTGACACGACGGGCAGTGACCCCAGTAGATGACCTCGGCTTCGTCGATCGCGAAGTCGTGGTCGTCGTCGGCGGTGAGACAGGGCACTTCGCCGACGGCACAGTCGATGTCGACGGTGGCGCCGCACCCCCGACAGATCAGATGGTGATGGTTGTCGCCCACTCGCGCCTCGTATCGAGCAGCGGAGCCCGCTGGCTGGATTCGGCGGACGAGACCCTTGTCGACGAGGACGCCGAGCGAGTCGTAGACGGCCTGACGAGAGATCGAACCGATGAGCGTCCTGACGTCGTCGGCCAGATCATCGGCCGTCGCGTGCGGTCGAGCAGCGACGGCCCGCATGATGGCGAGCCGCTGGGCGGTCACCTGCACGCCGTGGTCGCGGAGTCGTTGGCGGACGGCTTCGGGCATGCGTTCCATACTGGGACAAGATCTGGACTGTGTCAACTATTGGACCTAGACGCCGTCCAAATCGCTGCCACTCGAGCGCGACGCCCGATTCGCATCGTGCCGTCTACGCGGGATTACAGTCGCCCCGTGGCGCGGACCGGATCCTGACGATGATCGACTGCGTGCTCCTCGCTGACGACGAGGACGACATCCGACTCCTGCTGCAGGTCATCTTCGATCGCGCCGGCATCCGGGTCGACGGTCACGCCAAGACCGGTGACGAAGCACTGGCGCTGTGGCGGGCGAGCACCGACTCGTGCGCCATCGTGCTCGACCAGCGCATGCCCGGGCTCACGGGTCTCGAGGTCGCCGAGCAGATCCTGGCCGAGGCGCCGGACACCGTCGTCGTCCTGTTCAGCGCCCACTTGGACGACATCACACGCGACCGTGCCGAGGAACTCGGGATCGCCGCATGTGTCTCGAAGGACGACGTCCTCGACCTCCCCAATCACCCCGCCTTCAGTTCCTTCTGACGGGCGGGCGAACCGACCGACGGCCACGCAGGCGTCGATCAGGTGTCGGGCCGGAACGAGTTGTTGTCGTGGTGGTCGCCACCGAGCCACCGCGCCAGTTCGGCGTGCGCGGTGCGCGCACGCTCAGGCGCCGTCGTCTCGATGTCGGGGTGGTCGACCGTGATCTCGATGAGCAGCCCGTCAGGATCGGCGAGGTACGTCGACACGCAGTAGCCGTGGTCGAGCGTGAACGGCACGAGCCCGGCCGCTTCGGAGCGCGCAACGATGGCATCGCGGGCCGCTTCGTCGGCCGCCAACGCCACATGATCGAACGCCGAGCTCGGAGCGGCAGGTTGATGCGAGGCCGTGACGTCCGGGTCGGCGAACTGGAAGAACGACAGCGCCGACCCATCGCCCAGCTCGAAGAAGACGTGGCAGTAGTCGACGCCGGCCGTGGCGTCGTTTCCCTCCTCTGTCCACGTCGCGACCAGGGGGAGGCCGACCACGTCCTCGTAGAAGCTCCGCGTCCGTTCGAGGTCGGCGGAGACATAGGCATGATGGTGGAGCCGTGTCGGGCCGTTCATGTTCGGCACATCCCTTCGAGATCGATGATCTGACCGTCGCGGATCGGCAGCACGGACTCGGGCAGTTCGAGTGTGAAGTCGGCTCCGTCGGCCTGGAGCCGGTCGAGGAACTGCGGCAGCACGTCCATCGCCCCGGTCGGCAGGTCGTGCAGGACGACGACGGCGTGGTCGAGCAACCGACACTGCTCGATCGCCGCCTCTACCCATTCCACCGGGTCCTCCCAGTCACGCGGGACCGAGTTCCACAACACCACCGTGTAGTTGCCCTCGCAGAGGATCTCGACCGCGGTCTGGTCGAAGAGATGCGGGCCGATGTGGCCGCCGCCCCCGAACGGACGGAAGAGCTTCTGCGCGTTCAGGTCCCCGAGGAGAGCCTCGGTGTCGAGGATCTCGCGTTTGACGTTGGCCGGGTCCGGGTCGTCGCCGAATGGGACTCGATGCGTGAGCGAGTGGTTGCCGATGAGGTGACCGTCCTCGATCGTTCGTGCCGCCAACTCTGGTGCTCCGGGCCCGCGCAGCATGTTCCCCACCAGGAAGAAGTAGGCAGGAATGTCGCGACCGGACAATGCGTCGAGCACCCCGGGCGTGGTCGCCGGATCTGGTCCGTTGTCGAATGTCAGCGTGACTCGCACCGCACCAACGGTACAAGGCTCCTCGTCATCACGATGCCAGGAGGTGCGACCGATGGCACAGACCCATTCTCACGAAACGGGTTGACGTGTACCCCTAGGGGGTATAGGTATAGGCTCATGGACACCGAAGGACAGCCCCGCTTTCCGAGACACGACTCCTCCACCGCCGTCGGCGTCGCCGCCGAGCGGCTGGGCGAGCTGGAGTCTCGCCACGGCACGGTCGGGACCATGGTCGCCACCATGTCCGGGTCGCCGTCGGTCCTGGCCGGCTACCTCGATCTGTCCCGCGCAGTGAAGCGCACCAAGCTCCCCCGTCACATCACCGAGCGGATCTCACTCGCCGTGCAAGACCGCGTCGGGTGCGAACTGTGCCTCCAGTCCCACACCGCCGGCGCCAGCGCTGCCGGCATCGACGACGACGAGATCCTCCTGGCACGTGCCGGGACGTCGGCCGACCCCAGGGTCGCCCCCATCGTCCGGTTCGGCCAGCGCGTCGACCAGGAGCCTGCGTCGATCACCGACGCGGACGTCGACGAGCTCCGGGCGCTCGGACTCCGCGACCGCGACGTGCTCGACATCGTCGCCCTCGTCGCCCTCAACGTCCTCACCGGTTCGTTCAACCTCGTCGCCGGTCTTCACCCCGATCCCCAAACCCTGGTCTCGGCCACCCCCGGCGTGACCACCACACGAGAGGAATCCCCCCAATGAGCACCACCAACACCTTCACCGTCGTCGGCATGACCTGCGGCCACTGCGTCCGCTCCGTCAAGCAAGAGGTCGGCAACATCGACGGCGTCAACTCCGTCGCCGTCGACTTCAAGAGCGGACTCGTCACCGTCGAGTCCGACACGGAGATCGCCCCCGACACCTTCGTCGCAGCCGTCGACGAAGCCGGCTACGAGGTCGCCTCGTGAACGCCGGCGCCAAACTCGGCGCCTACGGATTGGTCCTCGCCGCCGCCCTCGGCGGCGGGGCCGCCGTCGGCGGCGCCGCGGGACCCATCGACGTGGACGACGCCCCCGCCCACGACCAGCATGACGGCGAGCCGATGTCACCCGGCGACGAGCACGAGCCCGACGCCACCACCCCCGACGCCACCACCCCCGACGCCACCACCCCCGACGCCACCACCCCCGACGTCGGAGGTCTCGCCGTCGCCCAGTCCGGCTTCCGGTTCGTGAGCGAGGATCGACTCGCTGACGCTGGCGAGTTCGCCTTCGTCATCGAGGGCCCCGACGGCGAGGCGATCACCGCGTTCGACGTCGAACACACCAAGCGCCTCCATCTGGTCGTGGCATCCCGCGACCTCCAGCAGTTCGCGCACGTCCACCCCGACCTGGACGACAACGGACGATGGACCGCGGACCTCCCGGACCTCCCCGCAGGGCCGTACCGAGCATTCGCCGACTTCCACCCGACAGGGTCTGACGCCGTCACCCTCGGCATCGACCTCACCGCACCCGGATCACTGACCACACCAGGACCGTTGGACACGATCGCCACCGACGAGGTCGATGGCTACGACGTCCGCCTCGACGGTGACCCCCGAGCCGGGGAGTCGAGCACCCTCTCGGTCACCGTCGCTCGTGACGGCTCGACCGTGACCACCGACCCCTACCTCGGTGCACGAGGTCATCTCGTCGCCCTGCGCGACGGCGACCTGGCGTACCTCCACGTCCACCCGATGGAAGACGAGTCGAGCGACGCAGTGCGATTCATGGTCGAGGTCCCGTCGCCCGGCACCTACGCGCTGTTCTTCGACTTCTCTCACGACGGGTCCGTGCACACTGCTCGATTCGTCGTCGACACCACCGAGACACGATCTCCCGACCAGCCCACCAGCCAGCCCACCACTGACGATGCCGACGGCGACGCCGGCCATGGCCACGACTGAGGTCCAGCGATGACCACCACGACCCCCGCACCCGAGACGGAAACGTCGAACGCGCTCTCCCTCGCCATCGGCGGGATGACCTGCGCCTCCTGCGCGATGCGCATCGAGAAGAAGCTGAACAAGCTCGACGGCGTGACCGCCACGGTCAACTACGCCACCGAGCAGGCCAAGGTCGCCGTGCCGGATGGCGTGTCGGTCGACGAGCTCATCGCTGCGGTCGAGTCCGCCGGCTACACGGCCGCGATCCCTCGGCCCAGGAATGCGGCACCCGTCGACGGAGATGCGGACGAGCTCGAGGTCGACGAGACCGCTCCTCTCCGGACGCGGCTCTACACGTCGCTGGCGCTGGCCGTGCCGGTGATCGCACTGGCCATGATCCCGTCATTCCAGTTCGACGGTTGGCAGTGGTTGTCGCTGACGCTCACGGCTCCCGTCGTGACCTGGGGAGCGTGGCCCTTCCACC
>JBBSLH010000040.1:0-16714 GCA_038255425.1 Acidimicrobiales bacterium
CGAGATCATGGAGCACACCGACGTGTGCTTCGCACCGGTCCTGTCGCTGGGCGAAGCGCCTTTGCATCCTCACAACGTCGAGCGCGGAACGTTCGTCGAGCAGAACGGCGTCGTCCAGCCGGCCCCGGCGCCGCGTTTCTCTCGCACCACTGCCGAGATCCAACGGCCCCCGGCGCACGCCGGCCAGCACACGGACGAGGTCCTCGACGAGTTCGGCTTCGACGCCGACCGGATATCGAAACTCCGCGAGAACGGCGCAATCGCGTAACGATCCCTCCAGACTGCACGTCCATGGCGACGATCGTCTCTTTCCACGCCCATCCCGACGACGAGTCGATCGCGACCGGTGGAACGCTCGCTCGTGCCGCCGCCGACGGGCATCGGGTCGTGCTGGTGTTCGGCACCCGTGGCGAGTGCGGCGAGGTGGCCGACGGTTTTCTCGCCGACGGTGAACAGCTCGGCGAACGGCGAGCGCAGGAGGTTGCCGCCTCGGCCGAGGCGCTCGGCGCCGCTCGGGTCGAGTTCCTCGGTTATCGCGACTCCGGGATGATCGACGAGCCCACCAACGACGAGCCGGACTGCTTCTGGCAGGCCGACCTGGACGAGGC
Organism: Acidimicrobiales bacterium; assembly: GCA_038255425.1. Lineage (GTDB taxonomy): Bacteria > Actinomycetota > Acidimicrobiia > Acidimicrobiales > Salinilacustritrichaceae > Salinilacustrithrix. Next base: position 609 of record JBBSLH010000040.1, read on the forward strand.
GTCCGAGCGACTCGCGGTCATCCTCCGGGACGAGGCCGCCGACGTCCTCACCGTCTACGACAGCCACGGTGGCTACGGCCACCCGGATCACATCCAGGTGCATCGGGTGGGGCACCGGGCGGCCGAGCTGGCCGAAGTCCCGCACGTCTACGAATCGACGATGAACCGGGACCACCTCCGACGGGTGATGGCGGTCGCTGCCGCCGAGAACCCAGAGTTCGAAGGCCCCGACCTCGACGACGAGGCCGAGTTCGGCTCGCCGGAGTCCGTGATCACCACCACGGTCGACGTCACCGGATGGCTGGACGCCAAGCGGGCATCGATGGCCGCGCACGCGTCGCAGATCCCCGAGGACAGTTTCTTCCTGGCGATGCCCGACGATGCGTTCGCCATGGCGTTCGGGAACGAGTGGTTCATCCGCACCTCGCCGCCAGCACCGGGAACCGACGACTGGCTCCTGCCCACCGGGGTGCAGTAGCAAGTCGGTCGTGACCGTCATCAAGATCAACGCCATCACCGTCCCGGAGAACTCGGGCGACGAACTCGCCAAGCGTTTCGCCGCTCGCGCCGGCGCCGTCGACGACCAACCCGGGTTCGAGGGCTTCGAGTTGCTCCAGCCGACCGACGAGCGCACCGTCTGGCTCGTCGTCACGCGTTGGGCCGATCAGGAGAGCTTCGACACCTGGGTGGCGTCGAAGGACTTCGCCCACGGGCACAAGGGCGCCGACAAGCCCGCCGCCAGTGGCGGCCCGGTGTCGGTCTCGGCCGAGCTGTGGAGCTTCGAGGTCGCCGGCGGCTCTGCTGGCAACACGGACTGAGCAATCAGACTGTGGTCCGCACGCTCCACGCCGACCTGGCGTGGTTCGTCATCATCGGCAACGCCGTTGCGGGTTGTTGGGCGTTGGGCGCACACTGGTTCGAACCGCTTCGCGGCCGAGCGCTGTGGATCGCGACCACGGTGGTCGAGCTGTCGATCTTCCTGCAGGTCGGATTCGGCGTCCTCCTGCTGAGCACCGAGGACATCGAGCTCGACCAGTTCCACACGTTCTACGGTTTCGTCGCTCTGGCCACGGTCGGGATCATCTACAGCTATCGCTCGCAACTCGAGCAATACCGATACCTCCTCTATGGCGGTGGCGGTCTCTTCCTCATGGGATTGGGGCTCCGGTCGCTGCAGTTCAGCCCCACCTGAGTTGGGCAGCGGGGGATGATCGGGCGCGTCACATTTGCTCGTCAACCCGCCCGCACGCTGACATCAGCCGAGCGATTGGTGGTGGCGAGTCCGGCCTGGGCGACACGCGCTGTCGCAGCGCCTCTGTGTGCCTCACCGGCCTCGGATTGCCAGCGGGTCAGCCGGAACCGAGGGGCTGATCGCTCTCGCGGATGGAGAACGGCACGGGAGTCGACGGCCCATCACCCAGATAGCTCACGTACAGGTAGCGCCGATCGGAGCCGAGCGTCACGACCTGATCCTGGGTCGCCCCTGTGCCAGTGCGGATGACGAGCTCGTGATCTCCAGGTTCGAGCGGAAGTCGGTAGCTGACCGTGGTGTGCTGGTTCTCCACCGAAAAGGACCGGTCCACGACGACTTCACCGTCGACGGTGACGGTCACGTCGATCTCGGGATCCCCGTAGCTCTGGTTGCTGATGAACAGCACGAGCCCAGGCGCTGTTCGGTCGATCGCCGCCGGTTCGATCGGAACGAAGTCACGTATCTCGACGTGGTACGACGGGAGACCGTCGCTCCCGGTGATCGTGAAGGAGCTCGGATGACCGAACGTGGGGTCGAAGGTCGCCGATGCTCGACCGGTGGAGATCTCACCGCCCGCAGCGAGCGCCAACGGCTCGTCGAGCATGGCGAACGCCCCGTCGAGGGTCGGCGGCGAGTAGATGCGGAACGGCTCGGCGTCAGGTGCGTGCGATTCGACGCCGAGGACCTCGTCGCCTTCAACAGTGACGTCGTAGGTGCCAGCAAAGGAGCAGTCACACTCGGTTTCGACCTCGTATGCGTATGCCGACGGTCGGGCAGCGAGCCACGTCTGCTCCCGCGCCTTGATCTCGTCACGATCGAGTTCGGCCTCGCCCGGCCGGCTCTCCACGGCGTCGCCCTGTGTGGTGAGAGGCGTTTGGTCGGCGCCGCATGCCGCGAGTGCCACCAGCAAAGCGGCCGCCGCCACACTCAGCATCCGTCGCATCATCGCGGTCTGCACTGTGATTCGACGTCGCAGCTCGCGCTGTGGTTCCCACAACTGGCCAGTTCTGCCATTGGCACAACTGCGCAGGCATCACTCTCGGCGGTGCGACGCAGGAGATGAGCGCCTCCCACCGGGATCGAATCATCGACGTCAACGTCCGGGGTGCCGAGCTCGCCGCGCGCAGCTACCTCGCCGTCGTGCGACAGAAGCCGGTGGACGTCGATCGCTTCGCCCGGTTGGCGCTGAAGGGCATCCAACGCAACAGGGGGATCGTCGTCGTCCCGACGTCTGCGCGGACGCGGTGGTGTCTCCAACGCTGACCGGGATCGTGGCCAAAACCTTGGCTGGACGAGTCGACCGGACTCTGATGTCACGCCGCCCCTGAGCATCGGTCGGGGCAGCGACTGCTGCCGGTTCTTCCACAGAACCGCAGGGGGTCACCGCGGCACCGAACGACCCGTCCCGGAACAGCCATGCGTCCGTCACACTCGGACCCTCGGCCCCTTCTTCGTCACCTTGCTGCTGAACTCAGTCCCACCCGAGGTGTCGGGGTGAGATCGACGTCGGTCACTAGGGTCAGCCCGTGATCGTCGTCGTCATCACCTGCGTGGTCGTGATCGTCGCTCTGGTCGTCGCCAACCTCCGACTGCGGACCAGGGGAGACGAACTCGCAGCGCTGGCACGGGCCACAGCGGACGAGCGGGACAGCGCACGATCAGATGCCAGTGCATGCGCCGACGAGGCCGCAACGGTCCGGCGGGAGCGTGACGATGCACTCGACCGGGGCAACCGATCGAGGCGTGACGCCGCCGAGGTCGCCAACCGCCTGTCGGCCGAGACCGCAGTCCGCGAAGCGAGGGAGAGCGAGCTCGATGCGACACGCCGAGCGCTCGAAGTGGCTCGCGCAGCCGGCGTCGGCGGTCTCGCCGACGTGCTCTGGGACCTGTCGCTGCGACAGGCGGAGGCAACCTGGCGATTGAGCATCGCCGTCGACCCCTCCGCGCCGTCTCCACTCGCCGCGTGCATCGATCCGTTCCGGACCGCGGTCGAGATCGAGATCGACGCCGCTCGCGAGGAGTCGGGTGCGGTGATCGAACTGACGTGGATCGGTGACGGCGCCACGGCGTCCGAGCACTCGGTCGTCGCGCTGGCGATCGTTCGCGACGTCATCAACCAGGTCGGCACCGCCGCCGCGAGCACGACGTTGACCATCGCCTGCCTCGACGACGCGGTCGAACTCACCGTCGACTCCGTCGACGACGATGGCGAACCGGTCGAGGTCGCGATGCCGCACCAACCCGACGCGAAGCCCGGGTGGGCGCGGATCTGCTGACTACAGGTGGACGACCGGGCAGGTGAGCGTGCGGGTGATGCCGCCGATCATCTGCACACGGCTCACGACCATCTTCCCGAGTTCATCGACGTTGTTCGCCTCGGCCCGGGCGATGACGTCGTAGGGGCCGGTCACGTCCTCGGACGATGCGACACCCTCGATGGCCCCGACCTCGGACGCGACTTCTGCGGCCTTGCCGACCTCGGTCTGGATGAGGATGTATGCGCTGACAGCCATGACTCGACCTCTCGAACGGGGGCTGGAAACGGGGACTCTATCGGGGCGGAGATTTTTCGTCCGGAGACAAGGATCTCGTCCGAATGAGGTCGAACAACACCGGTATGGACGAGCACGAGCGGTTGGTGACGAGGGTGTCGGAAGAACAGGGCGACATCCTCGGGACCATTCAGCTCGTCGAGGGTGACGAGGCGCTGCACGACCGTTTGTTCGAGCAGCTCGTCGATCTCCTCGTCGAGGGCATGTTCCTCGACGTCCGTGATGAGTACCTGGACGGTGCGATGGACCACGACGCGTATGTCGCTGCGGTCGCGGATCTCGCCGACAAGTGCCGCGACGGCGGCTTGCTCCCGCTACCCTCACGTCACAGCTGACGGCTTCCTGTCCGAACCGCCGCTGATGCGACGAACCCCGATCCGGTCACCCGGGTCGGGGCTCGGTTCTTTTCGGGCGAGGGCGCGCCGAGCAAACTGTGCAGAGGACTGCCGCGTCCGGGCACGCTGCGCGAGCGCCTCCGAGCCGAGCGCCAGCGAGGCGTGGAACCACCGATGCAACTCGGCTCCGTGCAACGGGAAGCGGCAAGGAGCAAAGCGACGAAGCCGCTTCAAGCCATACCGCTTCAGGAAAGCTCAGAGAGATTCTTCTCGAGGTCCTCGAGTTGGTCCTTCAGGGCGTCGGGGAGGCGCTCGCCGATGAACTCGAACTGACGCTCGATCAACGGGATCTCCTGGCGCCATGACTCGGCGTCGACCGACAGGAGCTCGTCGAGCACCGCGGCGTCGATGTCGAGGTCGGTCGTGTCGAGGGCTTCCGCCGTCGGGACCTTGCCGATCGGCGTGTCGACCGCATCGGCCTGATCTTCTGGGGCACGGTCGTCGAGGCGCTCGAGCACCCACTTGAGGACCCGGCTGTTGTCGCCGAAGCCTGGCCACAGGAACGAGCCGTCCTCGCCCCGTCGGAACCAGTTGACCCAGAACAGCTTGGGGAGCTTGGCCCCGTCCTTCTGGCCGATGTCGAGCCAGTGCTGCATGTAGTCGCCGGCGTTGTAGCCGATGAAGGGGAGCATGGCGAACGGGTCGAAGCGGACCTCGCCGACCTTGCCTGCGGCGGCTGCGGTCTTCTCCGAGCTCATGATCGAGCCGAGGAACACGCCGTGTTCCCAGTCGCGGGCTTCGGTGACCAACGGGACGTTGGAGGCCCGGCGGCCGCCGAAGAGGATGGCCGAGATCGGCACGCCCTTCGGGTCGTCGAACTCCGGCGCGATGGCCGGGCACTGGTCCGCCGGGGCGGTGAAGCGGGCATTGGGGTGGGCGGCTGGCGCGTCGGAGTCCGGCGTCCAGTCGTTGCCACGCCAGTCGGTCAGGTGCGCAGGCGGCTCGGAGAGGCCCTCCCACCAGATGTCGTCGCCGTCGGTCTTCGCGACATTGGTGAAGATCGAGTTCTTGTCGACCGTTCGCAGGGCGTTGAGGTTGGTCTCGGCGCTGGTGCCGGGTGCGACACCGAAGAAGCCGGCCTCGGGGTTGATGGCGTAGAGCTGACCGTCGTCGCCGAACTTGAGCCATGCGATGTCGTCGCCCACGCACTCGACCGTCCAGCCCGGGAGCGTGGGGACCAGCATGGCCATGTTGGTCTTGCCGCACGCCGAGGGGAACGCCGCGGCGACGTACTTCTTCTCGCCGTTGGGGGGCGTGACCCCGATGATGAGCATGTGCTCGGCCATCCAGCCCTCGTCGCGGGCCATGGTCGACGCGATGCGCAGCGCGAAGCACTTCTTCCCGAGCAGGGCGTTGCCGCCGTAGCCGGAGCCGTACGACCAGATCTCACGGTCCTCGGGGAAGTGGCAGATGTACTTGTTGTCGGCATCGCACGGCCATGCCACGTCGGGGCGCTCTTCGCCGTCGGCGTCGACGAGCGGGTAGCCGACCGAGTGCAGGCACTTGACCCACGCACCGTCAGCGCCGAGGACGTCGAGTGCGCCCTGACCCATGCGCGTCATGATCTTCATGTTCACGGCCACGTATGGGCTGTCGGTCAGCTGCACGCCGATGTGCGCGATCGGTGAGCCGAGCGGGCCCATCGAGAACGGCACCACGTACATGGTGCGGCCCTTCATGGCGCCTCGGTAGAAGCGGAGCACCTCTTCCTTCATCTCGCCCGGTGCCCGCCAGTTGTTGGTCGGCCCGGCGTCGATCTCCTCGGGGGAGTTGATGAACGTGCGCTCCTCGACCCGGGCCACATCGGCGGGGTCGGAGTTGCACAGGAAGCTGTTGGGCCGCTTCGCATCATCGAGGCGGGTGAAGGAACCCTGTTCGACCAGCAGGCTCGTCAGGCGGTCCCACTCCTCGTCGGAGCCGTCGCACCACTCGATCGCATCGGGCTGGAAGATCTCCGCCCACTCTGCGACCCAGGCCTCGAGTTTGTCGTTCTCGGTCGTCGAAGACATTTGGTCGGTCCTTCTCTTGGCTCGATCCGTCGCGCCGTTGCGACTGGGGGAGTTCGGCGGAGTGACCCTGACGGGTCAGATCCCGGTGTGTAGGGGCACGTCGTCTTGGGGAAAATGCGGCGTGGCCATGTCGACTTCTGACCCGAGTCGCAGACCGCTCGCCCGTCCAGCGTCATCGATGTCGAAGACCACGCGCTGACCCTGGCGGAGCATCCGGAACACGGTGCCTTCGAGCGCATTGGCCGCGATGTCGTACTCGGCGAGATCGGTGTCGGTGAGAATCACACCGTCGCCACTCCCCGGGTCGTACGACTTGATCACGCCCTGCACTTGGCACCTCTGGTTCGCTCGATGATCGTGTGGCCACTTGGTCCTGCAACCGGGTCCGGTCACCCTAACCGTGGCCTCGCGCCCGACACCACACGGCCACGCCACCCTCGAAGTCGGGCATCGAGGCGTCGCGCCTGCGGCGGCACTTGCGAGGTCGGACCCTCGGTATGATCGCCGCCGAATGACGACGCTCGACCACCTCGCGGCCATCGATGTTGCGCGCGCTGTCTCGGCGTTCGGCGACGCGCTGACGACACACCAGGGCGCGATCAACCGCCTCAACGTGTACCCGGTTCCCGACGGTGACACCGGTACCAACATGATGCTCACCGTTCGCTCGGTGACCGAAGCGGTCGCCGCGGCCGGCGACGGACCAGACATGGCCACGACCTGCAAGGCGATCGCGCACGGTTCGCTCATGGGGGCCCGTGGCAACTCGGGCGTGATCCTGTCGCAGCTGCTCCGTGGGATCACGGAAGTGCTCCGCGAGCACGAGGCCGTCGACGGGTCTGCGTTCGCCGCGGCCATCACTCGTGCGTCAGAACTCTCGTACGAGGCGGTGCAACGCCCGGTCGAGGGGACGATCCTGACGGTGGTCCGCGAGTGCGCCGACGAGGCGCGGGCTGCGGCCGAGGCCGGGGACCCCCTCGTCGACACGCTCGCTCGCACGCGTGCGGCGGGACAGGTGTCGCTCGACAACACGCCCGAGCTGCTGCCCGTGCTCAAGGACGCAGGTGTGGTCGACGCGGGTGCCGCCGGATTCCTGCTCCTGCTCGACGCGCTGCTCCAGGTCGTCGACGGACGAGCGGTGCCGCCGCCGCCCGAGGCGCCGGAAGGCGCCGCTGATCGGGCGCTCGCCGGGGAACAGACGATCACTCCGGAGACGGGCAAACACGTGTCCGAACTCCGCTACGAGGTCATGTACCTGCTCGAGGCGCCGGACGAGTCCATGGCCGGGTTCCGCGAAGTGTGGGCCGGCATCGGCGACTCGATCGTCGTGGTCGGTGGGGAGGGCATCTACAACTGCCACATCCACACCGACGAGATCGGCGCGTCGATCGAGGCGGCGATCGAGATCGGCCGTCCTCGCGAGATCCGTGTCACCGATCTGCTCGACGAGCTGCAGGAGATCGAAGAGGAGCGCTGGGTACGAGAAGCCGAGACCGGTCCGGAGCCCGAAGCAGAACCCGTGCCCTGTGGCGTCGTCGCCGTGGCCACGGGCGAGGGCATCCGCCGTATCTTCGCCAACCTCCGGGTCCAGCAGGTCGTCACCGGAGGGCAGTCGATGAACCCGTCGACCGCACAGTTGCTCGAGGCGGTCGAGGCCGTCCCCGCCCCTGAGGTGGTCATCCTCCCGAACAACAAGAACATCATCGCCGTGGCCGAACAGGTCGACGAACTCACCGACAAGACGGTGCGCGTCGTGCCGACGCGATCCATCACCGAGGGATTCGCTGGCCTCATCGGGTACGACCCGGAGTCCGACGCGGACACCAACGCCGCCACCATCGGCGAGTTGGCCAGCGCCGTCGTCCCCGGCGAGATCACCCAGGCCGTGCGCGATTCGACCTGCGATGTCGGCCCGATCGCCGAGGGCGACTGGTTGGGGATCGCTCGCGACGGCATCCGGGCCGTCTCGCCCGACCTGGTCGATGCGTGTACGGGTCTCCTCGACCTGCTCGTGGACGACAGTCGCGAGATCGTCACGGTGATCGAGGGCGACGGTGCTTCTGCCGGCGTCACCCGCCGGATCACCGAGTGGCTCAGCGAGCATCGGCCCGACGTCGAGGCCGAGATCCACCACGGTGGGCAGCCGCTCTACCCGTACCTCTTCGGGGTCGAGTAGCGAGCGGCCCGTGTCGTCGTGACTCTCGTCACGTTCTGCATGAAACATGCAGCATCGGGTACAGCCCACGACATGACATTCACCGACACGATCGACACCCAGATGCACGAGATCGCTCGTGCGTACGACGCCAACGCCGTCAAGCTCGCCAAACGGACCCCGCCGCCCATCGATGCGCTGGTCCTGCGTCTCGGCGCCATCAACGCCGAAGCCATCCGTCAGTCCAGCCTCCTCACGGTCACCTCGATCGACGCCGTGCGCGACGTCGTCCGTGTGGCTTGGAAGGGCGCGAGTGAGCTCGTCGACACGACCGGAACCGCCGCAGACAAGTCGTCACGACTGCTCCGCGACACCGGGCGCCAGGTCCTCGGCGACGTTCGCCAGGCCCGCAGCACCATCACCAATCGCGTGACCACCGCCGCCGACGGCCTCGGTCGCACCCTGAAGGTCGTCTCCGACCGTGCCGACGACGTCGGTGACCGCGTGGCTGACGCTGCTGGCGCCGCCTCGGACCGTGTCGTCACGGCTGCTGACTCCGGCGTCGCCGAGTCGGCCAAGACGGGCTCGAAGCGCCCGGCTGGCGCCTACGCCAACTGGTCGAAGGAAGAGCTGTACGAGCGTGCCCAGGAACTCGACATCGACGGCCGGTCGAACATGACCAAGAAGCAGCTCGTCACTGCCCTGCGCTCCGCGTAGCGCGCCGCTCGACGACGGACGTTCCTTGCACGGAACGATCACCCCCCTGATGGTCCGCATGGACTGTCAGGGGGGTGCGTCAGTATTGGGGTCATGGGACGAACGCTCGCGTCGCTGACCGACGTCGAAGTGTCGCGCCTCAACGGCGTGGGTCCGGCCAAGGCGAAGGCCCTCGCCTCCTTCGGCCTCCACAACGTCTTCGACCTGCTCACGCACTACCCGCGTCGCTACATCGACCGGACCAAGGAAGCGCAGATCCGTGATCTCGAACTCGGGGAGACGGCATCCGTTCTCGCACGCGTGACCGAGATCGAGTCGCGGCGCGTCAAGGGTGGGCGGGTCATGGTGATGGGCACCGTGCGCGACGCCTCGGCGACGATGCGGGTCAGCTTCTTCAACCAGGCGTGGCGAGAACAGCAGTTGGCGCCGGGGACGGAGGCCGTCTTCTTCGGCAAGCTCGAGGACTTCCGTGGCCGTCGACAGATGACCAACCCGGTCGTCGACCTCATCGGCGACCGCACCGGCAAGGTCGTTCCCGTCTATCCGCAGTCCGAGAAGGTGCGTCTGACCTCGTGGGACGTCGGCCGGTGGGTCGAGGAGTCGCTGCGGCGTGCCGGCGACTTCGACGATCCGGTTCCAGACTTCCTGCTCGACCGCCACGACCTGGTCGACCGGACCAATGCATTCCGCGGGATCCATGTCCCCGAGACGTGGGGCGACTTCGGTGTCGCCCGCAAGCGGCTGGTCTTCGACGAGTTGCTCCGGGTCCAACTCGCACTGGTGCTCCGGAAGCGCAAGCTCGAGACCACCACTGCGGGTATCGCTCACGAAGCCTCCGGCTGGCTCGTACGCCGATTCCTCGACCGGCTCCCCTTCGAACTCACCGAGGGTCAGAAGGCGTCCATGGCGGACATCACTGTTGATCTCGCGGCCCCGGTGCCGATGCACCGACTGCTCCAGGGCGACGTGGGCTCGGGCAAGACCGTCGTGGCGGTGGCGGCGATGCTCATCGCGGTCGAGGGTGAACGCCAGGGAGCGCTCATGGCGCCGACCGAGGTCCTGGCAGAGCAGCACGCGTCCAGCATCCGGGCGATGCTCGACGGGTTCACGGTGGGGGAGGAGGGCGCCTTGTTCGATCGGCCCCTCCGGGTCGAACTCCTGACCAACCGGGTCCCCGCCAAACGACGGCGCCAGGTCACCGAGGACCTCGCTGCAGGTCTGGTCGACGTCGTGATCGGGACGCACGCGCTGCTCTCGGCCGACGTCGAGTTCGCGTCGCTCGGAGTCGTGGTGATCGACGAACAGCACCGCTTCGGTGTCGAGCAGCGGGCGGCGCTGCGCGACAAGGCCGGCGGTGTCGTGCCCGATGTCCTGGTGATGACCGCGACACCGATCCCGCGCACTGCGGCGATGACGGTCTATGGCGATCTCGACGTGTCGGTGATGCCCGAGCTGCCGAGTGGTCGGAAGCAGATCGAGACCGTGTGGCCCCAGACGGACGACGCGCAGACAGCGATGTGGGAGCGCGTGCGCACGGATCTGAGCGCCGGACGGCAGGCCTATGTCGTGTGCCCGCTGGTCGAGGAGTCCGAGAAGCTGGAGGTCACCTCGGCGACCGAGATGTTCGAGCTCCTCCAGACGACCGAGCTCGAGGACTTCCGGGTCGGACTCCTGCACGGCCGGGTCAAGGGCGACGAGAAGGAGGCCACGATGCAGGCGTTCCGAAGCGGTGACCTCGACGTGCTCGTCGCGACCACGGTGATCGAGGTCGGCGTCGACGTCCCGAACGCCACCGTCATGGTCATCCTCGACGCCGACCGCTTCGGCATCGCGCAGCTGCACCAGCTGCGCGGGCGGGTCGGGCGGGGGGAGCACGCATCGATCTGCTATCTGGTCGGCGAGGGCAACAGTGAGGACGGCTCTGCACGGATCGAGGCACTGGTCGCATCGACCAACGGGTTCGAGTTGGCCGAGGTCGATCTCGATCTGCGTGGCGAGGGCACGATCATGGGCGCACGCCAGAAGGGAGTGAGCGACCTGAAGTTGGCGTCGCTCCAGCGGGACCGACAGGTCGTGGAGGACGCCCGTGCCGCGGCGTTCGACCTGGTCGATCGACCGGAAGGGGTACCGGAGGGCCTGCTCGACGAACTCCGTCTGTTCCTCGACGAAGAAGAGGAGGAGTTCCTGTTCAAGTCATGAGTCGATACGGGTGGAGCGACTCAGTCGGGTCGGCCCCGTTCCCAATCGATCTCCTCGGGGACCTCGAGGTACCAGGCGTCGAGGCAGTCCTCGCACCGGTAGACGGTGATGTCGCCCGGTTGCCAGCCGTCCTCGGGGGCGTAGGAGTTGAGGTGGGCCTTGCCGCCGCAGTCGATGCAGGTGATGATGCGATCGGGCTCGAACACGTGTCGGACGGTACTTCCGTCTGCCGCGATCCGGACACCTCGCGCTGGCACACTGGACCGTGATGAGCACGAAGCAGAAGGCAATCGCAGGCGGCGTGGGCGCCGTCATCCTCCTGATCGTGGCGGTCCTCGTCTTCGGCGGCGGCGGTGGCGAGGAAGCCGCCCCGGTCACCACGACGACGGCCGAGGCCACGACCACGACCACGACCGAGCCGCCGCGGACGACGTCCGCGCTGACGGGTCTCCCCGTGGCCCCGGAGATCCTCGACGCCCCGGTCGTGGCGGTCAAGATCGACAACGTCGACGGCAAGTCGACTCCCCAGGTCGGGATCAACGCGGCCGATGTGGTCTACGAGATCCAGGTCGAGGGGAGTGTCACTCGTCTGCTGTCGCTCTTCCAGAGCACCGATGCCGGTCCGATCGGTCCGGTCCGGTCGGCTCGCGGTTCCGAGATCGGCGTGCTCGAGGAACTGAACAATCCGTTGTTCACCTGGCACGGAGAGAACGGCATCCTCGGTCCGATCGTCCGGGCCTCGCAGGTGCAGGCGCGGTCGATCAACGAGATCGGCGGGCTCTTCTACCGAGAAGGCAGTCGGCCCGCCCCGTACAACAGCTTCGTGCAGGGCAGCGCCCAGATCCGCGAGACCGCGGACGAGGGGTCCAAGGGACCGCTCGAGCCGATCTTCACCTTCGCCGCTGAAGGGGAGGCGCCGTCAGCCCTCGCCGTGCCGGCGGGCGGCGTCCACGTCGAGTTCACCGGCGGCGCCGGCGGTGCCCCGGTCGACTACGCATGGGACGGCTCGGTGTGGAAGCGCTCGCAGAAGGGCCATCCGCACGTCGACGGTGACGGGAACCAGGTCGCGGTCCAGAACGTGATCGTTCGGTTCGTGCAAGGGATCGACTCCGGCACCCGCGACAAGGCCGGCTCGGTCGTCCCGACGGCGCAGGTCGTCGGCGAGGGCGAAGTCTGGGTCTTCTCCCAGGGCACGGTCACGACCGGGACCTGGAAGAAGGGCGACGGTGTCTCGATCACGCAGTACCTCGACGCCGACGGCAACCCGATCAAGCTGACGCCGGGCAGGACCTGGATCTCCATGCCCTACACGACGGCCGGCTCCTCCTTCGGGTGAGGGTGGTCGCCGGATCCGCGCGCGGTCGGCGGCTCCGCAGTCCAGACGGTGAAGCGACGCGGCCCACCTCGGATCGCGTGCGCGAAGCGGTCTTCAACGCCTTGCACAGCCAGGGGCTCGTCCAGGACGCGAGGATCGCCGATCTCTTCGCTGGCAGCGGCGCGCTCGGGGTCGAGGCCCTCAGCCGCGGTGCTGCGCATGTGTGGTTCGTCGAGTCCGACCGCTCGGCGCAGGCCGTGATCGACGACAACCTCTTGACGTTGGACCTCGCCGCTGGAGCAACCGTCGTCCGGACCACCGTTGCGAGCGCTCTGGCCACCGGCCTGACCGATCGACTCGACGTGGTCATCGCCGATCCGCCGTATGCGTATGACGACTGGCCAGCGCTCTGCGCCGCCGTCGCATCCATGCTCGCCCCCGACGGTCTGTTGGTGGCGGAGTCCGGCGCACCGATCACCCTCGCCGACGGCTGGGAAAAGATGAGGGAGCGGACGTACGGCGGTACCGTGATCACGTTCGCCCTGCCCCCACGTGGGGACCGCCCGCACGAGCAACCGGACCGAGATCGTCCGGACGACCGATCAGGAGCAGATGCGTGAGGACTGTCCTCTATCCCGGGACGTTCGACCCGATCCACAACGGCCATCTCGAGATCATCGAGACGGCATCTCGCCTGTTCGACAAGGTGACCGTTGCAGCGATCGGCAACTCCCAGAAGGGCGATCCACTCTTCCCGTACGAGGTCAGAGAGTCGATGATCCTCGAGAGCACTGCGCACCTCGGCAACGTCGAGGTGTCGCCCCTGACCAGCCTCGTGGTCGATCTGGCGGCCGAGATCGGGGCCGACGTGATCGTGAAAGGGCTCCGTGCCGTCTCCGACTTCGAGTCCGAGATGCACCAGGCCCACATGAACCGGAAGATCTCGGGTGTCGACACCTTGTTCATCCCGTCGGCCACCGAGCATTCCTTCGTCGCATCCAAGCTGCTGCGAGAGATCGCACGATTCGGCGGCGACGTGACCGAGATGGTGCCCGCAGCGGTCGCCAAACGACTCCAGGAGAAGTTCGGATGAGCCAAGACGAGGATCAGCCCGGTCGTCCTGAGCGTCCCTCGGATCGCCCCGGTCAGTCGCCCTACTCGTCGCCGCAGGTCGAGTCCGTCCTGCGCGAGATCCGCGACCTGATCGAGCAGGCCCGGCCGATGCCGGTGTCGCGCTCGGTGATGATCAACCAGGCCGAGGTGCTCGATCTGGTCGACGAGGCGACCGAACGTCTGCCGGAGGAGCTTCGCGCCGCGAAGTGGTTGCTCAAGCAACGCGAGGAGTTCCTCGGTCGCACCCGGCGCGAAGCCGACGAGATCCTGGCTGCCGCGCAGTCCCAGGCCGACGAGCTGGTGCAACAGACCGAGGTGGTGAAGGCCGCCGAGGCCCGGGCCCGTTCGGTGGTCGACGCGGCCGACGCCGAATCACGGCGCCTCAAGCTCGAGGCCGAGGACTTCTGTGACCAGCGACTGGCCAGCTTCGAGATCGTGCTCGAGCGGACCATGAAGGTCGTCAATGCCGGCCGGGCCAAGCTCCAGGGCAGCCCCACGCGGGACGAGGAATCGGCAGCACCGGGCGACCCGGGCGACCGTGACCCAGGGGCCGGCCGCCCCCGGCTCGAAGCGGTGCCGGACCACGCGCCGGCGTTCTTCGACCAGGACGACAGCTGAACCATGGCCCGGCCACTCGTGGTCCGGGTCGGCGACCTCCTCCGGGAGCCGGGCAGCCGACGCGACCTCGACATCGAGCTCGACGCCCTCGATGTTGCGACCACCGCAGCGAAGACGATCCCCGGCACGCCGCTGACGGTGCGCGGGCAGGTCATGGCGATGTCGAGCGGTGTCGAGGTCACGGGCCAGATCGGTTTCGACTGGTACGGGGAGTGCCGTCGGTGCCTCGACGAGGTCCATGGGCACATGGACGTGCCGTTCCGGGAAGTCGCCCAGCGCGAGCCCATCGACGACGAGGTGCTGCCCATCGAGGGCGATCTGCTCGACCTCGAGGCGCTCACACGAGAGTTGATCCTGTCCGGTCTGCCGCTCGCTCCGTTGTGCAAGGACGACTGCTCGGGTCCCGATCCGGAGCGGTTCCCGACCACGACGGAAGCCGCGGTCGAGGCCGAGGCCGCGGCCAAGAAACCGGCCACGGATCCCCGCTGGGGCGCCCTGTCCGAACTCGACTTCGGAGACGAGTAGCAGGCTCGCTACAGTGTCCCGTTCGTGTCGGAACCGGCACGTCGCATCCGTTCTCAGAGGTTGAGCAGTCATGGCCGTTCCGAAGCGAAAGACATCCAAGGCGAAGGGCCGGAGTCGGCGAGCCGCCAACTGGAAGCTCGAGCGACCGTCGCGCAGCCTGTGCCCCCGCTGCGGCGTGGCCAAGCTCCCTCACGTCGTGTGCCCCAACTGTGGTTGGTACCACGGTCGCCAAGCCGTGGATGTCGACTGAAACCGGACTTCGTCCGGTTTCTTGACCTTCCTCGGCTGCGCCTCGGAACGTCTGGATCCTCTCTGTGCTGCCAATCGCAATCGATGCCAACGGCGGCGACAAGTCGCCCGGCGACATCGTGGCCGGCGCTCGTCGAGCCCGTGAAGAACTCGATGTCGAGGTCGTGCTCGTGGGTACGCCCGACGTCGCAGACCTCGCCGGCGATATCCCGCTGATCGAGGCGTCCGAGGTCATCGCCATGGATGCCGACCCCGGCACCAGCGTCCGACGGATGAAGGACTCGACGCTCGTACGCGCCGCCGAGGCGGTCCGCGACGGCAAGGCATCCGCCATGATCTCGGCTGGCAACACCGGCGCCACCATGGCATCGGCGCTCCTGCGGATGGGCCGCATCAAGGGTGCCAAGCGGCCGGCGATCGCCACGCCGCTTCCCGTCCCGTCCGGCGGGCACACGGTGATGCTCGACGCCGGGGCCAACGCCGAATGCCAGCCCGAGTGGCTCGTGCAGTTCGCACAGATGGGCGCGGCCTACGCCACGGCGCGCTACGACATCGCCGCCCCCCGGGTCGGCCTGCTGTCGATCGGCGAGGAGCCGGGCAAGGGCGACTCGCTCCGCAAGGAGACCTACGAACTGCTCGTGGCCGACGGCGTGTTCGACGCTGCGGGCGGCACCTTCATCGGCAACGTCGAGGGTCGCGACATCCTCACCGACGACGTCGACGTCGTCGTGACCGACGGCTTCACCGGCAACGTCGCCCTCAAATCGCTCGAAGGCGGCATGAAGGCGCTGGTCAACCGACTGCTCGAGGCGTTCGGTGCCAACGACGAGACCAAGGCCGCGGCCGACGTCTTGATGCCCGAACTCCTGCCGCTCTACGCCTCGCTCAATCCGGAGAACACCGGGGGAGCGATGCTCCTCGGCGTCGATGGCGTGTGCATCATCAGCCACGGCTCGTCCGGCGAGACGGCCGTTGTCAACGCCGTCCGGGTGGCACGTGACATGGTC
>JBBSLH010000041.1:0-16639 GCA_038255425.1 Acidimicrobiales bacterium
CGTGTGCCACTTCTGAAGGCGGGCGTCCTCGAGGGATTCCTCCACAACAGCTACTCGGCACGACGAGCCGGCACGGTGTCGACGGCATCCGCCGCTCGCGGTTTCAGCAGTCGTCCGGGCATCTCGGCTCGAGCGCTCACCATCGAACCGGGCGAGGGCGATCTCGATTCGTTGGTCGCCAAGGTCGACAACGGGGTGTTGGCGTCGGCGCTCGGTGGCTTGCACTCCGGTGTGAACCCGATCTCGGGCGATTTCTCGGTCTCCGTCGAGGGGCTGCGGATCCGGGACGGCCAGCGCGCCGAACCCATCAAGGAAGCGACGCTCGCCAGCACGCTCCAGCGCCTCCTCCTCGATGTGACCCACGTGGGGGCCGACGTCGAATGGCAGCCAGGTGGCACCGGTGGCGTGACCCTGCTCATCCCCGGAGTGACCCTTTCGGGCCGGTAGACCGACCACCTCGTGCCGATCCTCCACGCCATCGTCCTGGGCATCGTCCAGGGGCTCTCCGAATTCATCCCGATCTCGTCGTCGGGTCACCTCGCGCTCGTTCCCTGGCTGTTCGGCTGGGACGACTTCGGCGACCAGGAGTCGTTGGCCAAGGCGTTCGACGTCGCGCTCCACATCGGCACCCTCGCCGGTGCGGTGGCGTACTTCTGGAACGACCTGGTCGGGTTCGCACGCGACGGACTGAAGTTGGTCATCCCCGCCAACCGAGCGAACGCGACGCCACAGGGTCGGATGGCGTGGTTGCTGCTCGTCTCGGCGATTCCGGCGGCGATCACCGGCGCGGCGCTCGACTCGACCATCGAGAAACTCGACGACGAGTTCTGGCTCATCGGCGTCATGCTCGTCATCGGTGCGGTGTTGCTCCTCGTGGCCGACCGCCTCGGCGGTCCTCGCGACGACGAATCGTTCCGTTTGCGGGACGCACTCCTGATGGGTCTTGGTCAGGCGGCAGCGCTCCAACCCGGTGTCTCCCGGTCCGGTGTGACCATCACGGTCGCTCGAGCCCTGAAGTTCGACCGGGTCGCCGCGGCTCGGATCTCGTTCATGATGAGCTTGCCGATCATCGCCGGTGCCGGTGCCTACAAGTTCCTCGACGTGATGGGTGAGGGCGGCATTCCGGCCAGTTTCCGCGTCCCGTTCGCCGTCGGGATGGTGACCTCCGCCATCACCGGCTACGCCGCTGTGTGGGGAACGATCCGGTTCGTCCAGACGAGGACGTTCACGCCGTTCGTCGCCTACCGGGTGATGGCTGGGGTTGCGGTCGTGGGTCTCGTCGCCGCCGGGTTCAACAGCTGACCCCGCGGACGTCGATCCCGCTCAGGCGTCGATCGTGGCGTCCTCCGCCGGATTCTTCGGCAACCGTGTCGACACGCCCAGACCGATCAGACCAGCGACGAGCGTCCCGAGCAGGGCGAGACGGAGTGCCCTCGGGCTCGCCTCGCTGTTGATCCGCAGGAGTTCCTCTCGATAGGCGAGATCCGACGGGTTCTCTTCGAGGAGTTCGAGCAGTTCGGTGTTCGAGATGATCCGCGCGTCGCTCACCAGGGCGTCCGCCACGAGCTCCTGCTCGACCGGCGTCAGGACCTTCGACTCCTCGGCGAGTTCGCCGAAGTTCGCGGTGAAGCCGAGCAGCATGACCGTGCCCGCCATCGCGGTGCCGAGCGACATGCCGAACTGCGAGGCCGTGGTGTTGATGCCCCCGGCCTCGGACGCCTCGTCGACCGAGACGGCCGACAGGATCAGGTTGTTGAGCTGCGAGATGACGAAGCCCAGGCCGACCCCGATGAGGAACAGGCCGGGGACGATGGGCAGCGCGCCGACGCCGGGCCGGAGCGCGAATGCCACCTCTGCGATCCCGCAGAGCATCAGCACGATGCCGAACTGGAGCAGCGACCGCGAGTGGAACCGTCCCTGGAGTCGCGGGACCTGGTTCGACGTCAGGAACATCGACAGCGAGAGCGGGAGGATCACAAGGCCCGACTGCAGGGCGGAGTACTCGAGGACGAGCTGCACGAAGATCGGGGTGATGAGGAGGAACCCGCCGATCACGAACTGCTGGAGGAGCGTCAGGACGACGCCATAGCGGAAGTCCTTGATCTTGAACAGGCTGGCCCGGAAGACGGACGACGAGCCCCGGCGCTCGCGGAATCGGACCCAGACGACGAGCGACGCGACGAGGAACAGGCCCCCGCCGACCAGCGGCCAGGTGACCCCTTGCCCCGATCGTGATCCCGCCAGGATGCCGATGATCACCGAACCGAACCCGAACACCGACAGGAGCGAACCGACGGGGTCGAACCGCGGCCGCTCGACACCTGCCATGCGGGCGGGTACGTGGCGGATCTGCACCAGCGCGATGATCACGACCACGACCACGACCTCGAGCACGAACGCCATGCGCCACGTGAGCAGTGTGGTGAGCACGCCGCCGACCACGGGTCCGACGGCCGCCCCCGCTCCGACGGTCGAGCCGATGAGCGCGTAGAGCTTCACTCGCTCGAGACCTTCGAAGTGGGTGCGGACGAGCGCCTGCACGGTGGGGAACAGGAGCGCGGCGCCGAGTCCTTCGATGACGGACCAGAACACGATCAGCGACCGGAGGTCGAACGCGAGGGCGGTGCCGGTGGACCCGATGCCGTAGAGCACGAGGCCGCCGGCGAACGCTCGTCGGCGCCCGAGGATGTCGCCGAGCTTTGCGCCGGTGAGCAGGAACGACGCCATGACGAGTGAGTAGAGGGCGATCGCGCTCTGGACGCCGCCGATGTCGGTGTCGAGGTCGTCGACCACCGCGCCGATCGAGACGTTCATGATCGTGGTGTCGATCACCACGATGAAGATGGCGAGCGGCAGGACCAGACGGAGGCGCCGCTGGACCTCGGTCAGGCCGGACGGCTGTGGTTCATCGTCCATGCGTTCGCCGATCCGTCACAGGCAATGCACCATAGGAGGCGGCGACGCGGCTGGACGGGAACCGACCACGTGGCGGCGGCGTCCAAGACCCATGCCCTCACTGCGCATCCTGGCCGTCACTTTCCTCATCCTGCCGATCGCGCTCGTCGCCGCGAGTCCCGCCGGTGCGGACTGCATTGGCCCCACTGTCGGGTACGCCCCGAGTGAGGTCGTCCGTGGCGGAACGGTGACCTTCACCGGTCGTGGATTCGGCGACAACTGCTACGACACCGGCCCGCCACCGGCGGGTGAGAGCGTGTTGGGCAAGCCGCTCACAGAGATCGAGATCCATCTGGTCCAGGGCGACGTGGACCAGCTGGTGGCCACCGGCGCGGCAGACGAGGAGTATGCGTTCGCGGTCGAGGCGATCCTTCCTGACTCGTTCGAGCCCGGCGAAGTCTCGGTCTCGGTCCTGACCGGTCGGGACGTCGGCGTCTACTTCGAGAGTTCGGTGCCGTTGACCGTCACCGACGCTGCCCCGGTCGAATCACCCGGCGCGGAGGTGGCGATGTTCGGCCCGGCGGTCGAGTCCGGCCTGTCGCCGGGTCCGGTGCCGGAGGACTCCGTCCTCATCGAGGAATCGGAGACGCCGCCGGTCGCCGTCGAGGGGGACGACTCGAGTCCGTGGGTCGTCGTGGGCATCGCCTCGATCATCCTGTTGTCGGGAGTCGCCGCGTGGTTCCGGTGGCGTCGCGGTCAGCAGCCGCGATCGGCACGTTCTCGACCGAGTCGACATTGACCGCCGACCGAAGGGCGGATCGGATCGGACGCGGGTGGGCGTCATCGGCGGTGCATGCCGCGTCGCCATCATCCGACCAGCGCCAACGTGACGATGCCGTTGGCGAGCGCGAACGCGACTTCGGTGACCCGCGGTCGGGTGACGGCGACGGTCACTGCATCCTCCGCGACGTCGACCACCACGGCGTCGGCGGCGATGACGAGGCTCGAGTCCCGAGCCGAGAGCGTCGGATCGAACGATGCGATCACGTCGACGAGGTCGCCGGGCTGGGCTGGGACCACGGCGTCGATCACCGGGATGGTCACTGCTCGCCAGCCTTCGGGGATGAGCGCTGCCGCCCCGGTTCGGTCCCCACCAGCGACGCGTCCGATCGTGAGGACCTCGCCAGCGGTCATGGACACCCGGACCGCGAGCCCGGTCGGGTCGTCGACCACAGGATCGTCGGGCAGATGAGCGACGGGCCGGTCGAGCATCTCCACATCGCCCAACTCGATCACATCGCCCGCCGCCAGGTCGTCGACCACGACGGCGACGACCCGGGACGCACCCAACGCGGCAGCTCGGGACGATGCGGTGGACGTGATGCGGTACACGGTCGTGCCGACGATGATGGCGACCAGAACGACGACGACGAGTCGCCTCGGTGGGGGACGCAGGACCGGGAACCGGGACGGGCGGGGGCGCATGTCGACCTCACGGGATGTGGACCGGAGGGGGAAGTGCGTCCGGCGTCGTGCCGGGACGAGTCGATGTTAGCGGGGCAACATGTCGTCGGGCACCGCAGCGATGGCCCGGAACAGGACCTGGCGCACGACCTCGACGTTGCGTTGGAAGAATGCGAAGACTTCGTCCTGGGTGACGGCTGCGACGTCCGGGTTGTCCTCGAGACCGGCATCGAAGTCGGTGATCAGGGCGATGGACGCGTCGGGGATGCGGGCCTCGTTGGCCAGCGCGACCTCGGGGTACTGGGTCATGTTGACGACCTCCCAGCCCTCCCGGCTGAACCACTGCGATTCGGCGCGGGTCGAGAAGCGCGGCCCCTGGATGACCACGACGGTGCCGGTCTCGTGCACGGTCACGCCCTCGGCGCGACACGCGTCGATCGCCACCTGTCGGAGCCGTTCGTCGTAGGGGTCGGCCATCGAGACGTGGTCTGCCGCTCCCTCGTCCCAGAACGTGTCCGGTCGCCCGGAGGTGCGATCGACGAACTGGTCGACGACGACGAAGTGTCCGGGGGCGACGTCCGGATGGAGCGAGCCTGACGCACAGGGACCGAAGATTGCGCCGACGCCGGCTCGTCGCATGGCGTCGAGGTTGGCGCGGTAGTTGATGCGGTGGGGCGGGCGGCGGTGGTCAGCGCCGTGGCGGGGCAGGAAGGCGACGCGCCGATCGCCAACCGTCCCGACGAGCAGTGGGCCCGACGGGTCGCCGTACTCCGTGTCGATGGCGACCGTTTCGACGTCGTCGAGGAACTCGTAGAAGCCGCTGCCGCCGAAGACCCCGATGTCGGCGATCGCCATCGGTGTGCCTCAGTCGGACGACGAGGACGTCGAGGTCGACGCCGTCTTGGTGTCCGACTTCTTCGTCTCGGTCTTCTTCTCGGACTTGGTGTCGCTCTTGGTGGACGAGTCGCTCGACGACGACGACGAGTCGGACGAGGCCGAGCTCGGCGACTTCGAACTGCTGGACGATTTGCGTGCGTCGTTCTTGTAGAACCCAGATCCCTTGAAGCTGATGCCGACGTTGCCGTACACCTTCTTGAGGGTGCCCTGGCACTCCGGGCATTCGGTGAGGGCGTCGTCGGTGAAGGCCTGCACGACGTCGAGGTCGTGGCCGCAGTCCTTGCAGCGGTACTGATAGGTGGGCATCGGGTGTCTCCGCTTTGGCACTCGCGAGTGTCGAGTGCCAGAGGATATCGGGCGAGCCCGGCGGTACCCATACGCTCGTCGAAATGGAAGGTCTGGCCGCGGGGATCGTGGTGGTCGTGGCGTACCTGATCGGGACGTTCCCGACGGCGCAGATCGTCGGTCGACGGATGGGTTTCGATGCCACCACGTCGGGATCGGGCAACCCGGGCGCCTCGAACACGACCCGCGTGGGCGGTGCCAAGGCCGGGGTGCTCGTGCTCGTCGGCGATGCCGGAAAAGGGATCGTCGCTGCTGGGTTGGGCTACGCCGTGGATGGCCGGACGTTGGCATGGCTCGCAGGAGCAGCAGCGGTCGCAGGTCACATGTGGCCCATCACCCGGAAACTGGTCGGTGGAAAGGGCGTGGCGACCGCGGCCGGCGTCGGACTGGTGTGCGCACCGCTGGGCTTCGCCGTGCTCGGCCTCGTGTTCGCCGTGGTCGCCAAGGTGCTCGACATGGCTGCCCCGGCGTCGATCCTCGTCGCCCTGCTGATGCCCGTCGGCGTGTGGGCCCTCGGCCAGAGTGGCATCGAGATCGCGGTGTCCGGTCTGATCGGGCTGGCGATCATCGTGCGGCACCGGAGCAACATCCGACGGCTGATCGACGGCACCGAGTCGAACGTCCGGGCCTGACCCCACCAGAATGGCGAGCATGGCTCCCGTTCGTACTGCTGTCATCCCCGCTGCCGGTCTGGGCACCCGATTCCTCCCCGCCTCGAAGGCGATCCCCAAGGAGATGGTGCCGGTCGTCGACAAGCCCACGATCCAGTACATCGTCGAAGAAGCGGTGGCGTCGGGGATCGACGACATCCTGATCATCGTCAGCGATGGCAAGTCCTCGATCGGCGACCATTTCGACCGTCTCGCCGGTCTCGAGGCCGCGCTCGAGTCGAAGGGCAAGACAGCCGAGCTCGATCTCGTGCGCGGTCTGGCCGAGATGGCCGACATCCACTTCATCCGCCAGGGCGTCGCCAAGGGGTTGGGCCACGCGATCGGCACCGCCCGCAAACACGTCGGTGAGCGTCCGTTCGCGGTGATGCTCGGCGACGACATCCAGGTCGACGACGGTGCGCTGCTGAAGGGCATGATCGCGACACACGAGGCCGAGGAGGGATCGGTCATCGCGTGTCTCGAGGTCGAACCCGACGAGATCTCGAGTTACGGCTGCATCGATCCCATCCCGCTGCGCGACAACCTCCACCGCTTCGAGCGCATCGTCGAGAAGCCGGCTCCCGGCGAGGCGCCGTCCAACCTCGCCGTGATCGGGCGCTACGTGTTCACACCGGAGATCTTCGAGGCCATCGACAACACGCCGCCCGGCGTCGGCAACGAGATCCAGATCACCGACGCCATCGGCCTGTTGAACAAGACCCAACCAGTCACCGGCTATGCGTTCAGCGAGGGCCGATACGACTGCGGCAAGCCCCTCGACTACCTCAAGGCCACCGTCGAGATCGGCGCGATGCGCGACGACCTGGGCCCAGCGTTCAAGGCATACCTCAAGAAGTTCGTCGCCACCCTCGACTGATCCCCCTCCAGGAACCCCGCCACCCTGGAAAATCCCTGTGAGAAAGGTTCGGTGTCCAGACC
Source organism: Acidimicrobiales bacterium (assembly GCA_038255425.1). Taxonomy (GTDB): domain Bacteria; phylum Actinomycetota; class Acidimicrobiia; order Acidimicrobiales; family Salinilacustritrichaceae; genus Salinilacustrithrix. Next base: position 7,191 of record JBBSLH010000041.1, read on the forward strand.
CTTTTCACAGGGATTTTCGGTGGGGGTCGGACCGGTAGCGTCGCCAGCGTGATCTCGCTCGGAGAAGCCCGTCGACATGTCCTCGACCGCGTGCCTCGGCGCGACCCGGTGCCGACGCCGGTCGGCGAAGCGCTCGGGCTGATCCTGGCCGAGTCGGTGCAGGCGGGCGAAGCAGTGCCGCCGTTCGCCAACACGGCGATGGACGGCTTCGCAGTGCGTTCTGCCGACACCGTGGGGGCTCCGGTCGAACTGCAGATCGTGGAGACGATCGCTGCCGGGCACGCGCCCGAGGTGATCGTCGAGGCCGGACAGGCGAGTCGCATCTTCACCGGTGCGCCGATGCCTGACGGCGCTGACGCGGTGGTGATGGTCGAGAAGACCGAGGCACTCGACGACCACACCGTGCGAGTCGAGATCGAAGTGCCGGTCGGCAACCACGTTCGCCCTGCCGGCGACGACCTCTCGATCGGGCAGACCGTGTTCGAGGCGGGCGTCGTGCTCACCGCCGGTCATCTCGGAGTGCTCAACAGCCTCGGCGTCGAAGTCGTGCTCGCGTACTCGAGGATGCGAGTCGGGGTCGTCTCCACCGGCGACGAACTGGTCGAGGGCGGGGGAGTGCTCGAGCCGGGTCAGATCCGCGACTCGAACCGGCGGACCCTGCTCGCCCTCGCCGAACAGGCTGGATGCGACGTCGTCGATCTGGGCATCGCACGCGACACCGAGGAGGCCATCACCGAGGCGATCGAACGCGGGGTCGTCGGCTGTGACGCCGTTCTGACATCGGGGGGCGTGTCCATGGGCGACATCGACCTGGTGAAGGTCATCCTCGACCGCATGGGCGACATGCGTTGGATGCAGATCGCCATCAAGCCGGCCAAGCCGTTCGCCTTCGGCCTCGTGCCTGCGGGCGACGATCGGTTGACGCCGGTGTTCGGCTTCCCCGGCAACCCTGTGTCGTCGATGGTCAGCTTCGAGTTGCTCGGCCGCCCCGCGCTCCGTCAGGCCATGGGCCACACCGACATCGACCGCCCGATCGTCCGGGCAGTGGCCGACGGCGACCTCGGTCGTCGATCCGACGCCAAGACCCACTTCGCTCGCGTCGCCGCCCGGTACGGGGAGGACGGACGGGTCCATGTCTCGTCCTCGGGAGGCCAGGGCAGCCATCACCTCGGATCGATGGCGGCCGCCAACGCGCTCGCGATCCTCCCCGACGGCAAAGGCGTCCAACCTGGCGACGACGTCGACGTCATGCTCCTCGCCGATCTCCCCGGCGGCTCCGCCCTCCCCACCGACTGACCGAACGAGGCCGGATCAGTCGAGCATCGACAGCGTGTCGAGTTCGATGGCCATGCGCCCGGCGCGGTTGGCCATGGCCATGAACATCTCGTCGCCCCGGTCGGTCTGACCCACGATCATCGACGCGCCGACCGCCATGAGGAAGCCGGCGAACGCGAAGCGGCGGTAGTCGCTCCAGCAGGTGTCCAGCGCATAGTCGGTGACGCCGCCGCGGAGCAGACCTTCGTGGTAGCGCTCGACCAGCGCGCGCTCGTGGGTCGCCCGATCGTCCGGCAGGAGGCTGGTGCCGAGGAAGTACGACACGTCGGTGACGCCTGGCGCGAGCGAGACCGTCTGCCAGTCGACCGTGGTGAGCGGCGCTCCGCCGGCCTCGGTGGCGAAGAGCATGTTGTCGACGCGGTAGTCGCCGTGGGCCGCCGTGAGCGGCTCGGGCCGGTACGAGATGTAGTCGCCGAGCCGTTCCATCAGGGCGTTGCCGACGCTGACGACCTCGGCATCGACGCGGTCGCCGTACCGATCGAGGAAGCCCGGGTAGAGCATCGCCAGCAGTTGGAGATAGAACGCGTTGCCGTTGTCCGAGGCGCGGTTCAGCCAATCGAGGTCCGTGAGGGTGGCGTCGTCCCACACCGGCGCATGGAGCTTCGCGACCTCGTCCATCGCGATCTCGGCTGACGCCACGTCGCATCCGCGCATCTGGTCGCCCTGCTCGGCCGGTGCGAGATCGTTCATGAGCAGGACGAACTCGTTGGCCTCGACGTCGATCAGTGCGACGTAGGGCGCCGGTGTGGTGATCGAGACCCGGTCCTGGAGGTGTTGGTAGAAACGGGTCTCGATCTCATAGGTCCGGGTGGCGACGGACGAGGCGCGGGAGGTCTCGTCCTCGGCAGGGAACTTGCCGACGACCGTGCCCGGACCGGCGGCACCGTCGTAGGTGAGCGTGAATCGGACGCTGTCGCCGACCTGGCCCGTGCCCACGGACTTGGCCGAGACCTCGGTGACTCGACCGCCGTCGAGCGCGCCGGCAGTGGTCAGGACCCTGGTGATCCACTCGGGGGTGACGTCGTCGGGATGGCTGATCAGTTCGATGTCGGTCATCGTTCAGGGAAGCTCGTGTTGGACGGCGCCGCGCCCGGTGAGGATGGGCAGGATCATGTCGGCGCCCACGGCGACGTGTGCAGGGTGGTCGCGGTAGGCGACGTAGCCGTCCCAGTCGTCGAAGTCGGCGACGATTCCGACCGTCGAGTTGCCGTCGGACTTCCCGACGTCGGCCCCGACCACGTAGCTGTTCAGCTCGGGGATCTGCGGCGGGAGCGCGCGCAGGGCGGCGACGATCTCGTCGATGGTCTCGGTGGTCGTGTCGTCGCCGAAGGTGAGGGTGACGACGTGGCGGAGTCCTGGCATGGCGCGGACCGTAGCCTGCGTCCATGGCCGTCGCCGCAGACTCTCCCACCGAGGTCGCCTCCGCGCTGGAAGAACACGGCTACCTGCCAGACCGTGGGTTGGCGACGGCGATCCATCTCTCGTTGCAGCTGCACCGCCCCCTCCTGCTCGAAGGCGACGCCGGTGTCGGCAAGACCGAAGTGGCGAAGGTGCTCGCCCGGTGGACCGGCGGCGAGCTCCTCCGGCTCCAGTGCTACGAGGGACTCGACGTGAGCCAGGCCGTCTACGAGTGGGACTACTCCCGACAGCTGCTCCACCTCCGTGCCGCGGAAGCAGCAGGCGTGGCCAGTGGCACCGACGTGGCCGACCTCGAGGACGAGCTCTACGACGAACGGTTCCTGGTGCGACGACCGTTGCTCCAGGCCGTCAGCGCGACAGGCGGACCGCCGCCGGTGCTGCTGATCGACGAGGTCGATCGCGCCGACGACGAGTTCGAGGCGTTTCTCCTCGAGGTCTTGTCCGACTTCGCCGTCACCGTTCCCGAGATCGGGACGTTCCGGGCCGAGACCCCGCCGGTGGTGATCATCACGTCGAACCGCACGCGCGACGTCCACGACGCCCTCAAGCGTCGGTGCCTCTACCACTGGGTCGAGCATCCGGAGTTCGAACGCGAGGTCGCCATCGTGCGGCTGCGGGTCCCGGGTGTGGGGGAGCGGTTGGCGGCGCAGGTCGCTGCTGCCACAGAGCATCTCCGAGGTGCGGGTCTCTACAAGCCGCCCGGCGTCGCCGAGACGATCGACTGGGCGGTCGCGCTCCGGGTGCTCGGCGCCGAGGAGCTCGACGTCGAGACGGTGGACGACTCGCTCGGCGCGGTCCTGAAGTATCGAGAGGACCAGTCGCGTGTCCGAGCCGCCGGACTCGATGCACTGGTCCGCGCTGCGGCGCAGCGGAGTGCCTGACATCCGTCTCGACCCACCGGTCGCAGCAGTCGCCTTCGTGCGGCTGCTCCGTCAGGCCGGGCTGGACGTACCGGTCGACGCCACCACGCGCTTCGTCGAGGCACTCGATGTCGTCGACGTGGCGGATCCCGACGATGTCTACTGGTCGGCACGCGCCACGCTCGTCCGTCGCGAGGACGACGTGCGTACCTTCGACCTGGTCTTCGCCGGCTTCTTCGGTGGCCAGCCGATCGAGCTCGAGCGTCCCCCGGAGCCGGAGACCGTGACCCTCGCCGTCGACGACCCCGACGCCGACACCGGTGGCGACGAAGTGGTGGACGGTGACGACTCGCTCCAAGTCCGGTTCTCCCAGGTCGAGACACTGCGCACGGCCGACTTCGCCCTGCTCGACGAGCGCGAGTTGGCAGAGGCGTGGCGATTGATCGAACGCATTCGCCTCACGGGGGCGCCGCGCCGTTCTCGCCGCCGGTATCCAGCTTCACGGGGACGAGTCGACCTCCGACGATCGGTCCGTGCGGCGCTGCGAACGGGTGGTGAGCCGATCGTGCGGGCGACCACCGGGCCGGGTGAGCGGTTCCGGCGGGTGGTGCTGTTGGTCGACGTCTCCGGCTCGATGGGGCCCTACGCAAGAGCGCTGCTGCGCTTCGCTCACGCTGCAGTCACCGCTCGTTCTCGCATCGATGCCTTCGCGCTGGGAACGCGGCTCACGCGACTCACACGCGAACTGTCCCGGCGCGATCCCGACGACGCGCTGGCGCACGCGGCTGCGGCGATCGAGGACTTCTCCGGTGGCACTCGGCTCGGCGAAGGGTTGCGGATGTTCAACGACGAGTGGGGCGTCCGCGGCATGGCGCGTGGAGCGGTCGTCGTCATCCTCTCGGACGGCTGGGATCGCGGCGACCCCGACTTCTTCGCTGAGCAGATGCAGCGTCTCGGTCGGGTCGCGCACCGCGTCGTGTGGGTGAATCCGCTCAAGGCCACGCCGGGATACGCGCCGTTGGCTCGTGGCATGGCGGCGGCGCTCCCGTTCGTCGACGCCTTCGTCGAGGGGCACAGCGTCGATGCGCTGGAGCGGCTGAGCGCCGTCCTCGCCGGCGACGCCCCAACGTAGGCTTGGCGCCGATGCGTGAGATCCTCGACGACCTCGACCGCTGGCGTCGCTCCGGCACCCGCGCGGCGATTGCGCGTGTCGTCGACGTCGAGGGTTCTGGACCCAGACTTCCGGGTGCAGCGATGGCTGTCAGCGAGCACAGCGAAGTCGTCGGGTCGGTCTCCGGTGGATGCGTCGAGGGCGCGGTCGTGATCGAGGCGCTCGACATCATCGAGTCGGGCGATCGACGCATCGTCACCTTCGGCTACTCCGACGACGATGCATTCGCCGTCGGTCTCACGTGCGGCGGGACGATCCATCTCTTCATCGAGCCGCTCGACTGGTGAGCATCTTCGAGCGTCTCCGGGAGGCGATCCGCTCCGAGACACCGGTGGCGATGGCGACCGTCGTCGACGGAGCGAACATCGGCGCAAAGCTTCTCGTCCAGCCCGACACCGACGCCGAGGGCACGCTCGGCGACGCCGACCTCGACCGCGTGGTCGTCCGCGATGCGTTGGGCGAGCTCGCCGCCGGGACCAGTGGCGTGCGCCACTACGGCGAGCACGGTGAGGCCCGTGAACGGGCCGTGTCGGTGTTCGTCGAGACGTTCGCAGCGCCACCGCAACTGCTCGTGTTCGGAGCCGTCGACTTCACCGGCGCGCTCGTTCGCCTCGGCAAGCTGTTGGGCTATCGCACCACGGTGTGTGACGCCCGAGAGGTCTTCGCGACCAAGGCACGATTCCCCTTCGCTGACGATGTCGTCGTCGACTGGCCGCATCGGCTGCTCGAGCGCGTCGGGCAAGACCTCGGACCGCGCGATGCGGTCTGCGTGCTGACCCACGACCCCAAGTTCGACGTGCCTTCGGTGTTGGAGGCGCTGAAGACCGACGCCGGCTACATCGGAGCGATGGGCTCGCGCCGCACGACCGAGGACCGCAATCGCCGGCTCCGCGAGGAAGGGGTCACCGATGGCGAGCTGGCGCGGATCATGGCGCCGATCGGTCTCGACCTCGGCGCTCGGACCCCGGAGGAGACCGCCGTCTCGATCCTCGCAGAGATCATCGCATCGAGGACCGAACGACCCGCCCCGTCACTCCGCGACGGCGAGGGCTCGATCCACTGATCGCCGCGAGGAACCGGCTCGATCTGGTCAACCCTGCTGCGAGGCGACCGATCCGAGGTAGGTGGCAAAGGCCGCCGTGGCGGCTGCAGGGATCGCCGCTCGCCATGGCAGGTAGCCCTTCAGGCCCGCCGCCAACGCCGCAACGGTGTCGGCGGCATCGACCGGAACCGCTCGAGACGCGAGCTCCTGCTCGTCGAGGCCGGGCGCCGGCATGAGGAACGGCGACGCCATGTAGAGCTCGCGCGCGCCGAAGAGACGGGCGAGGTACGGAGCAGCCGGGCTCTCGTCGGCGTCGATGCCGAAGATCTTGCCGGTGGCCCGGGGAGCGAGGAGGGCACCCACGCCGAGGGCGGCTCGGATGCCGGCGAGGGTCTTACGTGCGGTCAGCGGGTCCATGGAGACGAATGCTGCCAGGTCTGACGAATGAGAGGTTGACCATCCGTCTTTGATGGTCCAGAATGGACTATAGAAGGTCCGATGGAGGAACTCATGACCGACGTACGAACGAACGAGAACAACTACCTGGCGGGCAACTTCGCACCGCTCGCCGAGGAGACGACCGCCTTCGATCTGCCAGTGGTCCAGGGTCGACTGCCACCCGAACTGCAGGGCCGCTATCTCCGGATCGGCCCCAACCCGGCCAACGCCGAGCCCGAGAACTATCACTGGTTCACGGGCACCGGAATGGTGCACGGCATCCGCCTCGGCGCTGGCCGAGCGGAGTGGTATCGCAGCCGGTTCGTGCGCGGCGGGAGCATTCTCGAGGAGCAGGGCTGGGACGATCCCGGTGGCCCGACGGGCGTGATGCAGGGCGCGGTGAACACCAACGTGATCGGTTTGGCCGGGCGCACCTTCGCCTGTGTCGAGGCGGGTTCGAACCCGATCGAGCTGAACGACGAGCTCGAGACGATCGGACGCGCCGACTTCCGCGGCCCGGGGACGGCGGGCATCCCCGGGCCGTTCTCTGCCCACCCGAAGCGTGACCCCGACACCGGCGACCTGCACGTCGCGGCGTATTACTGGGGCTGGGACACGGTCCAGTACCAGGTCATCGGTGCTGACGGCGTCGTCAAGCACACTGCCGACATCGCGGTGCCCGGCAAGCCGATGATGCACGACATCTCGATCACCGACACCCACGTCATCCTCTACGACCTCCCGGTCACGTTCGATCTCGACATGGCGATGACCGGCACGGGTCTGCCCTATCGCTGGGACGAGGACTACGGCGCCCGCATCGGGGTTCTCCCCAAGGGAGGGACCGCCGATCAGGTGCGGTGGTACGACGTCGAGCCTTGCTACGTGTATCACCCGATGAACGCGTACGACCTCCCCGATGGGCAGATCGTGCTCGACGTCGTCCGTCACCCCTCGATGTTCCGTACCGACATGCGAGGTCCGAACGAGGGCAACCCCACCCTCGACCGCTGGACGGTCGATCCCGCCACCGGCACCGTGACGGAGGAGCGTCTGGACGACCATCCGCTCGAGTTGCCGAGGGTTGACGAACGCCTCGTCGGCAAGCAGGCCAGGTACGGCTACGCCACGACGTTCGACGGGAGCTCCGGCAGGCTGGAGTTCGGCGAGCTGATGCGCTGGGACTCCAAGACCGGCACGCGGGATCTGCACGACTACGGACCGCATCGTCTGTCGATGGAGGGAGTCTTCATCCCCCGGACAGCGGACGCGGCCGAGGACGACGGGTGGGTGATGTCGGTGACGTACGACGCCGCCGACGACGCCAGCCACCTCGTCTTGCTGAACGGCCAGGACTTCACTGGCGAACCGGCGTGCACGATCGAACTCCCCAACCGAGTCCCGTTCGGCTTCCACGGCAACTGGGTCGCGGACTGACCGAACGCAGCGTGACCTCCGCGGGCCACACTCTTGGCCGTGGTCGCGGCCGTTCTCCTCGCCGCCGGATCGGGAAGTCGATTCGACGGCGACACCCACAAGCTGCTGGCGCCCCTCCGCGGGACGTCGGTGTTCGGACTTGCGCTCGACGCGGTGCGCAGCTCTGGTCTCGACGTCTATGTCGTGACGGGCGCGATCGATCTCGGCGCTGCGCTCACCGATGACGTCACGATCGTGCCCAACGCGGCATGGCGCGACGGTCAGGCCACCTCCGTGCGGGCCGGCATCACCGCCGCTGCGGCGGACGGCCACGACGCGGTGGTCGTCGGCCTCGGAGACCAGCCGTTCGTGACCGCCGAGGCATGGCGCGCGGTCGCCGACGCCGATGCCGAGATCGCAGTGGCGACCTACGACGGTGTCCGCGGCAATCCGGTGAAGCTGTCGCGCACGGTCTGGGACGATCTCCCCGCAAGGGGTGACGAGGTCGGGAGAGCGTTGATGCGGAGTCGTCCCGACCTCGTTCTGCCGATACCGTGCGCGGGACACGCATCGGACATCGACACCCTGGAGGATCTGCACCGATGGACCTGACGAACGAGTTCACCGTCCCCGTCCCTGTCGAACGGGCGTGGGAGGTGCTCAACGACGTCGAGCTCATCGCTCCTTGTCTCCCCGGAGCCCAGCTCCAGGAGATCGAAGGCGAGGAGTATCGAGGCATCGTGAAGGTGAAGGTCGGGCCGATCACCGCGCAGTACAAGGGGGCCGCGACCTTCCAGGAGCAGGACGAAGCCAACCGGAAGATCGTCCTCAAGGCCGAGGGCCGCGACACCCGAGGCCAGGGCAGCGCCAGCGCCATCATCACCGCGACGATGACCGAGTCCGGTTCGGGCGACGACGTGTCGACGCATGTGGTCGTCGTCAGCGACGTGACGATCAAGGGCAAGGTCGCGCAGTTCGGGCGAGGGATGATCGCCGAGGTCAGCGCCAAGCTGCTCACCCAGTTCGTCGAATGCCTCGAGGGCAAGCTCGAAGCCGAGCCGGAGGGTGAGACCGCAGGCGACAACGCGACAGAGGCAGCCAAGGCGCAGGCCGAAGCGGCCGACGCAGTGAGCGGCCCGCCCGGTGCGACCGACGGCGACGACGTCTCCACGGTCGGCGACCCGGCAACCGAGGCTGCCAAGACGCCGACCGTGCGCAAGATCGATCAGGAAGCGAGCGCACCGGTCGATCTGCTCGACAGCGCCGGCGCACCCATCGCCAAGCGACTCGCGCCGCTGTTCGCGGTTCTCTTCGTTCTCCTCCTGCTCGGCAAGCGTCGGTCCAAGAAGCGCAAGCGCTGACACGGAGTTCGAGCGACCGCATGGCCGACCCGGCCGACGTCGAGGCTGTCCGAGCGCTGCTCGGGCGCGCACCACAGGCCGAGTTCGAGGTCGTCGTGCGCGACGACGATGGCGGCCCCGTCGTCATCCGCAACGCACCACTCCTCGACGACGGCACCCCCATGCCGACGCGGTACTGGCTGGTCGGCGCCCGGGACCGTGTGATGATCGGCCGACTCGAGTCGAGCGGCGTGATCGACGTCGCCGAGGCCGAGATCGGCGACGAAGCGCTGAACGCCGCCCACGCCGCCTACGAGGCCGATCGCGACGCTGCGCTCCCGAGTGGCCACGACGGCCCTGTGCCCACCGGCGGTGTCGGGGGCACCCGACGCGGCATCAAGTGCTTCCACGCCCACTGGGCCTGGTAC
>JBBSLH010000042.1:0-16639 GCA_038255425.1 Acidimicrobiales bacterium
CCGAGGCGCGGATATGGTCGATCGGGTGCCGGATGCCCGCAACGCGATCGCTGCCAGGAGGGAGGACGTCCAGGCGCGCCTCTCCGAATCCGGCAGCTATCCGCGCTGGGTGTTGCTCACCGCCTTGACCGGGATGTTCGCCACGACGTTCCCGGTGACCCTCCTCGCCGTGAGCCTGTCGACGATCGCCGACGACTTCGACACCAGCGAGACGCTGATCGCCTGGGTCATCTCCGGACCGCTCCTCGCCTCGGCCGTCGCCCTGCCCATCCTCGGCAAGCTCGGCGACCTCTACGGGCACCGGCGGGTGTTCCTGACCGGCTTCACCATCTCCACCGTGGTCACCGCACTCACCGTGTTCGCGTGGGATCCGTACTCGCTCATCGTGCTGCGCGGACTTGCAGTCGTCGTCGGCGCCGCGACGATTCCGTCGTCGATGGCGCTCATCAACAGCGTCCACCTCCCGACCGAACGCGCAAAGGCCATGGGGTGGTGGTCGCTCGTGGCAGCCGGATCCCCCGCGATCGGACTCGTCATCGGTGGACCGCTGATCGACGCCGTCGGCTGGCGGCCGATGTTCGGTATCCAGGCCGCACTCTCGATCGTCCCGGTGATCACGGCGTTCCTCGTGCTGCGGGAGACATCGCGGCGCGTCGACGTCGGGTTCGACGTGCTCGGCGCCATCACACTGGCGTTCGGTGCCGGCGGACTGATGCTGGCCATCAACCAGGCACCCGATCGCGGGCTCGACGGAATCGTCGCCACTGCCATGACCGTCGGCGTCGTCGGACTCGCCGCCTTCGTCTACGTGGAGTCGCGGGTCGCGTTCCCGCTGCTGCCGTTGTCGTTCTTCAAGCGCCGCAACTTCACGGCCTCGCTGCTCGCCGCGCTCTTCTCCGGCGCGGCCTACATGGGCGGATTCATCCTCGCCCCGCTGATGCTCCAGTCGGTCTTCGCCTTCTCGGTGTCGACCACGTCGCTCGTGATGCTGGTCCGGCCGCTGTCGTTCTCGGCCACTTCGCCGGTCGGCGGGTCGGTGGCAACGAAGATCGGCGAGCGACCGGTGGCCATGTTCGGATCAGCAGCGATCGCCATTGCGCTCCTGCTGCTCGGCATCGGCGCTCGCGCCGACATGGTGTTCCTCGTGGTGTTCGCACTCGTGCTGCAGGGCATCGGCAACGGCACCGCCCAGCCGACGATCACCGCCACGCTTTCCAACTCGGTCGACGAGCAGGATCTGGGCATCGCCGCTGCCGCCCAACGCATGACGTTCCAGGTCGGTTCCGCCATGGGCATCACCGTGCTCACCTCGGTCTACGGCGGCACCGAGCGAGCGGCCGACTTCTTCACCGCCTACGTCGTGGGCGCGGGGCTCGGCATCGCATCGCTGGTGTTCGCTTCGTTCGTCCAGTCCACGCCCAGAGACGTCGACGACGAACTCGACGACATCCGCGCCGAACAGGTCCCCGCCACCGTCACTGATTGAGCCCAACCCGGTGACGCGGGGTCAGGAACGTCGGCGCTGGTCGTAGTCCGCAGCTGCCTGCTGGCCCTCGGGCTCGCGGAACGACCACTGCAGTGCGTCGGGGTCCGCCCAGCCGGCGACCATGGCCGGCGTCGTCCGGCCGATGGCCGCGGTGAGCGACCGGGTCATCGCCAGTGGGCCGGCGGGCATCGCCGTGAGCTCACCGACGCACGTCGCCACGGCGTCGTCGAGTTCGTCACGGGGCACGACTCGCTGCGCGAATCCAGAGCGCAGGAGTTCGGCGGCCTCGACCGGGCGCCCCGTCATCACCCAGTCGCGCGTAAGGGGCAAGCCGACCTCACGGACGAGGAGCGGCACGCCGGCCCAGGTGAGCGGGATCCCGATCGCCAGTTCCGGGATCTTCACGACGGTGTCGTCAGCGGCCACGCGGATGTCGCATGCCGCTGCCAACAGCGCCGCGCCACCGATCACGTGGCTGTGGAGTCGAGCGACGGTGGCCTGTGGGATGCGGCCCAGCTGGTCGAGCAGCCGCTGCCAGTTGCCGGTCATGTGGCGGCGCGTCGCCCAGTCGGCATCTCGGAGGTTGCCGTACGCCCCGCCGCTGAGGTCGGACCCGGCGGAGAACGCACGACCGGCCCCTTCGAGGACCACGACTCTGACCGACGGATCGCCCTCGAGTGTCGTCAGCGCGTCCGCGAGCCCGGACCGGATCGATTCGTCGAGGGCGTTGAGCTTGTCGGGCCGTTCGAGGCGGAGCGTCGTCACCGCGCCATCGCGGATCACAGTGACGGTCACGGCTGGATCACCACTGCTGCACCACCGGAGAGGCGGCCGTCGAACGACCCGCTGGTCCCTCCCGCTGCCGACACCACGAGGCTCCCCGCGGAGTCGAGATGGACGACGTCGTCGCTGAAGTTCACGTGCACCGTTCTTTCGTCGTCGGCGCTCGACCGTCGGAACGACAGCACGTCGCGGTGAAGGTCGAGGAGTTCGAGCGAGCCTGCCTGCAATGCGGGCGAGGCGTGCCGCGCCGAGAGGATGTCGCGGTAGAGGTCGAACATCGTGACGTCGGCGGCCTTCTGGGCCTCGACGTTGCGGATGCCGGTGTCGGGTGGGAACGGCAACCACGCATGGGGACCCCACCCATGATCGACTTCGCCACTCCACGGGATCGGAGCACGGCATCCGTCTCGTCCGCCAGGGTCGACGACGCGATCGGCCGGCACGTCGGCATCCTCGAGTCCGAGCTCCTCACCGGCATAGAGAAACGGCGTCCCGCGCAGCGTCAGCAACAGGATCGCTGCGGCACGAGCCCTCGACTCGTGGCCGCCGTACCGGGTCCGATGGCGCGGGTTGTCGTGGTTGGACAACACGTACGACGGCCAGCGCGGACCATCGTGGGGGTACGCCGCCTCGGTCTTGGTGATCAGGTCGACCCACGCGTCCCGCTCCCACGGCGCCCACACCGACGCGAAGTTCACGCTGGCGTGCACACCGTCGCTCGCCGCCTGGTCGACGGCCCCCTGGTACGAGGCCTGCACCTCGATGTCGCCGGTGACGATCTCGCCGATGATGAACGTGTCGCCAGCGGCGTCGGCGGTCTCGCGGATGCGACGGATCAACGGCATGGCGGTCTCGTGGTGCACGAGCACGACCTGCGGGATGCCGAGGATCGACTCCGGAACATCGCGGGGCTCGGGGTCCTTGCCGATGGCGTTCAACACGTCCATCCGGAACCCGTCGACGCCACGGCCGAGCCAGAACCGCAACACGTCGTGCTGGGCCGCTTCGAGGTCTGGGTGCTGCCAGTTCACGTCGGGCTGCTCCGGGAGGAACAGGTGGAGGTAGTACTGCCCCGACGGTTCGTCGAACTCCCACGCCGACTCCTCCGTGAACGACGCCGTCCAGTTGGTCGGCGGGCCAGGTTCTCCGTTGGCATCGAGTTTCGGGTCGGCCCAGACGAACCAGTCGCGCTTGGCCGATGACGGGTCGGAGCGGGCCTCGACGAACCACGGGTGGTCGCAGGACACGTGGTTCGGCACGAAGTCGACGATCAGCTTCAGACCGCGCTCGTGCAGTCCGTCGAGCACGCGGTCGAAGTCGTCGAGGTCACCGAAGATCGGGTCGACGGCACAGTGGTCGGAGATGTCGTAGCCGAAGTCGTGCATCGGCGACTCGTAGAAGGGCGACAGCCAGACAGCGTCGACCCCGAGGTCGACGAGGTGGTCGAGATGCTCGGCGATGCCGGCGAGATCGCCGACGCCGTCACCGTTCCCGTCAGCGAAGGACCGTGGATAGATCTGATAGAAGACGGCCGTCTTCCACCAGGGTTGTTCGGGTGCTTCGGCGGGGTCGATCACGGCGAGAACCCTGCCAGATGCCCGTACGTCACACTGCGGGGTACATGGAAGGGGTCGTGGACAGGATCGAGCGCCCGCGATGGCGGGGTCGCGCCGTGCGCGCCTTCTTCGTCACCGTGATCTTCGCTCAGGCGGCGCTACTCCTCCGCAGCTATGACGACCCCCACAACTTCTTCGGATTCCAGCCGTTCAACGAGTCGTCGACGTGGCAGGCCGACGTCGTCCGCGTCACCACCGACGGCCGACGTGTCCCGCTCGACGAGCCCTGGCCTGGCGGCTACGACTGGGACGAACTGGTGCGGTGGCGCGTCGTGCAGCACCCAGAGCGGATGAAGCACGCATACTCCGGCCTCGACGCGTCGCTCGACTTCTTCGACGAGGCGCTGGACTGGGTCGCCGACCACACGCCGGACGACACCGAGACGCTCTACCTCGAGGCCTCGGTGACCAGCTTTCGAAACACGCGCGGCCCCGAACACCGGACCCTGCGGAGCGACGACCGCGAGGAGGCTCGGTGACGGCGGTGCATGCGCGCGACCGCGACCGCGGCGTCATCGCTCCGGCGTCGTTCGACGATGTGTTCGACGTCCCCGGCTCGATCCGCTCGATGGCCGTCCTGCGGATCGTCCTGGCCCCGGTCGTGGTCCTCCACCTCCTGCCGTTCCTCACCGACACGCTCGACGGCGTCACCTATCTCGACCACTTCTCCGAGCCGTGGTTCGGCTTCGTGCCGGAGGTCCCAGGTGCCGTGCAGGTCGCGCTCGTCTGGACCGGGGCGGTCGCCGCGATCGCGATGGGGTTCGGCTGGCGCACTCGACTGGTGGCCCCCCTCACGACCGTTTGCGTCGCCGGGAACTTCTTCCTGTCGCAGCACCACTTCCGCCACAACCGGGCGTTCCTCCTCGTGCTCCTCACCGCGATCGCGCTCTCGGACAGCGGGCGCGTCCTCTCGCTCGATGCCCGACGGCGCGGGACCACCAGCGACGACCGAGCGACGTTGTGGCCGCTGTGGCTCCTTCGGATCATCGCCTCGTCCGTGTACCTGGCGTCTGGTGTCTCGAAGCTGATCGATCCCGACTGGTCCGGTGGTCTGGTGCTCTGGGATCGCGCCGTCCGCCACCAACATCTGGTCTCGACCCGGGTGCCGGAGCCGTTGGCGGGCTGGGTGGTCGACGTCGTCTCGCAGCGGTGGGTCCACACCGTCACGTCGCCGATCGCCGTCGCGATGGAGCTGTTCATCGGTGTCGGTCTGTGGTTCGGACGAACCCGGATCACCGCGGTGTGGATCGCGGTGCTGTTCCATCTGACCATCGAACTCTCGGCGTCGGTCGAGGTCTTCAGTCTCGCGGCGATCGCTGCGCTGGCGATCTGGGCGACGCCATCGACCCGCGACCAGACGGTCGTCGTGCCCGACCACGCCGCTGCTCAACGCATCCGACGACTCGACTGGCTGGCCCGATTCGACGTCCGGGTCGAGCCGGGCGCCGACGTCGAGCTGCACGACCGCGCGGGCACACGGCATTCGGGGCGCGAAGCTCTCTCGATGATCCGGAGCCGGCTGCCGCTGACGTTCTTCTTCGTCGCGCCGTTCTCGCTGGTCCGGAGTCGGTCCCGATGACCTCCGCCCGCAGGCTCCGACGAGCGCTGCTCACCTGGGTCGTGGCGATCGCGCTGCTCCGGGTCACGTTCTGGGCGCCAGAGGTCTGTCCGCCACTGACCTCCACCGGTGCTCGTGCAACCGCGGTGGCGGCGGGCGACTGGATCGTCGCCAACCAGGAGGCGAACGGCCACTACCTCTACGGCTGGAACCGGGACGACTCGACACCCGCCACCGACTACAACCTCGTCCGCCATGCAGGCGTGACCATGAGCCTCTACCAACTCACGCGGTCCGGCGAGATCGACTATCTCGATCCAGCCGACCGCGGCCTGCAGTGGATGCTCGACCGGCTCGAACCGGCGGGCGACGGCCTCGCTTTCGCCGACGGCTCCACGGCGAAGCTCGGAGCAAGCGCGTTGCTCGCGGTGTCACTCGCACAGCGCCGCCTCGCCACCGACGACAGTTCACACGACGACACGCTGCTCGGCGTCGCTCGGTTCCTGCGTGGCCAACAGCGCACCGACGGCTCGATGCTCAACTTCTACGACCTCGGGGCGCAGGCACCGGTTCCCGACGAGACGTCGGTGTACGCAACCGGCGAGGCGCTGTGGGCCATGGCGCTTGTCCACGAGGCGTTCCCGCTCGAGGGATTCCGCGCTCCGGCGATCACGACGCTCGACTACCTCACGCTCCAGCGCGACACCGACGAGGACTTCTTCCCCCAGCCATGGCCCGACCAGTGGGCCGCCTACTCCCTCGCCGAGATGGCCGAATGGGGACTCGAGGAACACCACATCGACTACGCACGCGGGCTCCTCCACCGGTATGCCTCGTTCGTTCGGTTCGATTCGCAGCGGGGCACGTCGTACGGGTCGTTGACCCACGGGCCAGCACCTCGCGGTTCCGGCTTCGGCACGTGGATCGAGGGCCTTGCAGCGCTGCGCACGGTCACGCTGGTCGACGCTCGGATGGCCGATCTCGCTCCGGGAGCGGACGAGGCCCTCGCGTGTGGTGCCTCCCGCCTCGCTGCAGACCAGGTCGATGCGACAACGGGTGCGTCGCCCGAGGTCGCCGGCGCTTGGTTCTACGACGACTTCACCCGCATGGACGATCAGCAGCACGCAGCGTCAGGCATGCTCGGTGCCGAGCCCGTCCTGCCATGATCCATGACTCACTCCCCGACGACTGCCCGACCCTGATGCTGGAGACCCGTTGATCGCCGCCATCGTCGCCTTCCTGGCGGCATGCAACCCGGCCGCCGCCCTCGTCGCCCTCGCGCACGACCGTCGGACCGACCGTCCCCTCCCCGTGATCGCCGGCGCGGTGGCAGCGCTTGCCGCACTCGTGCTGGCCGCCGCCGCCTCGCAACCGATCCTCGACGCACTCGACGTGACCCTCGGAACGTTCCGGGTCGGCGCCGGGGCGGTGCTCGTCGTCTCGGGCCTGCGATGGCTCTTCGCCGGGGCACCCCGAGACGCCATCGAACCCGAGACCGACCTCCGACTGGCTGGATTCGTTGCGTTCCCGACGTTGTTCACCCCATCGGCGGCCGTCCTCGCCACCTCGGTCGGCGCAGAACAGGGCACGGTCACCGTCCTGGTCGCTGCGGGGATCGCCATCGTGCTCGGGGCGGTCGGCGTCTACATGCGCCGCTCGGTCCCGGTCGCGCTGGCGACCGCCGGCGTGCGGCTCATCGGGGCGGGAACGGTCATCGTCGGCGCCGGCGTGATCGTCGACGGTCTCCGCACCCTCTGACTCAGGCGTCGGGCGAGAAGACCCAGGGGTCGCGGGGAACGGTGGTGGGGTCGAATCGGTCGAGGAGAACCGCGGACGAAACCGACTCGGCTGGCTGCGCGAGGCCGAGCGATGCGCCCATGACACCGAGCAGTCGTGCGGGCGACCAGCCGTCGGCTTCGAGTTCGAGTCGCGTCACCGACCCGTGGCGTTTGGCCAACCGTTCACGATCGGGGCCGAGGACCAGCGGGACGTGGGCATACGCAGGGACGGGGAGCTCCAGCATCTCGGACAGCCAGACCTGGCGGGGCGTCCCCTCCAGCAGGTCGTCACCACGTACGACCTCGTCGATCCCCTGGGCGGCGTCGTCGACCACGACCGCGAGGTTGTAGGCCGGCACGCCGTCGCCTCGGCGCACGACGAAGTCGTCCACGAGTCCGGTGTGGCTCCCGTGGATCCGGTCGTCGACCGTCACCTCGGCCAGCCCTGCTCGGATGCGCAACGCCGGCCCTCGATCGGTTCGAGCCGACGCGCGCTCCTCGCGCTCGAATGTTGTCAGATCTCGGCACGTGCCCGGATAGGCACCCTCAGGAAGCGGTCCGTGCGCGGCTGACACCGCCTCGGCGACCTCACGGCGAGAGCAGAAGCAGGGGTAGAGCAGCCCGGCGTTCTCCAGTTGCCGCACCGCATCTTCGTGGCGGGCACGGATCGCGGGGTCGGACTGTCGGATGACCGGTCCGTCGTGGTCGAAGCCGAGCGCCGCCAGATCTGCAAGGTGGGCATCGACCAACTCGTCCCGACTCGACACCGGATCGAGGTCCTCGACCCGGATGATGAATCTGCCGCCGTCGATCCGGGCGAAGAGCCAGGCCAGCAGTGCCGTCCGGAGATTGCCGACGTGCAGCGGCCCGCTCGGGCTGGGGGCAAAACGACCATCGGCCACACCGCATGCTCGCGCGGTGTGGCCGATGGGGAGCCGATGGCGATGCCGCCGGGGTCAGGCGCAGGCCCACGGACCCCAGCCCTGCTGGCTCCAGAGCCAGTGGGCGAAGCGAGTGTTGGCATCGGCGTCATACCGGGCAGACCACGGGGCACCGGTGACCGACTGGAACTGGCCACTGTGGACGGAGTTGATCTGGAACAGACCGTGGTTGCCGCCACCGGGGCTCACGGCACCGGGGTTGAGACCCGACTCGCACCGTGCAACGGCGAGGGCCTTCTGGGTCTGGCCACCGAAGTAGCGGGCGATGATGTCCTGGACCGAGCCAGGTGCGGCGGCCGGAACAGCGGCGGCCTCGGCGGCAGCAGCCTCGGCAGCTGCTGCCTCAGCAGCGGCGGCTTCCGCGGCGGCACGCTCGGCGTCTGCCCGCTCGATGCCGGCGAGGTAGGCCTCGATCTCCTCGGGTGTGGGTCCCGGGGCGGGCCGGTGTTTGTCCACGTCGAGCGTCGACGGCACCAGCGACCCGGTCAGCGAGACCGTCACGGTCGAGCCGAAGGCGCTGGCGGCGACGACATCGCTGGCGTCGGAGGAGTCGGTGTCCTCCGAGTCGCTTGCTCCAGCGCCGACGGTCGCGGTGACCGCCAGGAGGAGTGCCAGGGCGAGCCCGGCGACTGCGGAGATGAGTTTGGTTCGCATGAGTACGTTGCCTTTCCACCAGACGCGACGAAGCCGCCGGGCCGGTGTGGGGGGAGAGAGCGACGCGTCAGGGGGTTGACGACACAGGTGGAGTACGCAGCAGGGGGATGCCGGCTCCAAGCCCGATCACGCGTCGACCTCCCGCAGTGGGGATGCCGAATTGGACGCGACCGTCGCTATTCATCTGGTGTGATGTGACAAACTCTGGTCGGTTCGTAAACAAAACGCAACATTCCATCTTGTGAGATCGGTCACAAGCGCTTGCAACTGTCGCGCATACCGCATGACAGATCATGCGTGGGGGATGGTCAGAAACCGGGATACGAGGCCACGGAGGACGACCGCTAGGCTCGCCGATCGCACGGAGAGATGACCGAGTCAGGCCGATGGTGCTTCCCTGCTAAGGAAGTGAGGGCGCAAGTCCTCCGAGGGTTCAAATCCCTCTCTCTCCGCCAGTGACATGCGGGCCGACCGGCCCCGAGCTTGCTCGCCCGGTCGGCTCGGATGGCGCCTGGAGGGATGCCAGAGCGGACGAATGGAACGGTCTTGAAAACCGTCGAGGCGCAAGTCTCCGGGGGTTCGAATCCCCCTCCCTCCGCCACACGAAGTCCCAGGTCACGGACGGCGCACCCGCGATCTGGGCGATCGGTCCGGCAGAGGACTCTGCGCCGTTGGAAGCGTCCCCGCTCGGGTAGAACGTCGAGATGCGGATGCCGACACGAACCGTCGTCGAGGTGGTGGCGATCTGGTCGATCGCCACCGCCATCGTGCTCCTGTTCGCGGCCGAGACGCGGGTCGGCCCTGCGATTCGCCTCTCTGAGCGACACGGGGTCCATGTCGGCGACGTCGCTGCGTTGGTCGTCCTGTGGTCCATGGCGGCACTGAGCACCGTCCGACGGCGACGCGACTCAGACTCCTAGAGATCCGGCGACGTCCGATCCGGTGGAGTCGTCATGCACGTCGCCGGTGGGCGAGGCACCGTCGAGAAACCACGCCGTTGGGCGAGCGAACGCCGGTGTTGCAGTGGGCGGTCCCGAGCCGCGCTCCCCGTGCGAATCGTCTGAGCGCCCCATCCCAGAGTTGACCTGGCGTTCACACAGACGTGCTGCGTAGCGCACAAAGCGATGGGATCATGCACGAGTGCTCGACTCGCCTGTCCTGACCCACGTCGTGATCGAGGTCTCGCTCCCCGATCGCCCGGGCGCGCTCGGTGCCGTCGCCGCCCGGATCGGTGCCGTGGGCGGCGACATCACCGATGTGATCGTCGCGGGACGACGAGCGGGATTCGCCGACGACGTCTTCCACGTCGAACTCCCGAGCCCGCGCGACGACATCGACCTGGTCGGTCTCGTCCTCGACGAGATCTCCCAGGTCGACGGCGTGTCGGCCCCGTCGGTGTCCTACATCGACAACGGCGACTGCTGTCGCTGACGGGTCAGCGGCGCTTCGCGAGGTATTCCTTCCAGCCTTCCGCTGACTTCCGGAGGTCCGGATCGGCCTGGAAACGGCCTTCGAACTTCTCCCACGCCTCTTCGACCTTGTATGGGATGAACTCGCGCGGGAAGTAGCCCTCGTGCGGGCGGTAGCCCTTGAGCACGCGCCGCGCGACCGTCGCCTTGTGGACCTCGTCGGCACCGTCGGCCAGACCCATCGTCGGCGCGATGGCGTACATGTCCTGCAGCGGCGTGAGGTTGGTGGTGCCGAGTGAGCCGTGGATGTGCAGGGCGTCGAAGGAGATCTCGCGCAGCACCCGCGCCATCGTGAACTTCACGCCCGCGATGTCGGTACGAGCTTCCTGCGTGGAGGTCTGATCGATCTTCCACGCCGTCTCGAGCACGTAGAGCCGGAGCATCTTGAGTTTGGTGTAGCTCTCGGCGATCTTCTGCTGCACCATCTGGTGCTCACCGATGATCGATCCGTGCGACTCACGACTGAGCGCCCGCTCGCACATCATGTCGAAGGCCAGCGTGCACTGGGCGATGGTGCGCATCGCATGGTGGATGCGCCCGCCGCCGAGACGACGCTGGGCCAGGACCTTTGCTCCGTCCTCGGGGCCGAGCAGGTGATCGGCCGGGATGCGCACGTCGACGTACTTGATGTGGTTGTGGTTGCGGGGCTCGGGCATGATCTCGACGCCCGGCGTCTCGCGCGGCACCACGAACATGCCGTTGGTGCACATCACGAAGAGGATGTCTGCCACTCGCCCGGCGCTGGTGAACCACTTCTCGCCGTTGATGACCCATTCGCCCCCATCCTTGACCGCCGTGGTCCGGAACAGGTTGGGGTCCGAGCCACCCTGCGGCTCGGTCATCGAGTACGCCGAGAACATCTCCTGGTTGATGAGCGGTGTGAGCCACCGCTCCTTCTGCTCGTCGGTACCGTAGGCCGCGAGCATCTCCATGTTCCCCGTGTCAGGGGCCGCTGCGCCGAAGAGTTGCGGCGCCGCTGGGTACTTGCCGAGGATCTCGTTGACGAGCGCGAGCTTGAGCTGACCGAAGCCGGGCCCACCCAGCTCCTCGTCGAGGAAGAGCGCCCAGAGGCCCTGGTCCTT
Organism: Acidimicrobiales bacterium; assembly: GCA_038255425.1. Lineage (GTDB taxonomy): Bacteria > Actinomycetota > Acidimicrobiia > Acidimicrobiales > Salinilacustritrichaceae > Salinilacustrithrix. Next base: position 11,368 of record JBBSLH010000042.1, read on the forward strand.
GACCTTCTGCTGGAGCTCACGGACGAGCTCACGGACCTTCGGGTCGGGCAGCCGAACAGCGTGCGGGAAGATGTAGCCGAGCGGTCCGACCTCTTCCTCGCAGAACTGCTGGATCCAGTCCAACTTCTCCTGGAACTCGGGATCGGTCTTGAAGTCCCATGCCATGACGGTGTCTCTCTTCGGTTGCGGCCACTAATGCGATCGTCTCAGAGAGTAATACACATGCGGTAATGTCGTCGACGAGACATGGAACGCGACACGACCACCGGCAGAGCGAAGCTCATCGACGCCGCCCGCGAACTCTTCGCCGAGCATGGTGTCGACGCCGTCTCGCTGCGCGAGGTCACTCGGAACGCCGGCCAGCGCAACACCAATGCCGTGCAGTATCACTTCGGCGATCGGAAGGCGCTGCTGCTCGCCGTGCTCCAACAACACCACGAACTCGTCGCAGCCCGCCGGTCCGCACTCCTCGACGGGCTCGAGGCCGACGACGAACCGCCGCTGCGCCTCCTCGCCGAAGCCCTCGTCCGCCCATCGGCCGCGATGCTCGAGGAGGCTGGCGGGCGGGAGTACCTCCAGATCGTCGCCCGACTCGTCCGCGATCCAGCGGCCATGCGCGAACGCGGGATCGCCGATCCAGCGCTCGGGCGTTGGGACAAGATCGCGAAGACGTCGATGCCCGAGGAGACCCTTCCCCTCCACCGCCGCTTCTCATCCATGCAGCTCTGCTTCAACGAACTCGGACGGCGAGCCGCATCGCGACGTCGAGCCGACCATCGTCTCTTCGTCAGCGACCTCGTCGACCTCGTCGTCGGCGTGCTGGGCGCACCCGTCTCGGACGAGACACTCAGTCTCCTCGCTGAGCGCGACGTGTCCGATCGCGATGACCGCAGACCTGCCCTCACCAAGGAGAGCCACGGATGAACCACCGCGAAGTCATCGCCGGCGTGGCGTTCGGCGACGGTGACACCGCTGGCCTCGACCTGATGGACGCCCTGTCGGTGTTGGCGGAGGGGAGGGACCCATACGCCAGGATCTGACTGCGACGTGTGGGCGCAGAATGCTGAATGGAGGCGTCTCGGCCCACACGTCGCATCCATGGAGTCGCTGACCGCCTCAGTCGGCTGAGACGAACGCTCCCGCCCCCCTCCTGTCACCTCGACGACAGCGTGGAACAGGTGTGACCAAAACGGTGTTGAACAGTCACTGAACGGGGAGGACACTATTCCTCAGGGGAGCGCACCATGACTGACCTCTCGATCGCTTCGGAGCCACTCCTCGGTCTCACCGCGGAGCAGTGCCTCGACCCGCAGTTGGTCGGAGGGAAAGCCGCCGCCCTCGCACGCGCCGCACAGGCAGGGCTCCCGGTCCTCGATGCCATGGTGCTCACCACCGCATTCACCGCATCGATCGATCGGGGCCGGCCACTCGCCGGCCACCCGGCGCTCGATCTGATCATCGACCACTTCGGCGACATCCCCCTGGTGGTCCGGTCGTCATCGACAGCGGAAGACCTGGCTGAGTCGTCGATGGCCGGCCGGTTCGCGTCGGTGCTCGACGTGAGCGGCATCGACGGACTCACGACCGCGACCTCCCTGGTGCTCGGGTCGCGAGTTCGAGCCTCACTCGGCACCGATCTCGCTCCGAACCATCCGATCGGCGTGCTCGTGCAGCCCTTCGTCCGTGCCGAACTCGGCGGCGTCCTCTTCGGCGTCGACCCGGTGTCCGGTCGCAGCGACCGGTTGGTGGTCGCCGCTGCCGACGATCCCGAGCAGGTCGTCAGCGGGATCGTGGACGGGATCCGGAACGAACTCGACCTTGTCGGGAAGCGAACGGACGACGGCGATGGGGACACGCTTCCGCGCCGCCTCCGCGAAACGCTCGCCGAACTCGCTGGGGGGACCGCCGAACTGTTCGGCGGTCCCCAGGACATCGAGTGGCTGCTCGACGAGAGTGGAGATCTGCGGTTGCTGCAGAGTCGACCGGTCACGACCGAGATCCGGGGTGTGCCACAGGGTCCGCTCTACGGCCCAGGTCCCGTGGCCGAGACGTTTCCCGATCCGCTCCGCCGTCTCGAGCGCGACCTCTGGGTCCCCCCGCTCCAGGAAGCGATGTGCGAGGCATTGATCCTGGCCGGCGCAGCGACACGCGAGTCGCTCGAGGGTCGCCAGATCGTCGTCGCGCCAGGCGGGCGGGTTGCGGTCGACCTCGAGGTGACCGGCGAGGTGGTGCAGCGAAAGCGCAGCATCCTCCGCCTGCTCGACCTGCGCCCCGGCATCGCCAACGTTCGGTCCGCCTGGCGGGTCGGAAGGCTTCGCGCAGCCCTTCCCGGTATCGCGATGGATGTGATCGACCGGACCGACACCGAACTGCGCGGCGTCGTCGACGTCTCGACACTCACCGATCGCCAGATCGTCGCGCTCATCGAACGAACGCAGCGGGCGCTGGTCTCGCTACACGCGCACGAGATCCTCATGGGGCTCGTCGTGGATCCAGACGCGCCGGAGATCACGGGCGCATCTGTGGCGCTCCGCGTGCTCGGCGAGGCCAGACGCGATGGACGCGACGACGGAGCGATCATCGAGGACAACCCGATCGTGCTGGCTCTTGCCGCGCCCAGGATCGCCGAGCGGGTCGAGCTGCCGAAGACACCGGACCACGTGCCGCCAACGGCGCGGGCACGAGAACAGGCCGGCGTCGCTGGCCTTCGGCGCGAGGCTCTGCGTCTGAGAGTCCGTTGGGTCCAGGAGCTCTCCGCCCGAGCCGCGTGGGAGATCGGTCATCGACTCGTCGTACGCGGTCATCTCACTGCGCCGGACGAAGTGGTCGACCTGCGATGGGACGATGTCTGGAAGGTCCTGCTCCGTCGTGAATCCACGCTGCACCCCGTCCGCTCGGATGACGGCGTCGACCCGCTGCCCGGCACCTTCCGCATGAGCGACCTCGGCCTGCCGATCCCGGTCCGACGGCCAGGCGTCCGGGACGAGGCGGTCGGCGCCGGCGGCGGGATCGGCTCAGGACGGGTCACCCACGACATCGACGACCCACCCCCCGGGTCTGTGCTCGTGGTCACCACACTCCGACCGGACCTGGCTCCCCTCTTGGGCCGATTGGCCGGGCTGGTGGCCGAGACCGGTAGTCCGCTCGCTCATCTCGCGATCCTCGCCCGCGAGGCCGGAGTGCCGACCGTCGTCGGGGTCCGCGACGCCGTCGAGCGCTTCCCAGAGGGATGTGAACTCCAACTCGACGGAACGAGTGGGCAGATCACCGACTCGTGCTCCGACGATTCCGAAGCGACCGCTTCGATCGGGGAGGCCGGGTCATGAGGAAGGTCCCCGCGGTGATCCTCGTCCTCACGATGCTCGCGTCAGGTTGGTTCGTGGTGATCTACCTCGACCGGTGGGAGTGGACGCGAGCCCTGTTCGTCACCATGATCTTCGTGATCGCCGAGATCGCTCTGATCGGTTGGTTGGTCCTCCAGAAGCTCCACCGTCTCGAAGCTCGATTCGATCAGCGCGACGAGCGAGACGACGTGTTCGATCAGGCGGTGTTGCTCCGCATCCGACAGACACGGCCCGAGTACGACCGGTTCGCATGGCTGCGCGAGTCGATGAACCGGACCAACGTGTTCATCACGATGGTCGTCGGTGGCGGCATCGTCCTGTCGGGCCTCGCCTGGTTGATCGACAAGATCGCCGGCCGGACGGTGACGGCAAGCCGCGAACAGCAACTGGCCGCTCAGTTGCACACGATCGCGTTTCCCCGAGGTCACTTCGTCGCCGACGAGGCAGCGCTGATCGCCCAGGAGTTCCCGGCGTGCGACGACAGCGACCTGCGCCTGCTCGTGGGGGACACACGCGAGTTCCACCGATGAGCGCCAAGCCATACGTCCTCGGGATCCTCGGCGTCGCGGTCGGTCTCGCCGGGATCTCCGAGCTGGCGGATGCGACGCTCACCGAGCACGAACAACTTCCCGCTGGAAGCCATACGGTGGTCGTCGTGCACGGCTCGACAGTCGACGAAGGCGAGTTCTCGCTCCACCAGGGCGTCGACAGCCTGGTGCGGATCTGCCAACTCGAGGTGGGACGCAGCATCGGCACCGACCCAGTCGAGCCCTTGGAGGGCGACCGATTCCGGTTCGAGTTCCGGCCGGCCCTGGACGATGCCGACCAAGACCAGTTCCGTGGCTGTATCGGCGACATCGTCGTGGACCACCTCCAGGCATCGGTCTCGTCGATGTCCTACGTCGGCTCGCAGTGAGACAGGAGGACGCCTCCGGCAAGCGACTGCGGTTCCGCGATCACGACCATCACGGGCACCTGACCCCGATGGGTGCGCTGGCCGAACACCCGACGGCCCTCGTGGCGCTGACCGCCACGCTCGTGGTGGTGGCGACGATCGCCGCTGTCGACCATGGCGCGTTCTACGACCACTGGGACGTCCCGATCCAGGAATGGGTGGAACGCAGCCGCTCGCCCGCCCTCGAGGACTTCTTCCGCAGCATCAGCCGTCTCGGCTCCAACATCGTGATCTTCCCCTTGGCTGCCTTTGCAGCGCTCGCGGCGTGGCCACGCTGCCGACCACTCAGCGCAGCCGTCATCGGCGCCGTCGCCCTCCGCCCCGCATTCGAGTTCATCATCAAAGACGTCGTCGGCCGGCCCCGCCCCGACTTCGACCGCCTCGTCAACGGCGTCGGCTACTCACACCCCAGCGGCCACGTCCTCGCCACCGTGACGTTGTACTCGTTGCTTCCCGCAGTGGTCGCGCTGTACCTCGGACGCCGACGGATCTGGTGGTTCACGTGGGCCTTCGTCGCCGCCCTCGCACCGCTGATGGCGGCGTGCCGCGTGTACCTCGGCGTCCACTGGGCCACTGACGCCACCGCTGGTCTGCTCTGGGGCGTTGCCTACGTCGCCGGCGTCGAGTTCGTCTTCTACCGATTCCACGCTGGTCGATGCGGCCACGCCTCGGACGACTGGCGCGACCACGAAGGACACCCACACCATCTCCGCCTCCACGAGGAGCGGGAACCGACGATCTCCGACGCCGTCAGTTGACGGCGCGGTCCTGACCGTCCCAGTACGGCGCACGTAGGTCCTTCTTGAGGACCTTCATCGCTCCCGACAGCGGCAGCGGCTCGTCTCGGAACTCGACCGACTTCGGGACCTTGTAGCCAGCGATCTCGCCCCGCGCCAGTTCCTGGATCTCTTGCTCGGTCGCACTCGCACCAGGGTGCAGCACCACGACGGCGTGCACCTGCTCGCCCCAGGTC
>JBBSLH010000043.1:0-16547 GCA_038255425.1 Acidimicrobiales bacterium
CCGAAAGATCGTGGAGCTCGAACGATGGCTCGCAGTCCACAACATCGAGCAGATCCCCGAGTACCGCCGTCTCCTCGACGAAGGCCTCGATTCCGCCGACCGCCACCTGGGTCTCGGCTCCCGGATGATCGACCGCGAGGGGTACATCATCCTCTCGGCCGTTGCGTCGGTGACGCCGGCGCACATCGATCACGAACACAACCTCCTGCTCCAGATCGAGGGCACGAAGGAACTGACCGTCGGTGGATTCCCCGACCCCGGGACCGAGCACGAAATGCTGGAGGCGATGCACTCCGGGAAGTACGGCCGGACCGGGTTCGAGGCCCACGACCCGCAGACCTTCACGATGGTCCCGGGCACCGGGGTCTACATCCCCCCTCGGGCCGTGCACTCCGTCGTCGTCCGAGACAACATGTCGATCTCGCTGTCGCTCGTCTTCGTCACCGAAGAACTCCGACGCGTCGCCCAGATCTACGGCTTCAACGCCAGACTCCGTCGGATGGGCCTGACACCGCGGCCGCCCGGTACCAGCGCAACCGCTGATCGTGTGAAGTCATCGCTGATGCGGGTGCTCGAATCGGCACAGCGCGCCAAGCGCTGACGGACCGAACACGCGAAAAGGCCCGGTAGCGGAGCGACCGGGCCATTCCGAGCGAACGACGGTACTGGTCTACAGGAACTCGGCGAGATCCTCGAGGAGGGCACCTTTGCCCTTGGCACCGATCATCTTCTTGGCCGGCTGGCCGTCCTTGAAGACGATGAGCGTCGGGATCGACATGACGTCGAAGCGGCGCGCCGTGTCCTGGTTCTCGTCGACGTTGAGCTTGACGACCTTGATCTTGCCGGCCTGCTCGGTCGCGATCTCGTCGAGGATCGGGGCGATCTGCTTGCACGGGCCACACCACTCGGCCCAGAAGTCGACGATGACAGCCTCGTCGGCGGAGCCGATGGTCTCGTCGAATGTGGCGTCGGTGACGGCGGTTGCAGCCATGAGAGATCTTCCTTCTTCGGTGGGTGTACTGACCCTTCAACCCGGATCGGGTTGTGAGTATTTCACGGTCGCCGATGAGCCGAGCGCCAGCGAGGCGTGGAACGAGCAGCGCAACGCGGCTCCGTCGCGCGGGAGCCGGCGACGAAGGAGCTGGCTCGACGAGATTCAGTCGTCTTGCTCCTCCAACCAGCGTTCGGCGTCGATGGCGGCCTGGCAGCCGGAACCGGCGGCGGTGATTGCTTGACGATAGGTGTGGTCCTGGACGTCGCCACAGGCGAAAACGCCATCGACGTCGGTGTAGGACATCTTCTCGCGACCCTGGGCACCGGTGATGAGGTAGCCGTTGTCCTCCATGGCCAGCTGACCCTTGAACAGATCGGTGTTGGGGCGGTGGCCGATGGCGATGAACAGGCCGGTGACGTCGGCCATGGTCGAGACCTGGTCGGTTTTGACGTTGCGGATCTCGATGCCGTCGAGCTTGGTGTCGCCGAGGTACTTCTCGACGACCGTGTCCCACAGGAACTCGATCTTCGGGTTCTTCTCGGCTCGGTCGATCATGATCTTGCTGGCTCGCAGCTCGTCACGCCGGTGGATGATGGTGACCTTCGAGGCGAACTTGGTGAGGAACGTCGCCTCCTCGATCGCAGAGTCGCCACCACCGATGACGGCGATGTGTTGGTCGCGGAAGAAGAAGCCGTCGCAGGTCGCGCAGGTCGAGACGCCGTGGCCGATCAGCTCGGTCTCGCGATCGAGGTTCAACATGAGGGACTGGGCGCCAGTCGACACGATGACGGTCCGCCCCCGGTAGGTGGGCTCCGGGGCATCGGGGTCGCCGACCCACACACCGAACGGCCGGGCCGACAGGTCGACCTTGGTGACCTTCTCGGTGCGGATGTCGGCACCGAAGCGCAGCGCCTGTTCACGCATGCCCACCATGAGGTCGGGGCCCATGATGCCGGTGGGGAAGCCAGGGAAGTTCTCCACGTCGGTGGTCAGCATCAACTGGCCGCCGGGCTGGTCGGTCGTCGACGAGGGCTCGCCTTCGATGACCAGCGGCTCGAGGTTGGCACGGGCGGTGTAGATGGCGGCGGTCAGGCCAGCCGGCCCGGAGCCGACGATGATCACGTCGTGGATGGCAGTCATGGCGTTCTTTCCGAATCTTCCTTCGGGTCGGGGTTCAGCCCGTACAACCCGGGCGATACGAGAATGATTCCCAGATCTTCGGTCAGCCAGCGTCGGGCTTCGCGCGTGCCTTCCAGAAGAAGAGGGCGAGACCGACGAGCAGGAGCACCGCACCAATGATGGAGTGCGCGGCCCAGGTGTGGGTCTCGCCGAACACCTCGTTCGGCAGATAGTTGTCGAGCGCTCGGACCGCACCGATCGCCAGGATGATCAGGGCCACCGTGCCCAGCGAGGCGGCGAAGGCGGCGAAGACGGCGTAGCGGGCGACCTTGAGGATCGGACCGGTCGTCTTGTCGCGGATGTTGCCCACCTGGGTGACGATGGTGTCGGTGGCCTGCGCAGGCCAGTCCTTCGCCGTCGGGTCGGCGTCGGCGGGGTTTGCCGGTGTGGGCGTGGCGGGCGACGTCTTGGCCATGGCGAGTCACCCTACCCAGGACCGTCGAGCGCTCCGATCTCGCCCGCTGCGGCGGATCGCACCTCGACACGTAGCGTGTCCTCGTGGTCAATCTCCGTGTACTCGCTGCCATGACACTGGGCGCCCTCGTCGCGTCGCTCGGAGCCCTGTTCCTGGGGGAGTACGAGTTCGACGAAGCCCTGCCGATCGCCGCCGGGCCGCTGCTCGCGTACGTCGTGGCCGAGATCGTCGTGTCGCTCGGCCGCCATCGCTCCCGGACCATGGCCGCCATCGTCGCCACATGGGGTGCGGTCGCGGTCCTGCTCGCCGGCCATCTGGACACCAACGGTGTCGAGTCGATCAAGAGCGGCGCCTACATCTCGGCCGCGCTCGCGGCCCTCGCCGCCGGCCTACGGGGCAACGACTGGCTCGGTGACTACAGGGCCCGGTCGTCGCGGACGACGCAGGACTCGTCGTCGATGACCGAGACGCGCAACCCGGCCGTCGACTCGTAGACGACGACAGACGTCGGTACCGAGTCGGCGCCGAGCAGCGCTCGCTCGATCGCCACGACCGAGGTCGGGTCGACGTCGGCAGCGTCGACGGCATCACAGCGCGCGTAGGCCTCGCCGTCGTCGGGCGACACACCGTCCGTCGTCGACGCCACGGGTGGGGCCGTCGGCTCCTGCGCACCGCCATAGCGAGCTCCGAAGTCGTCCACCAACGAGTCGAGGTCCTCGTACGCAGAGACCGCCGTGTCCCCGGCGAGCGGAGCGCTCTCGCCGCCGCCACGGCTGCCGGCGGTGCCACCGGCGCCACCGTTGGTCGCGGCATCCTCGTCTGCCTCGAGGGCGACACCCGAGTCCTCGAAGTCCCCACCGCTGTCGTCCGACGACGCAGCGGTGTCGGCATCGGTGGAGCCGAAGTCGACCTGGGTGGCGATCCCGACCAGCGCCACGACGGCGATCACCGCTGCTGCGGCCCCGAGCGGGATGCGCTCGTACCAGGCAGGGGAGCGTCGGACGGGAGCGGAACGGATGTCCCGTACGGCCACTGCCGCTTCACCCGAATCGGCGTGGACCTCGTCGAACGCAGCCATCGCCGCAGCGCGGGCACCGTCGAGCACGCCGGCCGGGGCCGCCGGTGCAGTCAATCGCTGGCGAAGGCGTTCGGCTTCCTCCGGACCCATCTCTGGGCCCATTCCGGGGGTCGGCTCGGGGGTCGGGGTCGTCATGGCTGCGTACTTGGACGTTCGGTGGTCGTCGGTTGGTTCCCCGGGTCTGAATCCTCGGGTCCGAGCAGTTGTGCCAGGCGTCTGCGGCCACGCGCGATCCGCGATCGGACGGTGCCCGGTGCCAGTTCCAGGATCTCGGCGATCTCGGCATAGTCGTGGCCGCCCAGATCGCGCAGCACCACGGGGATGCGGAAGTCGTCGGGCAGTTGGGCGAGCGCGGCGTCGACGGTGAGTCGTTCGGTCACGCCGTGGTCGACCGGGACGCCCTCGTCGACCACTCGGCCGCCGTCGCCTCGCTCTGGGTCGTCGTCGGGGAGCCCGAGCACCGGGCGTCGGCCGCGTCGACGGAGCTCGTCGAGGCAGGCATTCGTGGCCACACGGTGGGCCCAGGTCGTGAAGCGGGCCCGTCCGTCGAAGGTGTCGAGGCGCCGGACGACCAGGATCATCGCCTCCTGGAGCGCATCGGCGGCGTCGGCGTCGTTGCCGGCAAGTCGGCGGCACACGGCCCACAGGCGGTCCTGGTGGCGACGGAGGAGCGCGTCCATGGCCTCGCGATCGCCGCCTTGCGCGGCGACCACCAATGCCTCGTCCGTGGGTTCGCCAGCGATGCCCCGAGCGTACCGACCGACTGGATCAGCGGCCGGTGACCACCAGTTCCTGGAGATCGAAGCTGACCCGCGGTGGTCCGTCGCCCAGATCCGTGATCCACAGCAAGACGTACGAGCCGTTCTCGTCGTCCAGGGAGATCTTGGTCGTACCGGACTCGCCGCTGTCGACCGTGGCGATGGCGTCGCCCCATCCGGCCAGCGAATCGTGTGCCGCGTCGGAGACGTAGACGGCCGCCGTCCATCCGGTGTCGGGAGACGTGACCTGCAGCTCGGCGAGGTCGTGGGACTCGCCGAGGTCGACCGCGATGCCCACGCCGTCCTTGAGACCGCCGAGCGCTCGGGTGTCGTAGTTCTCGGTGGCCCAGAACGTGCCTTCGTCGCCGTCGATGGCCAGCGCTGCGAGATCGTTGTTCTCGCCGTCGCCGCCCAGCGGGTCGAACGCTCCTGCTTCGGTGATGTCGAGCAGTGCGGCCGACGCCCGCCCACCCGGGACCACACCGTCGACCAGGTCGAAGAGGTCCTTGCGCGCCTCGGTGCCGCCGATCAGTGCCCACGCCAGCCCGAGCGCGATCGCGATCACGCTCACCAGCGCGGCGGGCACGAGCCACGACCGCTCGGTCTTCGCGAACGAGGTGGTCGCGGTGGTGATCGACGTCGAGTCGGCGGTGGCCACCGGGCCAGTCGAAGCCGTGTCGGCGTCGAGTGGCGCCGCTTGGAGGTCGGCCCACATCGAAGCCGCCGACGAATACCGCCCGTCCGGGTCCAGCGAGAGCGCCCGCATGATGATGGCGTCGAGGCGCTCGGGGACGGTCCGCAGCACCGATCGGGGGCGTTCTGGGGTGGCATGGAGTCGGGCCGTGGCGATGGCGAGGTCGTTGTCGCCCTGGAACGGCGGTCGGCCGCACACCATCTCGTAGAGCACGGCGCCCAGGGCATACACGTCGGTGCGGGCGTCGACGTCACCGCCGGAGACCTGCTCGGGCGCCAGGTACTTGGCAGTGCCGACCATCGAACCGACACTGGTGAGGTCGGCGAGTTCCGGGTCTTCATCCGGGCGCGCCGCCTTGGCGATGCCGAAGTCGGCGACCTTGAGCCGCCCGTCGCTCGACAGCAGCACGTTCGCCGGTTTGACGTCTCGGTGTACGAGACCGGCCTTGTGGGCCACCTCGAGGGCCTGGGCGATGCCCGAGGCGATCTCGACGGCCTGGGCGGGCGGGAGGAAGCGGCGGTTGTCGAGTTCGTCGCGGAGCGTCCGTCCGTCGACCAACTCCATCACGATCGCCTCGGGGTCGCCGCAGGTGTCGTAGATGGCGACGATCGAGGGATGGGCCACGCGCGCCGCGGCCACGGCCTCGCGCCGGAACCTGGCGACGAAGTCCGGATCAGCGGCGAGGTGGGTGTGGAGGATCTTGACGGCGACCGGTCGGGCGAGCACCTGGTCGACCGCTCGCCACACCGTCGCCATGCCGCCGCGGGCGAGCGATGCCTCGAGTCGATAGCGGCCAGCGATCAGCGAACCGACCCCGAGGGGTCCGGTTGGCTCGCCGGCGGGCGGGTGGTTCTCGGTCACCGGCGTCGGGCGGGTGGGGTGCTCCGACACGGAGTCCGACGGTACTCGGGCCCGCCGCCGCTTCCGCGACGCCCCATCGGTTCAGAGGCCGGGATGGGCAGCGCTACGCCTTCTGGACCCAGCAGGCGCCGATGACCCGGGGACCACCGTGGGTGCCGATGACGGCTCCGATGTGTCCGAGCCGGTGGTCGACCCCGTCGACGAGGTCGGTCATGACGTCGATGTCGGGCGCCATCCCGTGCATGATCGCCAGGTGCTCGATGTCGGCCGTGTCGCCGATCATGTCGCGCATGGCCTGGAGCGACTTCTTGCGCGTGCGGTGCTTGCCCGCCTCTTCGACCACGCCGGTCGAGATGTCGATCATCGGCTTGATCGACAACAGCGAGCCGAGCATCGCCTGGGCGCCACCGATGCGGCCACCCTTCTTGAGGTTCTCGAGCGTGTCGAGACAGCCGACGACGCGAGTACGGGTGCGGAGTTCCTCGACCAGCGCGACCACGTCTTCGGCCGACGCCCCGCCAGATGCGGCTTCGGCGGCGAGCAGGACCTGAGTGCCCAGTCCGGCGGTGATCGACTTGGAGTCGACGACGTGGATCGGGAAGTCGTCACCGATCAGGCGGGCGGCGTTCTCGGCTGCGGCCATGGTCGCCGACAGGTCGGACGACAGGTTGATGCACACGACGGCGCCGCCACCGGCCTCGTGCTGCTTGCGGAACGCGGCCTCGAACTTGCCGGGGGAGGGGGCAGCGGTCTCGGGGAGTTCGTCGCGTTCGGCCATCAGGCCGTAGAACCCCTCGACCGACAATTCGCTGCGGTCCTCGTACTCGTCGCTGCCGAAGCGGATGGACAGCGGGACGACCTCGATGTCGAGTCGCTCGCAATCGGCGGCGTCGAGGTCGCAGGACGAGTCGGTGACGATGCGGACGGCCATGAACTGATCTCCCCTGAGGGTCGGGACGGGCGCGCCCGTCTGGACACGCTGTGTCTAGCCGACCCGTCGTGGACGACGGGGGTTACGCCGTCAGGGAGCGGCGGCCGTGGCGCCGACGATCAGTTGTTGGGCAGCAGGCGAACGGGGTCGCCGATCAACTTGACGCTCCACGTGGTGCGGTCGCCGCTGAACGACTGGCCGACGGGCGGGGAGTATCGGATCTTCCACCAGGTCGCGCCGTTGTAGGCCGTCGCGATGTTGGCCGGGAGCTTGACCGACAGTCGGATGAGCCGGTCGGAGTACTTGTCGCCCTGGATGTTGTTGGGGAACGCCCTCGTCCCGCCGCCCCCGACGTTCAGGACGGTGGTGGGCCCGCCGTCGCGGCCACCGGTGGGGGGCGTGTCACCTTGTGCACACGTTCCGCTCGTGGAGGCCGGGCGCCCGTCGTTGCACAGGATCTTCCAGGTGAAGGTGGAGGGATTCCCGAGCGGGTCGAGCAACTCGATGGTCTCTGCCCCCTCGGCGGCGTCGAACAACGTGACCTGCATCGTCTTGTTGTTGTGCTGGGGGCTGATGTCGGCGAGGAAGAAGATCGGGGTCCCGGTGCCCCGCGCCGCGAGAGGCACGTGTTCCAGCGCGTAGATCTCCGGGCACGTGGCCTGGTAGATCGGCGTCGGTGGAGTCGCCGGGTTGTTGTCGCGCACCGCAGTGTCGCTCGTGCACGCGGTGAAGGTCCCGCCCCGCTTCGCACGCAGCGAGAACAGGTTGTGGCTGGTGTCCGAGTTGACGAACGTCGGATCGACCTGGATCGTGTAGTCGCCCGACGCGCTGACGGTCGCGATGGTCGTCCAGCACTCCTTGAACTGGTTCAGGAGCTCGTTCGCCGGAGAGCACTCGTTGGCCCCGACTCGGGTCGTCGCCCCGCAACGTCCGAGGGCGTCGTTGTTGTTCGTGCCGGTGAACGTGCGAGTGCTGACCGCACTGCCGAGATAGGGGTCGAGGTTGTCGTAGTTGCGTGTGGTGACCGTGAACGGAACTGACGCGCCGCCAGCCTCGAGGCTGAGCGCGGTGGGTCTCGACCCACTGCAATGCGCCGGGTCGTACATCTGGATCTCGACGTTGGTGTTGCCGTTCGCCGGCGGGATCGTCGCGCCGAACAGGTAGCCGCGGTCGGTGCGCTCTTCGTTCTTGATCGCCCCGCCGATGGGCTCGGTGCACCGTTCTGCACCAGATTGCGGGTTGTTCTCGACCCTCGTTGCGATGCGGTCGCCGTACTCGCGCCGGGTGCACTCGCCGGAGATGGCGAGGAAGAAGTTCTCGACGCCGTTCGTGTTGGCCAGATAGCCGCTGTTCAGCAGGGTGTTGGTGCCGAGGTAGTTGCGGGGGCTGCCGAGCGGGACCGGCTGGACGTACTGGGAGGTCGAGCGACGGGTGATCGTGGGCTGGTTGTCACCGCGAAGGACGCGTGTGAAGTACTGCGCAACGTTCTGCTTGGTGATGATGACTTCGAGGCTCTCGTTGGGCAATGGATTCACGGCGACGTCGACGTCGGCGTCGGCATCGTCGAATCCGTTCGCGCGGGCGACGTCTCGAGCACGGGCGATGGCGGCGCTGTCGCCGTCGGGGAGGAGGACGACGCCGGCCAGGGCGGCAGCGTCTGCGGCCTGTTGGATGCGACTGGCCTCGACCTGCCAGCTGCCGAGGTCGACGACCAGTCCGGCGATCCCCATCAGGGCCACGAGGGTGAGGGACATGAGGGCGAGTGCGAAGCCGCCTTCGTCCCTGCCGCGTGCTCGTCGCGATCGACTCGTACGGCCCGGGCGGGCGATGTTCAACATGACGACACTCCGGCGATGCACGGCTCGAGTTGGTAGACGGACGCTCGGGTCAGTGACAGCGAGCCGGGAAGGACGGCAGTGACCTTGTCGTAGGACAGTTCGACCCAGACACCGACGCGATCTGGGTTGGGCGTGACCTGACTACGGCCGCTGGGACAGAAGGAGGCATCCCACGCGCCGCCACCGCACCCGAAGCTTCCGGGCGAGTCCTGCCGCACCTGCGTCGCGGAGTACACGTTGCACTTGACGCCACCGCTGTTGACGCCGGCCGGCGTGGTCGTGTCCGGGCGGGGGACGGCGAGGCATGCGGCAGGTGGCGTGTCGTCTGCCGTCGTCGCGTCATAGATGATGACCCGCTCGATCGACGAGGCGCTGAGTCCCGCGAGACCGGAGTCGAGGGCGCGGAGCGCCTCGTAGTCGGCGCTGAGATTCTCGGCGAGTCGTGAATCGGATCGGGCAGCTTGTTGGGTCGCCCGGGCCAGCACGTTTCCGTCGCGATACGCGAAGCCAGCCTCCACCATGCCCAGCACGAGCAGGGCGAGGAACGGGATGACGAACGCCGCCTCGATGAGGGCAACGCCCCTCGACCCACGAGTTCCTGTTCGGAGACGAAGCGTCACGGGTCGACGATCCCTGGCTCGAGACGGATGGTCGAGGCTCGCTCGATCGTCCATCGGTCCGCGAACAACCCGGTGTAGCCGGCCTTCTCGACCCGGACGTAGACCCCGACGGTCTCGACGTCGGCCGACGTCGGACCGTCCTTGCGCCCGCTGGCTGGCCAGCGGCAGGCGATCTTGGCGATCGGCACGACCGGGCAGGAGAAGTACCCGACGTCAGCGTTCTCGACGGCCGTGAACGCTGCGTCGGCCGGATACGCATTGCAGATCCCGGCGATCGACGTCCCGGCCTTGCACTGCGCCGGCACCTGATCGCTGGCGGGATCGCTGGTGCCGGTGCCCTTGAAGATCACGACGTAGCGGACCTGGGCGCTGTCCATGGCCGACAGACCCTGGCGGACGGCGCTGACGATCTCGAAGTCGGCATTGCGCCCGTCGGTGGTGACGTCGGGTCCCATGATCGCGCCGATCCTGGTGGCGTCGGCAACGGCGTCGTTCGTCGTCAGGTTGTCGCGGAAGAGCAGTCCGAACTCGAATATGGCGAGCAGGAACGTCAGGACCAGGAGGCCGACGATCGCGAGTTCGACCAGGGTTGCACCGCGATCCCCGTGCCCGCGTCGAGGACCTGGGGAGCGTGTCAACCCGTCCCCGTCACAGTCGAGTTCGGCGGTGGCTGGGAGATGAGGATCTCGTTGAACGTGCCGAAGTCGTACGAGGTGTCGGCGCCGACCGCGATCACCCTGAAGGACACCTGCGTGACGTCGTTGTACCTCGAGTCGAAGGACATCGTGCACTTGCCACTGGCGTCGGTGCTGCAGCTGGCGTAGTAGATCTGGCCGAGCCGCCCCGGCACCGTGGACTGGGTGATGCGCACCTGCGCGGAGATCAGTTCGCCTTCGAGCGGCTGAGCCATGTCGTCGAAGATCGTGAGGTCGACGTCGACGGTGTACTTCGGAGCCGCCCCTCGGGTCGCCGTCACTGTCGTCGGCTGGAACGCGGCGACCTCGGTCGGACCGGGGTCACCTCCGCCCGGGTCGCCACCGGCGCCACCGCCGGTGCCGTCGAGCGGCGTGGCCGCTGCTGGTTGACAACTCGAGGGCGGGGGTCGCTCGGAGATGCAGTCGGCCTGAGAGTCGACTTCGTTGGCCGTCTCGTCCTCGAGGAACTGGATGGCTCCGAGACTGCCGATGACGAAGAGTCCCAGCACGAGGGCGTATTCGACGAGCGCGACACCGGTGTCGCGACGTGCCCGTCGGTCCCTCACAAGCCACGCCATCTTCGCAGCGTACGGAACCCATGGGGGGTGAACAAGGGACCGACGGCCCATTCCGGCCTCTCCCCGAGCGTCAAAGTGCGCTTGTCTCGCTCGTGTCGCCGGAGTTGCGTCCTTTGCGCCAGGTGCGGACCCACCAGATCGCGAGCACAGCGAGCGCGCCGAGCGAAAGCGCGAGGCCCACGCCCGACACTGCGGTCGATCGCACGTTGAGTTGCCGATCGTCGAGCACCAGAGCGCCGTCGGGTGTGCGCACCTCCACGAAGGTCGGGACCGACCCCGTCGCCAGCGCCTCGACCGGGATGTCGAGGCGGGTGATGTCCGGCTCGGCGACGACCTCGAACTCCTCCCCGTCGGGGAAGCGGAGCCGTTCGCTGCGGATGCGGACGAGCACGGTCACGGGGTAGTCGTTGGAGTTGGCGATCGCGATCGGCAGGTCGCCGGCACGTGAGGTGAGGTTTAGATCGGTCTGACCGGTGAGGACGACGCCCTCGAACCCGGCGGCGACCACGTCCTCGACCGACTGGAGCAGTGCCACACGGTGCGCCGTGTCGAGGCCGTCTGCCACGCTTGTCAACCGTTGCTCGGCCAGGTCGGCGGAGCGGGACGAATCGGCGCCTGCGAACGCGTCGAACGTGGCCACATGGCGTTCGACCGATCGGTACTGCGCGGCGATCGCGGAGAGGTCGGAGCCGGACCCGGTCGGGAGGGTGACGGGATCGGGCAGATCGTCTTCGTCGGGGTCTCGATTGCTGGTGCCGCTGGGCAGCGGGACGATCGTCACCGGGGCGTCCGGCGCGGTCAACAACGGGATGGCAGCGACGAGGAGCGAGTCGTCCGCCACCTCGTCGACCCGGAGCACGACATCGGACCCACGACCTCCATCGCGCAGGATCAACTCGGCGATGGCGAGCGGCACCTCGTCGACGCGGTCGCCGACACCGGCGGTGAGGACGTCGGCCGTGGAGACGTCGGCCACGACGGCCGACAGTTGGGAATCGCTGAGCGCCGGAACGGGGCGCGGACCGGCAGGTTCGAGGAGTCGCTCGATCCCGCCGGGCTCGTCGGGTCCGGGCTCGTCGACGTCGGCGGCGTTGGTCAAGATCGTCTCGAAGCCACGTTCGGCCAACAACGCGGCGGCTGCCGGGGTGACATCGTCGTCGGCCCAGATCGAGGGGGGCGCTGCGGTGCCGAGTCGATCCATGAGCGATCTCGCGCCGGCGTCGATCACCGAGTTGAGGACATCGTCGAGCCCAGCGGAGTCGAGTGCGGCGGCCGACACCGGCACGAGCGGCATCGCGACCGGATCGAGTGCAAGGGCAGCGCTGATCCGATCGAGCACGTCGGGAGCCCGAGGGTCGGTGGAGAGCGCCAGCGAGTCCAGGGTGTCCGGCACGGCGAGGACGGTGACCGGCGCCGGCGTGTCGAGACCCACGAGCTCGTCGAGAAAGCTCGCCGTACGGTCGAGACGCCCGATCTCGGTCGACGTCGGCTCTCGTCGCCCCTCCGGGTCGACAGTCGGGTCGATGCCCACGTCGACCACGATCGACAGGCGTGGCGCATCGAGGGGGCGGTCGTCGGTCCCCAAGCGGATGACCGGTGTGCGCACCAGACCCAGGACCTCTCCAGCGGCCGAACGGAGTTCGACCACGACGGGGTGGACTCCGGGAGTCCGGATCTCGTCGCCGGTGATCACGATCTGTCGGTTGCCCGTGTCCGCCACTGCGATGTCGTCGGTCGGGCCGACGTCGATGCTCGTCGTGATGCCGCCGACGTCCTCGGTCAGCGACGTCTCGAGGTCGGTGGCGTCGGTCAGCGGCGGGTGGATCCTGACTCGCACGGTCGTGCCAGCGGTGTCGCCCGTGATCGCCACATCGAGCGTCACTGGCGCCGAGTCGCTGACCCACGGCGATCGTTCCGCCAGTTCGATGGCTGCCGGCGGTGGGTCGTCGACCTGTCGAGCGAGTGCTGGAGTTACCGACGTGAGGAGGATGCCGACCGCGATGGCCACGCTCATCAGCCGGTGTCTCACCAGGTCAGGGCTCATCGGCCGGTGAGGTCGATCTCGAGCACGGCGAGTCCGCCTGGACGCTTCCGGAAACCGAGTCGTTCGTAGAGCGACACGGCCCGCTCGTTGGACTCCTGCGTGTTCACGAGCGCTTCGCTGATCCGCCACCGTCGAAGCCAGTACAGGCCGTCGACGACAAGTCGCGCTCCGAGGCCCTGGCCCTCGGCTTCGGGGAGGACGGCCAGTCGTTGCACGTATCCCTTCGTCCCCGCCCGGCCGAACAACACGTAGCCGGTGCCGTCACGCAGGACCCGGAACCGGGACGACGGAGTGGCGTGCGCCGCTTCGTCGAGACCATCGGCATCGAGACGCCAGAACGGCTGGAACGAGGCCTGGTCGATGGCGAAAACCGTGGGCAGGTCGCGGCGACCGACGCGTCTGGTGCGGATGGCTTGCTTCTCCGGGAGGTCGAGGAGGTGATGGCCGAGTAGGTGGAGCCGCTCGCGGATGTCGAATCCGGCATCGAGATAGGGGCGCCACTCGTACGGAGGGAGCGCCGGCGTCACCGCTCGCTCGAAGCCCGAACATGCCGCCCGGTCGAGGGCATCGCTGACGAGGTCCGGAGGGACGATCGCTCCGATGGGGGCAGCCAGGCACTCTGCCGTGTCGTCACGGCCACGCCACGGCCGGACCCGGATGCGCACGCCGTTGGCGGAGACGGCGTCGGTCGCGTTCACGCGTCGGGCGCAGGGGAGGGGGCTGCCATGCACCGGCAACGATACGTGTCGTGAGGCACGTGTCCGGATGCGACACTGGTTCCGATGGCGACACTGCTCTACACCGATCCGCGGTTCGTCCAGCACGACACGTCGGCTGGGCACCCCGAGCGCCCCGAACGGATGGGCGCGGTCGACCGTGGTGTCGTGGCGTCGACCGTCGGTGAGGACCTCATCGTGGTCGAGCCCCGCCTTGCGACGGTCGACGAACTGGCTCGGGTCCACGACCGCGACTTCCTCACCGCGCTCGAGCGGTTCTGCGAGGCCGGCGGTGGGCGGCTCGATCCCGACACCGTCGCCAGCAGTCGCTCGTGGGACGTCGCCTGTCTGGCGGCCGGCTCGGGTCTCGATGCCGTCGACCGTCTGCGAGCCGGCGACGCCGACACTGCCTTCCTCGCCGTCCGGCCGCCCGGTCACCATGCGACCCCGACCCGGGCCATGGGCTTCTGTCTCCTCAACAACGTCGCCGTCACCGCGGCCGCGCTCGCAGATGGCGGCGAGCGGGTGCTCATCGTCGACATCGACGCGCACCACGGCAACGGGACCCAGGATGCGTTCTGGGACGATCCGCGCGTCACGTATGTGTCGATCCACGAATACCCGATGTACCCGGGCACGGGGCCCGCCGACGAGACCGGTGGGTCCGAGGCTCCCGGTGGCATCGTCAACATCCCTGTCCCGCAGGGAGCAGCCGGCGACACGTATCGCCGGGCGATCGACGAGATCGTGGTGCCGCTCGCCGAACGGCTGGCCCCGACGTGGCTGTTGATCTCCACCGGATTCGACGCGCACCGCAACGACCCGCTCACCGGCCTCGGTCTGACCTCGGGCGACTATCACGACCTGACCGCCCGGCTTCTCACGATCGTCCCGAGATCGCGAGCGATCGTGTTCCTCGAGGGCGGCTACGACCTCGATGCCGTCACCACGTCGACCGCGGCGACGCTGGGTGCCCTCTCGGGGATCGAGGTGCGCCCCGAGCCGATCACGAGCGCCGGTCCTGGCGCAGCGGTCATCGACCGCGTCCGCCAGATCCACCACCTCTGATCAACACTCCTCAAGGAAACGGCTGGACCGACCGATCAAGAGGCCGTGGACCATCTGGAACTTCTCGGCGCCATGGTCGGCGCCGGCGCCTCGGACCTGCACTGCAAGCCGGGCAGCGTCCCGGTGTTGCGCGTCGGTGGTGCGTTGGAACGCCACGGCGACGAGCCGCTGAGCACCGAGGATGTCGCGCTTTTCGCCCAGGCGATGCTCGACTCGAACCAGCAGGACGAGCTGATTCGCATGGGTTCGGTGGTCGGGGCGCACTCCGAGCCCGGTGTGGGTCGGTTCCGCTTCGCCGCGTTCCGGCAGCGTGGATCCGTTGCGCTCGTGCTCCACGCCGTCGCCGACGAGATCCGCACGCTCGAAGAACTGGACCTGCCCAAGGCGGCCGAGACACTGGCCGCAGCCGAGCGGGGTCTCGTCCTGGTGGCGAGTCCGGTGGGCAACGGGGCGACCACGACACTCACGGCGTTGGTCGACCGTGCGAACCAGACACGTCGGGCCCACATCGTGACCGTCGAGGATCCGATCGAGACGCTGCATCGCGATGGTTCCGGCCTCGTCAGCCAGCTGGAGGTCGGCGCCGACGTCCGCTCCATCGCCGACGGCGTTCGGACTGCTTCCAAGCTCGACGCCGACATCGTGGCCGTGTCCGACATCGTCGACCGGGAGACCGCGCTGGCGGTCATCGACGCCGTGGCCCGAGGTCGCGTGGTCTTCGCCGCCATCGGTGGGCACTCGGTGCTGAGTGCCGTGAACACCTTCCTCGAACTCTTCACCATGGACGAGCGTCCGATCATGCGAGACGCGTTCGCCCGGTCGCTGGCCGGATCGCTCGCCCAACGACTCATGCCCACCGTCGACGGCGAGCAGGTCGCTGCGGTCGAGGCCATGGTCCACACGGCGAAGATCGAGCACTGCCTCTCCGACGGTGCCGACAGCGAACTCCGAGCGTTGATCGCCGATGGCGACTACCACGGCATGCAGACGATGGACCAGGCCCTGACGCGCCTGGTGCGGGCCGGCGTGCTCGACTCCGACGTCGCACTCGGGGCGGCGCTGCAGCCCGAGGAACTCCGCATCGATCTGCTCCGGTAGGCGTCGGCGGCGACGGCCCGAAGACGTGGGTCCCAAGTTAGAGTCACAGCCATGAAATTCGCGGTGTGGCCAGGAAGCAACCAGCCCTGGGACGACATCGTCGAGGTTGCTCGTCACGCCGAACTCTCCGGCTGGGACCGGGTCTACGTGGCCGACCACTTCATGCCCAACGGCGACCCGGAAGACGACGCCATCGTCGATGGCCCGATGCTCGAGTGTTGGGGCGTCGTCGCCGCGCTCGCCGCTGCCGTGCCCCGCATCGGGATCGGCACGCTGGTGTGTGGCAACACCTACCGGCACCCCGCGGTCCTCGCGAACCAGGCAGCGACCGCCGATGTCATCAGCGGCGGGCGGGTGATCCTGGGTCTCGGCGCCGGTTGGCAGGTCAACGAACACCAGCGTTACGGCATCGACCTGTGGTCGCTCAAGACCCGGATGGACCGCTTCGAAGAGGCGTGCGCCGTGGTCCGAGGCCTCCGCGACAACGCCCGCTTCGACTTCGACGGCGAGCACTACCAACTCGCCGGCGCGCCGATGGAGCCCAAGGCCACCGGACCACTCCCCCTCCTGATCGGCGGTGGCGGCGAGCAGCGCACCCTGCGCATCACCGCCCGATACGCCGACGAGTGGAACGCCTGGTCGACGCCTGACTTCTTCGCCCAGAAGTCCGCGGTGCTCGACCAGCGCTGTGCCGAGGTCGACCGCGACCCGTCGACCATCCGCCGGTCGACGCAGGCCCTGCTGTTCCTCTCCGATGACGAGGACTTCGTCACCAAGATGCGCGGTCGCGACATCGGCATGAAGACGATGGTCGGCAACTCCGAGCAGTTGGTCGAGATCGTCGCGGCCTATCGCGACGCCGGTGTCGACGAACTCATCGTCCCCGATTTCACCCTCGGGACGGGCGAGAAGCGGCGCGACCTGCTCGAGCGCTTCCGCGACGAGGTGGCGTCGGAGTTCGTGGAGTCGTCGGACGCGTC
>JBBSLH010000044.1:0-16470 GCA_038255425.1 Acidimicrobiales bacterium
AGGAGCATCGCCTCGGTCCCGACGGCGTCCGCCGGTCGTCCGGCTTCGGCCACCAGCTCCCGGAGGCGCGCCAGGCTCGACGTGACGAAGTCGGTCGAGCCGCCGAAGAGGAAGCCGTCGCCCGCCTTCGCGCAACGACGCAGTGCGGCATCGCCGAACCCGCCGATCCAGAGTGGGATGGGCTCCGTCGGACGCGGCAGGATCCCCGCCCGCTCGAGGGTGTCGAACTCGCCGTCGAAGCTGACCACGGGTTCTGACCACAGCCGGCGGAGCAGTTCGATCTGCTCGTTCGCTCGCCGTCCGCGGGTGTGGAAGTCCTGGCCGAGGGCGTCGTACTCCACCCAGTTCCAACCGACGCCGATGCCGACGCGCAACCGGTTGCCCGACAGGACCGCGATGTCCGCCGCCTGACGTGCGAGGAGCGCTGTCTGTCGTTGGGGGAGGATGATGACGCCCGTGGTGAACTCGAGCCGCTCGGTACGTCCGGCGAGATACGCGAAGAGGACGAGCGGATCGTGGAACGGATCGTGCTCGTCGTACGGGCCGGTCAAGGGCGGCTGTCGGTCGGCGTGTTCGGCGCCGAGCACGTGGTCGTAGGCGAGGAGGTGGTCGAAGCCGAGATCCTCGGTCGCCGTCCCGATGCGACGAACAGCGTCTGGATCGCCACGCAGTTCGATCTGGGGGTAGACGACGCCGGTCCGCAGGTCTGGGTGCAGCATCCGCCCACCCTGCCACGGGCGGATGTCAGTTGGGTCGGGTGTCCCCGCGCTGCGAACATGCCGGGCAATGGGAGAGGGGCCGATGGGAGACGAGTCGATCGAAGACGGGGGATTCGCCGAACCGGACCGGGCACGGTTCATCGACGTGAACCGCACACACATCCGCGCCTGGTGTTGGGGCGACCCGACCGACCCGCCGGTGCTCCTTGCCCACGGCGCGCACGACCACGGTCGGATGTGGGACGACTTCGCTCCGCGGATCGCAGCGCTCGGCTTCCATGCCGTGGCCATCGACATGCGTGGCCACGGCGACAGTGGACGTCTCGCCTCGGGGATGATGTGGACGGCATCGACGCTCGACCTGTGCGAGTTGGCGCGGGTGTTGGCCGACGAGGCTGGGACTCCGGACGAGCCGATCGGCATGATCGGGCACTCGATGGGCGGTGGGCAGGTCTTGTCTGCTGCGGGCACCACGCCCGAGCGCGTCGCATGGATCGTGAACCTCGACGGCCTCGGTCCGCCCGCCGACGCGTTTCCCGAGGTCGAGCCGGTCGAGGGAACCACCGCGGCGATCGATCGGATCGTCAAGGTGCTGGGTCGCTCGCCCCGACTGTGGAACAGTCCGGCCGAGATGGCCGAACGCCGCGGTGCGATCAACGTGCGCTTGCCGCAGCGATTCCTCGACCACCTCGTCGAACACGGCACGGTGGAGACGGAGGGCGGGTTCGTCTCAAAGACCGATCGCGTCTTCGACCTCGGGATCCCCGACGGGTTCTCCGTCGACGCAGTCCTCGCGGGCTACGGCGACGTGACCCCTCCCGTGCTGGCACTCATGTCGTCGGAGGACGATGCGTGGACCGAGCTCGACGACGAGGAGGTGGAGCGTCGGATCGCGTCCCTTCCCGATGCCCGCTGGAGAAGCGTCCCGAACGCAGGGCACTACGTCCACGTCGAGAACCCCGACTTCGTGCTGGCCGAGATCGTCAGCTTCCTCGAGGAGCTCGGTGTTCTCCGTGGCGCGGCGATGGAGGGTCGGTCATGACCGACCTCCTCGTGATCCACGACCTCGGTGCGGCCGGCGGTCGACCATGGATCGACGCCTTCCACGATTGGGATGGGCCGGTCGTCGCACCCGACCTGCCTGGCCATGGAGATGCGCCTGCGCCCATCGGCGGACATCGTGAACTGGGCGACACCGTGTTCGCGCTGGTCGACCACCTGCGGCCCACGACCGAGGCCCAGCCGATCGTCGTCGGGGTCGGGCGCAACGGCAACGCCGCACGTGTTCTTGCGCTCGGTGGTCGAGCCTCGGCGCTCGTGCTGGTGGATGGTCTGGGTGGACCGTGGCTCGACCTCGACGAGCGCAATGCCGCTCAGCGCGACCTCCGCCGACGGATCCTGACAACGCCGGAGGCGCTCGCACCGCAGGTGCCGGGCACGGTCGACGTCCGTGCCGAGTGGGTGCAGGGACCAGCGGATCGCGACCACGTGGCCGAGATGCTCCGAGCCATCCCGATCCCGACGTTGGTGATCGAGTCGCCGGCCTCGCCCACACCCGATGCAGCCGGGGTCGCCGCCGCGATCGCAGACCACGAACTGGTTCGCATCGATGACGCCTCGCCCTCGGTCGTCGCGGCCGTCGTGCGCGACTGGGTCACCACCAGATCGATGGAGCCTCTGGGTTGAGGTCAGCGGGGGCGTGACAGGCCATCCCCGTCGCGATCCGCATCGCTGACCACGCCAGCGCGGCCGCATCGATGATGTCGTCGGCGGCGACGCTGCCCGCCGTCCCGATGTCGGCGTCGATGTGGAGTCCGTTCGACTCGAGCAGCGCGAGTCGAGAGGCCAGTCCGGTCCACGTGCGCTTCGGGTGGCTCATCGGCTCGTCGCCGTTCATGGCGCAGAACGACAGCTCGGGGAACGTCTCGTGCAGCGGGAGGTCGGAGTCGGCCACGAGCCTGCGGACCTCACGGATCTTCGGGACGAGCATCCAGGACTGCTTCGACAGGCCGGCGCCGTTGGTCTCCTTCGACCACGCGTTGGCCTCGGCGTAGTCGTCGAACCCCATCGCTCCGACGGCCGGTGGAGCGAAGAGCGACGATCGTCGAGGGCCGAGCAGGGGTCGGACCTCGTCGTCACAGCGCCGCCGGCCGTGTTGCTCGAGACCGATCGGCATGTCGACCGCGATCGCCACGGCCGATTCGACCTGCACGCAGAGGTCGGCCAGGCCCACGGCGTAGCGCGCCGTCGCCGTCGAGCCGTCCCACTGCACACCGACCCATCCACCACGAGCACCGTCGATGCCGAGGACCGTCGGGTTCATCGCTGCGAACGGTAGCCACATCGAGCTCCTCCGATGCGCTAGGACTCCGGCCATGAGCGACGTACAGGACCAACTCGACGATGAGGCCGTGGGGCTCATGGCCTTCCAGGTCTGGAGCTACAAACAGGGCGAGTTGGTCTCGCTGTTGATCCACGTCGGCGACCGACTGGGTCTCTACGAGGCGATGGCCGGTGCAGGGCCCCTGTCTGCCGCCGAGTTGGCGACGCGCGCCGGCGATCTCTCGGAACGTTGGGTACGTGAGTGGGCGTCGGCGATGGTCGCCGCCAAGCTCGTCGAGCACGTGAAGGACCAGGACCAGGAGCACAGCGGTGATCGGTTCGAACTCTCGCCGGCCGGGCGAGCGGTCCTGGTCGATGAGGAGTCCTCGTTGTTCACCGCCGTCGGTGCCTTCAACGGACCGATGGAACCAGCCCTCGTCGATGACCTCACCGAGTGCTTCCGCACCGGCATCGGCCTGCCCTACGACCGTCTCGGCCCGAGCGGCGCGCACCAGACCGAGCGGACCCTGGGTCCGTGGGCACGTCTCGCACTCGTGCCGGTGATCGTCCCGATGCTCGACGGCGTGAAGGACCGTTTGCGATCGGGCATCGACGTTGTCGATGTCGGCTGCGGGGCTGGTGTCGCGCTGGAGGCTCTGGCAGCAGCGTTCCCAGCGTCGCGCTTCGTCGGCTATGACCCGTCGCGGCATGCGATCGACCGGGCAACGGCGAAGCTGGCCTCGCTCGACAACGTCGAACTCGTCCACGGCCGAGCCGAGGACATGCCGGGTGAGGCGTCGTTCGACCTGGCGCTGACGTTCGACTGCCTCCACGACATGACCCGCCCCGACGACGCGCTCGCGGCGATCCGGACCGCGTTGCGCGACGACGGGACGCTGCTCGTGAAGGAGATCCGCTGCGCCGACACGCTGAGCGAGAACATGCACAACCCGATGCTGGCGATGATGTTCGGCTTCTCGATCACGTCGTGCATGTCGTCGGCCACGAGCGAGCCGGGGGGCATGGGGCTCGGCACCGTCGGCCTCCCCGAGTCGAAGCTCCGCGAACTGTCCGAAGCCGCCGGCTTCACGTCGGTCACCCGTCACGACCCCGGCGAAGCCGCCAACGTCTACTACGAAGTCCGCCCATGAGGCACACCCCGACCGTTCTGGGTGCCCTTCGCGTGAGCTGGGTGGAGCGATGGACCCCCAGAACGACGGGCGGCGGCGTTCTGGGTGCCCTTCGCGTGAGCTGGGTGGCGCGAGGGACCCCCAGAACGGGATGGGTGGTGGTGGCGTGACGCCGATCGAGGGTGCTCCGACGTTGGGGAGTCGGGCGTACGAGGGGTTCGGGGGACGGGTCGGTCAGACGGTGGCCGGGTCGGAGCCCGATCACCAGTCGCCGCCGATCGCACCGGACGGCGCGCCCAACGTGATCGTGATGCTCGTCGACGACCTGGGGTACTCAGATCTCGGGTGCTTCGGTTCGGAGATCCCGACCCCGAATCTCGACGCGCTGGCCGCGCGTGGGCTGCGATACACCAACTTCCACGTCACCCCCATGTGCTCGCCGACTCGGGCGTCGTTGCTGACCGGGCTCAACTCGCACCTCGCGGGCGTCGGTCACGTGGCCCACTCCGACTCCGGGTACCCCGGCTACGCGATGGAGCTGACCGACCGAGCGGCCACGGCCGCCGAGGTGTTCCGCGACAACGGGTGGGACACGTTGATGGTCGGCAAGTGGCACTTGACGAAGGACTCCAACTGCTCGGACGCCGGTCCCCGGAACTCATGGCCGTGTCAGAAGGGATTCGACCGCTTCTACGGGATCCTCGACGGCTTCACGAACTTCCACCATCCGCATCGGTTGGTGCAGGACAACAGCCCGGTCGAGACCGACACCTACCCCGAGGGCTACTACTTCACCGACGACCTGACCGACCGAGCCATCGACATGATCCGCTCGACCAAGTCGTCGAACCCGGCCAAGCCGTTCTTCCTCTACTTCAGCCACGGAGCGGTCCACGCCCCGCTGCAGGCGAAGGCGGACGACATCGCGAAGTACGCCGATCGCTACCACGGCGGCTGGGACTTGCTGCGAGCCGAGCGGTTCGAGCGGATGCAGTCGCTGGGCATCGTCGGCGCCGACGTCGAGTGCGCACCTCGCAACACCGAGCTGGGCTCCGACGTGGTCGCGTGGGAGGACCTGACCGATGACGAGCGTCAGATCAACGCTCGGTACATGGCCGTGTACGCGGCGATGGTCGACAACGTCGATCAGAACTTCGGCCGTCTCGTCGACGAACTCCGAGCGCTGGGCCAGCTCGACAACACGGTCATCTTCTTCACGTCGGACAACGGCGCGTCGCGCGAGGGCGAGGTCGAGGGGACGACCGGGTACTACGTCCACCTGCTCGGCGAGACCGACACCGATGCAGACCTGGCCCGCATCGACGAGATCGGCGGGCCGACCACGATCCCGCACTACCCGCGGGGCTGGGCCATGGCATGCAACACGCCGTTCCGGCTCTACAAGATCAACACCCATGCGGGCGGCCACCAGGTGTCGACGATGTTGTCGTGGCCGGAACGGATCCGAACAGGCGGCGAGCTCCGAGACCAGTACCTCCACGTGACCGATGTGATGCCCACGCTGCTCGACCTCTGCGGGATCGAGCAGCCGACGCATCGTGGCCAGGACGAGCTGCTCCCTCCGGCGGGGTCGTCGTTCGCAGCGACCATCGACGACGCCGGCGCGCCGTCGGAGCACACCGAGCAGTACTACGAGATGCTCGGCCATCGTGGTTACTACCGCGACGGCATGGAGATCGTCTCGCTCCGCATGCCCCTGACCGAGTTCGGCGACCACGAGTTCGAACTGTTCGACCTCCGCTCCGACCCGACCGAGCGACGGAATCTGGCCGCCGACGAGCCTGATCTGGTGGCCGAGTTGAGCGCCGCATGGCGCCAGGCGGCCTGGGACAACCAGGTCTTCCCGCTCGACGAGGGGAGCGGCGTCAAGTTCCTCGACCGTCCCGATTGGATCGAGGGCGCCTACGACGGCGACGTGGTGATCCGCCCCGGATCGCCGACGCTGGAGCGCTGGCGGTCTCAACGGTTGGTGCTCATCCGGTCGTTCGACATCGACATCCGGTGCACGTTCGCCGTCGGCGACGAGGGGATCCTCGTCGCGCACGGCGACCAGGGCGGCGGGTACGTCGTCTGGGTCGAGGACGGCGCGGTGGCGATCGGCCACAACGACGGCCGCGGCCGGTTCTCGTCGACGCCACCGTTCGCGCTCACGCCGGGCGACCACGTCGTCACGGCGCACTTCACCGCGCCGGGTGGCAACGTCTGGAACGTGGCGTTGTCGATCGACGGTGCGCCGATCGAGGGCATCACCGCGTCCGGATGGAGCGTCCTGTTCCCGATGGCGCCCTTCGAGGGGATCGACGTCGGAAGCGATCGGCGGTCACCGGTGTCGTGGCGGCTCTTCGAGGCGCACGGCTCGTTCCCGTACACGGGGAACATCGAGTCGGCGACCTATCGGCCCGGCGAGTCCGCGCCGGATTCGCCCGCCAACCTCCTCGGCATGCTCCGCGAGATGGGCGCCAGATACGAGTGACTACTTCTTGACGGCGCGCGCCTTGCGCTTGCGGTAGGTCTCGCGATCGTCCTTGAGGACGAAGACGTCCTCGTCCGACGGGATGCCGTCGTCGCGCAGTGCGCCAGTCCGGACGCGATACCAGGTGGTGCGCGGGATCTCGTCGACGACGCGCACGTACTTCGGTCGATCGGGGCGGGACAGGTCGGCGACCGCGTCACGCAGGGCCGCGGGCGTGAGCTTGGCGCCGTCGCGCAACTCGACTGCGACCATCACGGCCGTGCCGTCCTTGTCCTCGACGCCGTAGGCGACGCTGAGGTGCACGGCATCGAGCGACCCGATCGCGTCCTGGACCGGGATCGGTGCCGTCGCCCCGTAGGGCGTGCGGATCAGCGACTGGACACCACCGACGAGCCAGTGATCGCCGTCGGCGTCGACGGTGAACAGGTCGCCGGTGGCCAGCCACGCATCACCGCCCTCGAAGAGCGCTCGCAGCGACCGGTCCGGGTAGGCGCCGTCGCGAACGCTCAACTTGGCGAGGAGCATGCCGACCTCGCCCGGCTTGCACTCGACCGCGAACCCATCGGGGCCCTCGACGAGCCGTCCGGCTCCGATGTCATAGCGAGCGATCTTCAACTTGGCGCTGCCGGGCAGCTGACGACCCATCGAGCCGACCTTGTCGCCACGGACGTTGACGAGCACAGCGTCGCCCTCGGTCGATGCATAGAACTCGAGCACCGTTGCTGGAGCGAAGCGCTCCTCGACGCGACTCCAGAGGCTGAGCGGCATACCGGACCCGATGAAGAGGCGGATCGGGTGGTGGATGTCGCGCCCGGATGCGGGCGCCTCGAGCATGTCGGCGCCCATCGTCCAGGTGTAGGTGACGGCCGTCGCTCCGTACCGTCGGACCTCGGACCAGAATGTCTCGGGGTCGAATCCCTGCGTCATGGCCAGTCGCGCTCGGCTCGCCAACGCGGCACCGATGCCGGTCAGCAGCGCCGATGGGTGGTGGATCGGCGTCATGCTGAGCACCGTGTCGGTGCGCGTCAGCGACGCCGATGCTGCGGTGCCGAATGCGGACAGCGCCCAGCGGCCGTTCGAGATCCGGTTGACCCGCGTGCTGTCGGCGGTGCCGGTGAACAGGACGAACGCCAGGTCCTGTGCTCGGCCAGGGTTCGGTTGGTACCACGCTGGCAATGGGACGGCGTCGGGGTCGATCGCCTCCATGTCGTCCACTGCGGAGCCGAGGTCACGAGAGCCACCGCCTCCACCGAGGACGTGCACGGGCACGTTCTTGATCGCCGCGGCCTGCGTGCCGTGTTCTGGGTCGGCCACGATGCGGGTGACACGACCGAGTTCGACCTCGCGTTCGAGCCATCCGTCCGGGCGGAGGAGCACCGCGACTGCGCCGATCCGGTTCAGTGCGGCGACGACGCCGAGCGCGCTGGGGCGGGTGTCCATCAGGACGCCGACGTGTGATCCGCGTCGCACACCGATCTTGATCAGGCCACGAACGACGTTGTCGATGCGCTCGTTCGCGGCTCGATAGGTGTGGCCCCGGCCCTCGAACAGGAAGACGGTGTCGTCCGGCGCGGCATGCGCCTGCTCGCCGATGACCGAACCGATGGAGATCCTCGAGGTGGGCTTGACCTGGTCGATCCGGTTGAGGCGCATCAGAGAACCGACGCCTTCGACGGCAAGGTCTCGCGCAGTGCGCAGCCCGAAGCGGGTCCCGGTGGCGACGGCTCGTCCCATCCCGGCGGTGATGTTGGCGGCGAGGTTCACGGATCGCTCCAGATCGCTCTTGGGTTTCGTCATCGACGGACGGTCGGCGTCGAGGCGTTCGACCCCTGTCGGCGCATCGCCGCCGTCGCGCTGCCACTCGGCCCACTCGATGACGGTCGGCCACGTCACGTTCACGGACTGCGAGCCGACGACGAGCCCGAAGTGTCCGGCCTCGAGCGGGGTCTCGTAGACGTCGGCCCCCGGTGCCGCGCCGGTCACTGCCCGGACGGCTTCCTCCGGTGCGATGTCGTCCTTGGTCCCGACGAAACAGAGGATCGGGCAGTCGATGTCGGCGAGCGTGACGGGGCGCCCGTCGATGACGAATCCGCCGGAGAGCATCCGGTTGGACACGATGAACTGCTTCACCAGTTCGGCGAGCGCGGGACCGGGCCAGGCGACCCAGCCCTCGTCCATCAGGAAGCGACGCTGCCCCTCGCGGGGGAGGAGTGAGTCGCGATCGTGGAGCTGCGCCGCGAACTCTAGCTGGTTCCGCACCGTCCCGATCGGGTCGAGCATGCGGAACCCGGCCTTGCTGGCCCACGCCGGAACCGAGACGTTGGGAAGGATGTGGTCGGCGAGGAAGTCGATGGCATTGACGACGAGTTCGTCGTCGAGCCCGAACGGCACCTGGCTGTGGGTGTCGACCGGGCTTCCGTAGGTGATCAGGCTGGCCAGGCCCTCGGCCCGCCGGTAGGCAGCCGCCTGGTAACAGAACATCCCGCCCTGGCTGTATCCAGACAGGTGGACGTCGCCGCCAGTGACCTCGATGACCTCGTCCACCGCTGCGCTGAGGGCGACGACGTGGTCGGTGAGGGTGCGCTCGAGGCCACCCTCCTCCTTCTCTGGGGCGCCGAAGTCGACGACCCACGGATCCATGCCACCTTCGGCGAGCTGTCCGACCGCGCTCGACTGCGGCGACACGTCGTAGACGTCGGCCGACAACATCATCGGGGGGACGAGGATGATCGGCGGCTTGCGCGGACCGCCGCCGGGATCGCCGTAGCGCCGGAGCTTGTAGACGCGATGGGACGAGACGACCTCGTACGGCGTCGACTCCTCGCCCGTCTCGAGTCCGCCGAAACGGGCGACTTCGAGCGCATTCTGGGCGGCTTGCCCGAGGCGGACCACCGACCGGGTCAGCCCTCTCGGAGCGAGTTGCACGGTGACCTCTCCCGGATCGTCTCCCCTAGCAGGAGCGAGGGTACCGCTCGTTCCGCGCCAGATCCGCGGCGAGGATCGGCTGGATCGGGGACAATGCCCGGATGAAGCACCACGAGTGGGCGTCGTTCGGTCCGTACAGCGAGATCGGCGAGCCGGCGGTGTCGATCGTGAACCCGCAGTGCGTCCACGTCGGGACGTTCGTGAAGATCGGCTCGCATGCGGTCATCGAGGCGCTCGTGCCGGAGCGTGGTGTGACCGTCCGCATCGAGGACGGTGTCTACATCGGCCACTTCCCGCGCATCACCGCCGTGGGCCATGTCGTGATCGGTGAGGAGGCGATGATCGCCGACCGCGTCTACATCTCCGACACGAACCACATCTACGAAGACGTCGGTGTGCCGATCAAGCAACAGGGCCTGCGCGACGGCAGACGCGTCGAGATCGGGCGTGGCGCGTGGCTGGGCATCGGTGCAGTGGTGTGCGGCAACGTCCGCATCGGGGAGAACAGCGTGGTCGGCGCCAACGCGGTCGTGACGGTCGACGTGCCCGATCGCACCGTCGTCGCCGGGAATCCGGCCACCATCGTCCGCCAGCACGACGGAGACGAGTGGCGTTGGATGCAGCCGAGAGGACCTGGCTGACGTGGTGGGGGTGGCGGGGCTCGAACCCGCGCGCTTCGGCTTAAAAGGCCGCTGCTCTGCCAACTGAGCTACACCCCCTCGGGCGACCGGCCACGCTACTCAGATCTGGTTGGGAACCGTGACGGCGTCGGCGTCGACGAGGAGCACGTCTTCGCCGGAGCGGAACACCGATGGCCCGATCTCGAACCATCGTCCGCCCAGGTTGGCGAGTCGGCCGTCGCGTGACGCTCCAGCGACCTCCTCGAGCGCGTAGATGACGCCACCGTGTGACACGACCAGCGCCGTGCCCTCCTCGCCCACCTCCGCAGCGATCCGCGCCAGCGCGCCGACGGCCCGCTCGGCGACCGACTCGCTCGTCTCGAAGTTCGTGGGCCGCTTGCCGACGGCGAGGAACCCGGGGAACCGTTCTTCGATCTCGGCTCGCGTCAGGCCCTGGAAGTCGCCGGCGAATCGCTCGGCGAGCGCCGGGTCGATGACCACCGGCCCGATGCCCAACTCGTCGGCGATGATCGTGGCGGTCACCGACGCACGCTCGAGGTTCGATGCCGCGACGAGGTCGAACGTCCCGAGCGATCCAGCGGCCATGCGCGCCTGGCGGACACCCATCGTGGACAGCGGAGGGTCTTCGCTGCCCTGCCAGCGTCCATCTGCATTCCACGTCGACTGGCCGTGGCGGACGAGGAGGATTCGAGCGGTCACGGCGGTCGACGGTATCGGCAGGCGCCGGCATCGGCTGCGGCCGATTCAGCACACGTCGGTACGATTTGGGTCGATGCCGACCGTCCGACTGTTCGCTGGTGCGCGCGAGGCCGCAGGGACCGACCGCGACACCATCGAGGGTGCAACCGTCGGCGCGGTCCTCGACGGGGCGGTCGCGCGGTTCGGTTCGGCCTTCGACGACATCCTCCCGTCGTGCAAGGTCTGGGTCAACGGCGAACCGGCCGAACGCGACGACGCGGTCACGGACGGCGACGAGGTCGCCGTGTTGCCCCCGGTCTCCGGCGGCATCTGACATGGCAACGGCAGCGAAGGCCAGGACGCGCTCGGCGTCGGGCGCGAAGAAGCCGGTTCGTGCCGGCGGCCGGGCCTCCGGAGAGCCGAAGCCGAAGGGGCGTCGTGGACGGGCCGAGGCTCGAGCGGCAGCCCGGCGGGCCAAGCTCCGCGACCGCTCCGGGAGCCGGTGGCGTGTCCACTACGACATCGACGGACCGCGGGTGCGATTGGGGATCCTCTGGTTCGTCGGCGCGATCGGCGCCTTCATCATCGGCACGGTCGGGATCGTCCTCTACTTCGGTGTCGCGTTCGCCGCGGCGGCGTCACACACGCTGCGGACCTGGCGGGCGCGAGGTCGAGATGTCGACCCCACTGCCGCGCTGGGCTCGACCGCGGTGGTCGTGGTCCTCGCCGGCTTCGGGCCCCGACTCATGGGTCTCGGCGTGCTGGCACTCGCGGGACTGGCCATCGCGGTGTCGCTCGAATCCGGCACGGACGATGCAGGCCCTCGTGTCTCGATGGCGAACGTCGGGACCATTTTGCAGTGCACCCTGCCGCTGGCGGTCGCCGGCGGCTCCCTCGTCCTTCTCGCCGATCGCGAGATCTGGGCCGCCATCGCCATCGTGTTCCTTGCATCGGCGTACGAGGCCGGGGACTACCTCGTCGGCTCTGGTGCTGCGAACAACGTCGAAGGACCACTGGCGGGCGCTGCCGCCGTGTTGGTGATGTCGATGGCGATCGCCGCCGGCGGATTCCCGCCCTTCGACGTCGGCGAGGCGATGATCTTCGGGCTGCTCGTCGCTCCGCTCGCTCTGGCCGGCCAGTACCTCGCCACCGCGATGCTCCCGCATTCCCGTGCCCTTGCTCCCGCGCTGCGGCGTGTCGACTCACTCCTGTTGGCCGCACCCCTGTGGTATCTCGGGATCGACGCGTTCGTCCGCTGAGTACGGCCAGGGCCGATGCCGTCGCCGGTGGCCATGCGGTACCGTTCGAAGGCGCCAGATGCGCCGCGTCCCGCAGGAGCGACCCGTGAAAGAGACTCTCGAAGCAATCCTCGCCGACGACTACCTCGGTGATGTCGCGGCCTTGTCCATGGTCGACGTCCGCAGCCGACGCGCCGCCTGCAAGGAGATCGAGACAGGACTGTCGTATCTGCGTCGACTCGTCCAGGGTCGCCTCGACGTCGTCACCGCCGAACAGGGCCGTCGCAGCGATGGCGGATCGGGCGACGATCTCGAAGATCTCATCGCTCGGCTCCCCGCACTGCTCGCTGGCAGCACCCGCAGTGAGGGAACCGGACGTCTCCCGTCGAGCATCGGCACCGGCACCATCGACGACGACCTCCAGGACGAACTCGACGGCATCATCACCGACGCGCACCTCGGCGACCCGAGCGCGCTGTCCGACGACGACCTCGACGAAGCACGCCAGGCCCTCGCCGGATTCGAACAGAAGGTGTCCGGGCTCCGTCGCTCGCTGTTCGACCGGATCGATGCCCTCGAGGACGAGCTCACCCGGCGCTACAAGTCGGGCGAAGAGACGGTCGACAGCCTGTTGACGTGACCTTGGGGCGTCCGTGACATCGGGCTTCCGTGACATCGGGGCTTCCTCGCTTCGCTGCGGGAGCCCCACGTTGCACGGAGCTGTTGGGCACGCTCCCTTGCCCGGTCGCCTGCGGCTCCCTCCGGGCTGGCATTGCACACGCACCATGGCGGCTTCTCCGGATTCCGGTCGCCCCCGTTGCCTGTGTCTTGTCCGGCCGCTGCGACGGTTTTGGCGGCGAGGTGGTTGACTTGGGGCCCATGGAAGAGATGCCGCCCGCGATCTTGATCGTCGATGACGAGCCCGACGTCCGCAAGGTGGTCCGGTCCGTGCTCGAGGCCGATGGCTACCAGGTCGCCGAGGCGTCCGACGGGCCCGCAGCGCTCACCCTCCTGCGCTCGATGGGCGGACCTCGGGGTCCGCAGCTCGTCGTCCTCGACGTGATGATGCCCGGCATCGACGGCGTCGAGGTGTGCCGCCAGATCCCGCACGAACGCACGAAGGTCCTGATGCTCACCGCCCGCGATGACGCCGAGACCCGCGAGGCTGCGATGGCTGCCGGCGCCGACCGCTACATGACCAAACCGTTCTCGGCCGTCGACCTGCTCGACGCGGCACGAGAACTGCTCACCTCCGCCTCCTGAGTTCGCGGGTGCCCGAGATCGACCCGCCCGCGCCCGACACTGCGGCCGATCGTTGGGGTGACCTCGGCGCGTTCATCCGAGAGCAGCGTCGAACGACGCATCTCTCGCTCCGAAAGCTGGCGGAGCTCGCCGACGTCTCCAACCCCTATCTCAGCCAGATCGAGCGGGGACTCCGGAAGCCGTCGGCCGACATCTTGCAGCAGATCGCACGGGCGCTGTCGATCTCTGCCGAGTCGCTCTATGTGCGTGCGGGCATCCTCGAAGAGCGTGACGGCCAGGTCGACGTCGTGGGCGAGATCCGTCGCGACAGCTCGCTCTCGGTCGACCAGCGCCAGGCGCTGATCCGGATCTACCAGTCGTTCCGGGCCGAGGCGGGGTCGCCACTCGCCGAAGAATCATCAGAACCAGATTCGCCCGATCCGGAATCTTCTGACGACCGGGAGCGTTGACGCAGCCGTGCAACGTCTCGGGGTGCTCTCGCTCCACACCTCTCCGCTCGTCCAGCCGGGATCCGGCGATGGCGGCGGGATGAACGTCTACGTCCGCGAACTGGTCGGAGCGCTGGCGCAGGCGGGTGTCGACTGCCAGGTGTACACCCGCCGCCATCATCCCGATCTCCCCGACGTCGTCGACATCGAGCCTGGATTCCGTGTCGTGCACGTCGACGCCGGCGATCCCGATCTCGCCAAGGAGTCGCTGGTCGACACCGTCGGCGACTTCACCAAGGGTGTCCTGACCCACCTCGAAGGTCATCCCGTCGACGCGGTGCACGCCAACTACTGGCTCTCCGGCGTGGCCGGTCACACGATCAAGCACGAACTCGACCTCCCGCTCGTGTCGACGTTCCACACGCTCGGCGCAGTGAAGTCGCTGGCCGGCGACGCCGAACCCGGGTACCGGATCCGGGCCGAGCGAGAGATCATCGGTTGCTCCGATGCGATCCTCGCCAATGCTTCGGCCGAGGCCCACGAGTTGGTCGAGCACTACGACGCCGACCCGACGCGTATCGAGATCGTCCCTCCCGGCGTCGATCACGCCTTCTTCAGCCCCGGCGACCGTACCGGCGCACGTTTCGCGCTCGACCTCGATCTGGGTGATCACCCGGTCCTGCTCTTCGTCGGACGCATCCAACCGCTCAAGGGCCTCGACGTCGCCGTACGAGCACTCGCGGCGATGGAGCGGTCCGACGCAGTCCTCGTCGCTGTCGGCGGCACCAGCGGTGCCGCTGGCGACGCCCACTTGGCCGAGGTGACCGCGCTGGCTCGCGAACTCGGAGTCATCGATCGCATCCGCTTCGTCCCCGCCCAGCCTCACCACCTGCTCTCGACCTTCTACCGGGCCGCCGACCTCGTCTTCGTCCCCAGCCGGTCCGAGAGCTTCGGTCTGGTGGCGCTCGAAGCGGCTGCCTGCGGAACCCCCGTCATCGCCACCCAGGTGGGCGGTCTCCGGACGCTGGTCCGGCATGGTTCGTCCGGCTTCCTGGTGCCCGACCGCGACGCCGAGCGCTTCGCAGTCCACGCCGACGCTGTGCTCGCCGACGCCGACCTCGCGGCGCATCTCGCCGCCGGGGGCGTGCGTGTCGCCCGCGACTACACCTGGTCGACCACGGCAGCGCGCCTGCGACGGGTCTACGACGACGTCGCCGCCCGCTCGCTCGTGCTCTGCCGCGCCGCGTAGCAACTCGTCCAGACTGGGCCGGTGCAGCACGCATCCAGTCCCGAAGAACTCCAGGCCCTCGTCACCACGATCGAGGACTGGCTCGCCGAGCAGTTGGCCGAGAATCCGGTCGTCGTCGCAACTGAACGGGACGAGGACGCCGACACCTTGCGCTGGTTCGTGCGCGTCACCGGGGAGGAGAAGGACGTCTTCTCCATCTGGTTGCACCTCCAGCAGCGGACGCTCCACTACGAGACCTATGTGATGCCGGCGCCGGAGGAGAACCACGAGGAGTTCTACGCCTTCCTGCTCCGCCGCAACACGGGTCTGATGGGCGCGGCCTTCGGGATCGGCGACGAGGACGCGATCTTCCTGTCGGGTTCCCTGCCGAACGACGCCATCGACGACGGCGAACTCGACCGGATCCTCGGTTCGCTCTATGTGTGGGTCGAGCGCTTCTTCCGTCCAGCACTGCGGATCGGATTCGCCAGTCGCTTCGCCGACGGTTGACGTTTCATGTCATTCCATGTAATCCTGGTGCTGCGGGTCGGCACGTGAACCGGTCGGGGAAGCCGGACGGGTGCCGACCCGCCTCCGCGCCAGCGCAGCCGGTGGCGTGAGCGCAGCGAGGCCGCCGAAGCTGTTGATCTTCGGCATCACGATCACCGGCATCCTCAACAACACGCTCATCGGCCCGTCGCTGCCCGACATCGTCGCCGACTTCGGCCGCTCCGACTCGAGCGCAGGGTTCGTCGTCGCCGCCGGATCGCTCCCCGGGATCGTGGTCGCTCCCGCCATCGGGCTCGCCGCCGACCGCTACGGCCGTCGCAACGTGCTGACGCCCTGCCTCCTCGCGTTCTCCGTCTTCGGTCTGTGCGCAGCATCGGCACCGACGTTCGAATTGCTCGTCGTGGCTCGACTGCTCCAGGGGTTCGGGACCGCCGGGCTCATCAATCTGGCGGTGGTCCTGATCAGCGACCACTGGGACGGCGTCGAGCGGACGGCACTCATCGGACGCAACGCTGCGGTCCTGACGCTCGGCCTCGCGGTCGGGCCGCCGCTGGGCGGGGTCGTCGCCGAGGTGGCGGGATGGCGGACGTCGCTGCTCCTCTACGCGGTGGGGCTCCCGGCGGCAGCGTCAGTGTGGCGCATCCTCCCCGACGACCGACCGTCGTCGTCGGCCGCCGTGCTCGACCAAGTGCGGGCTGCTCGCGTCGCGTTGCGCAATCCCGTGGTGTTGGCGACGCTCGGGTCCGGAGTCCTGGTGTTCGTGATGATCTTCGGTGGGTTCCTCACGGCGTTCCCCGTGCACCTCGAGCAGCAGTTCGGCCTGGGCGCCGGAGCCCGGGGCGCCATGATCGCCGTCCCGGCGCTGTCGTCGTGCCTCGTCGCGTTCAACCTCGG
>JBBSLH010000045.1:0-16374 GCA_038255425.1 Acidimicrobiales bacterium
CCAATCTGGAACTGAGCTTCGAGGTCTTCTTCCGGGGCGAGAGCGCCGTGACCCGGACCGCCGGACTCGGCATCGGACTCCCTGCGGCCCGAGCGCTTGCACGAGTCGACGATGGCGATGTGCTCATCGAGTCGACCGCGACGCAGTTCTCCGCCCGCCTCGTCTTGCCGCGATCGATCGAGACAGCCTCGTGAACCCTGCCGACGGCATCGAGGTCGTGGTCGCGGACGACGAGGACGACATCCGACTCCTGCTCAAGCTCCAGCTCCGCCAGTTCGGGATCTCCGTCGTGGGCGAGGCGACCGACGGCATCGAAGCGATCGAGATGTGCGAGGCCATGAATCCTCACGTCATCATCCTCGACCTGCTGATGCCCACCATGAACGGATTCGAGGCCATCCCAGAGCTGCGACGTCGTTGTCCCGACGTGAAGATCATCGCCTACTCGGCCGTCGCAGGCGACTTCGTCCGCGAGGAGATGGCCCGACACGACGTGCCGCTCCGGCTCAAGAACGGCGACGCCGAACCGCTCGTCTCCGCGATCCGCGCGGCCGTCTCCGAGACCTGCTGACCGCGAGACGCGTCAGAGGATCTTGAGTTCCGGATGGTGTCGCCGGGTGGGAGCGAGATCCTCGACGATGGCGCGGGCGATCTCGTCGAACGCGGCAGCAGCGTCGGACTCTGGCTCCTCCGACACGATGGGCCGACCGGTGTCGGAGCCCTCGCGCAGCGAGGGAACCAGCGGAATCTTCCCGAGGAGCGGCACGTCGATGCGCGCCGCCAACTCCTCGCCACCACCGGAGCCGAAGATGTCGTAGCGCTTGCCGTCGTCGCCGGTGAAGAACGACATGTTCTCGATGACGCCCTTGACCTCGAGGTTGACCTTCTCGGCCATGAACGCCGCACGCTGGGCCACCCGCTGAGCTGCCGGCTGCGGGGTCGTGACCACGTAGACCTCAGCGCGGGGCAGGAACTGGCTGAGTGAGATCGAGATGTCGCCCGTGCCGGGCGGAAGGTCGACCACCAAGAAGTCCGGGTCGTCCCAGTAGACGTCGGTGAGGAACTGCTCGAGTGCCTTGTGCAGCATCGGTCCACGCCAGATGACGGCCTGGTCTTCCTCGGCGAAGAAGCCCATGGAGATGCACGAGACGCCGTGCGCTTCGGGCGGGACGAGCATCGAGTCGATGACGACGGGTGGCCGGTCGATGCCCAGCATCCGCGGGATGGAGAAGCCCCACACGTCGGCGTCGACGATCGCAGTCTTGTGCCCACGCTTGGCGAGGCTGACTGCCAGGTTGGTGGTGACGGAGGACTTGCCGACCCCGCCCTTGCCGGACGCGACCAGGAGCACACGGGTCTTCGACTTCGGGTCCGCGAACGGGATCGTCCTCCCTTCGGCGTGGCCGTGGGCAGCCTGGCTGCCGGCCGTCGCCTGGGGATCGCCCACCATGAGCTCTCGGACCTTGGCCCGTTCGTCGTCGGTCATCACGTCGAACGTGACCCGAACCGAGTCGACGCCGTCGAGGGCATGCACGGCCTCGCCGACGCGGCTCTCGATCTCGTTCTTCAATGGACAGCCCGAGACCGTGAGGGCGATCTCCACGTGGATCGACGCAGCGTCGATGCGGACGAAGCGGATCATGCCGAGATCGACGATGCTCCGGTGCAGTTCGGGGTCTTCGACAGGCCGGAGGGCCTCGATGATCTGGTCTTCGGTGGGCAACGTGGGACCCTTCATGGTTGCGGAGGTCGTGGCCGATGGAGCCGGGGTATTTCCCCTATCCGCGTAGGTAGAATACCGAGGTGCCTGCGGAATCACCCACCCCGCAACCCGCGCCCCTGAGTGCAACCGACTTCGCTTCGGCCGTCACGGCGATCACCTCGGCGTTCGGTGATCCGACTCGGCGAGACATCTTCCTGTGGCTCCGTGACCTCGACGCCGGTGTGACCGCCTCCGCCGTGGCGGCGCAGTTCGATCTCCACTCCAACGTCGCCCGCCACCACCTCGACAAGCTGGCCGGTGGGGGCTACGTCGAGGTCACGACCGCTCGGACCGACGGCGGCGGTGCCGGTCGCCCATCGAAGCGCTACAAGGCGACCGCGTCCGACGACGCCATCCAGTTCCCTGTACGCCATGACGACCTCCTCGTCTCGCTCCTCGGGCGAGCGTTGGCGTTGTTGCCCGCCGACCAGGCCGCGGCGATGGCTGAGGAGGTCGGGATCGAGTACGGACGCACGCTGGCCTCGACCATGGGTCCCACGGATCAGGCGCAGCGCTCATTCCGGTCGTCACTCCATGTCGTGGCGGACGCTTTGTCCGCCCATGGCTTCGCCGCTCATGCCGAGAAACAGGGCGAGGAGTTGCGCATCGTGGCGCAGCACTGCCCCTTCGGCGACACGGCGATCGAGCACCCGGTGATCTGCGCGGTCGACCGTGGACTCGTGAAGGGGATGTTGTCGTCGCTCTACGGCGACACGAGGCCATTGACCGAGACGTCGATCCCGCTCGGCTCGGAGACGTGCGTCACCGTCGTGACCTCGTCCTGACCATTCCGACCTGACCGTGGCGATGCCTCGACACGACCTCGATCACGCGTCCACGACTCCGCTGCGGCCGGCCGCTCGCGCGGCGATGATCGAGGCGCTGACGACGATCGTGGGCGACCCGTCACGCGTTCACACCGACGGGGTGCACGCACGCGCCGTGCTCGAGGATGCTCGCGAGCGCCTTGCCTCGGCGTTCGGAGCTCGTCCTCGGGAGGTCGTCTTCACCTCGGGAGCGACCGAGTCGATCGCTGCTGCGTGCTGGGGTGCAGCCGAGCGTGGCGACAACCAGGTCGTCCCCGCGGTGGAGCATTCGGCCGTCCGCCTGTCCGCGGCGATGCACGGCGAGGTCCGGGCCGTCGCGGTCGACGGTGGTGGTCGTGTCGATCCTGCTGACGTGCTGGCAGGCGTCGACGATGCAACCGCGCTGGTCCACGTCCAGTTTGGGAACCACGAGGTCGGCACGATCCAGCCGGTGCAGGACGTCGTCGTGGCGTGTCGGGATCGCGGAGTCCTGGTCCATGTCGATGCCGCGCAGGCGGGAGGGCGTGTCCCGATCGACTTCGGCGCGCTCGGTGCCGACATCGTCTCGCTCAGCGGCCACAAGCTCGGCGGCCCAGCCGGCACCGGGGTTCTCCTGGTCAGGCGGGGTGTCCGGCTCCGTCCATTGCTGGCGGGCGGCGATCAGGAACTGGACCGCCGGGCCGGGCTCGAGAACGTCGCCGGCGCCCTGGGCCTCGCCGCCGCCGTCGAGTCGATCGACGTCGCAGCAGAATCTCACCGCCAGGCAGCGCTGACCGACGATCTCCGCTCGGCAGTCGTCGGTCTCGAAGGCGTCACGCTGTACGGCGATCCCACGAATCGTCTGCCACATCTGGTGTGTCTGGGCATCGCCGATGTCGAGCCGCAGGCAGTCCTGTTCGGACTCGACCGACGGGGCATCAACGCTCACTCGGGAAGTGCCTGTGCGTCGGCCGACCTCGAACCATCACCGGTGTTGGCGGCCATGGGCGTGGACGCGCACCGCTCCCTCCGATTGTCGGTGGGATGGACGTCCGCATCCGACGACGTCGACGCTCTCGCCGTTGCGCTCCCTGAAGTACTCGCCGAACTCCGATCCCTCGGCCACCGAACCTGATCAGGGCACCCCATCGTCACTCTCCTCGACATCCCCCTTCGGCGTCGGCCGTCCCCCGCGATCGTCGTTCCCTGACCCTGGGGACCGATTCGTTGACGAATCGTCGCCCAAGGGCCCGAACGGGGTGAATGGGACCGGGCGGTGGCGTTGGGGGCGGCGGTGGCGGTCGGTGATGAGTTGGGCGAGGCGGTGGCGTGTCGCCGTGACGTGGGCGGTCAGGTCTTCACCGAGCGACCGTTGCGACGGATCGACCGGCGGTGGGAGGTAGGAGCTGCCGCGTTGTGCTTCCGACGGCCAGCGTTGATCGCTCCAACGCTCGGGATCGGCGGCGACGTCTGGATCGATGGGCGGCGGACCGTCTGGGTCAGGGCGATCCCACGGCAGGGGCGTTGTCGCGTCCAGCGGATCCCCCGAGTCGACCGTTGGCCCGTAGACACCGCGAGCGACGCGACGCAGCCGGCCCGCTCGCTCCTCGTACGCAGCGGCATCTCCCAGTCGTTGGACGGGGCGGTCGCTCCCGAGCTCGTAGCCGTAACGATGGATCAGCCCATGGAGCTCGCGCAGCGACACCTCACCGTGTCGTCGAACGATCCCGACCAGCACCTGCCGCAGCTCGACCCCGACCAACACGTCGGCATCCATCGGCGCCGGCGGCAGCACTCGCTCGTCGACCCGAGCGGCTCGCCGTATGTGTCGGCGGTGAGACTCCGGCCAGAGGCGAGGCCGCAACGTCGCCATGCGGTCCAGGACGGCTCGGCGACGAGCGGCGAGGACTTCCAGCTCGGCGTCGATCGTCGAGAGTTCGTCGGTGTGGGTGCCGTGGGCGAGTCGCACGAGGCGGATGTGGTTCGGCCACAGCCTCGGCTCGTCGGCACGCACGCGGGCGAGGAACGCTGGGTCCAGATCGGATGCATCGAACATGGCGACGACGGTACGGATGCCTGCTGACAAGAACGGCCGCTCCGTGTCCTACATTTCGCGTCGTGACCCTCCTCATCGTCCGTCACGCCCACGCCGGTGTGCGCAAGTCGTGGGACGGAGACGACCGTCTGCGGCCGCTGAGCGACCGAGGGCTCGCCCAGGCCAAAACGCTCGCCAACAAGCTCGCGCCCCACGAGCCGGCCCGGATCCTGACCTCGCCCACCGTCCGTTGTCGTCAGACAGTCGAACCGCTCGCCGCCGAATTCGGCCTCGACGTCCACGACGATGATCGACTGTTCGAAGGACCGAATCGACCGGACATCAGCTCCTTGCTCGACGAGGCCGAACGCAAGAAGACGCTCGTGTTCAGCAGCCACGGGGACGTGATCCCGGCGCTCCTGTACGAGTTGGTCGACCGGGGCATGACTCACGACGACCGGCTCATCTGGCAGAAGGCATCGACCTGGATCGTGCAGTACTCGAAGAAACACGGCTGGGGCGCAGGCTCCTATCTGACCCCACCACGCGGGCGCTAGGTCAGCCCGCGAGCGGATCTTCGCCCGCGTCGATCGCTGCTCGAATTCGGTCGGCAGCGGCCGACGGACCGTCGGACGTATCGGCGGCCTCGAAGCTCGCCAGATCGGCGCGTGCTGCGTCAACTTCTCCGAGGTGCGCCAGGAGGGCCGCCCGGAACACGTAGCCCGGAGCGATGGACGGGTCGCCGTCCAGTCCCGAGTCGAGCAGCTTGCGGGCATCGTCGGTCAGCCCAGCGCGAGCAAGCAGCCAACCCAAGTAGACACTCGCTTCCGGATTCTCGGGGTCGATCTCGAGCACGTCGCGATAGCAGACGACCACGTCGACCGGCTCCAGCGAACCGTCGGTGTCGCCGGCGATACACGTGACCAGCGCAGCCGCGACCACCTTCGGGACGAGTTCATCGGCCAGCGATCGTTCCTCCTCGGATGCGTCGCTCGCGTAGAACGACGCAAGGTCGGCGACCGCACCGGGCGCATCACCGGAGCGTGACCGTCCGCTGGCGCGGAAGACGTACGGCGAGGTCGCGTCAGGGTCGAGTTGGATGGCCGAGTCGAGATCGGCGATTCCGGCGTCGAGATCGGACTCGCGGATCCGCAGCCACCCTCGGAACGTGAGCGCAGAGACGTTCCCGGGGAGCGAGTCGAGGATCTCTGAGTAGCAGTCGAGCGCCGAGGCCGTCTCTCCGGACTGCTCCATCGCGAGACAGTCGCCCGAACGCGCCGACGTCGCGCCGACGTCGAGCCCCGTGAGGCCAGCGTTGCCGCGACTACCCGAGGCCTGTGCCACCAAGACCCCCGCGAGGACCGCGACCACGACGACCCCGCCGACCGCCACCAGGCGACGACCGAGCGACGTCGGCGGGTTCGGTGTCGCCAGAGCAGCGCGACCGTCTTCGATGGCGTGCAACACGTCGGCGGCACGGGCGGTGTAGTCAGCGGTCAGCGTGCGGTGGTCGACCTCGTCGATGTCGCCGGCGGCGAGCTCACGATCGAGATCGGTCAGGGATCGAAGCAGGAAGTCACGCCGCTCCTCGAGTGCTGCGAGCTCGTCAGGGTCGGGCCGCACGTCGGGCCTCTTCGACGAGGTCACGATCCGCGTCGGAGACCTCGAGATCGGGTGGCGTCCGCCACGAGCGGAACACGGCCACCAGGCCGCCGACGGCGCCCACGAACAGTGCGACCGGGAGGAACCACACGAGTCCGGCGACGCCGGTGCGGGGCGGGGTCAGGGACGAGTCGGGATAGAGACCGCCGATGTAGTCCCGGATCTCGTCGTCGGTCTGGCCCTCCTCGAGCCGGCGGGCGATCTCGGTACGGATGCTCCGTGCCGCGGTCGCGTCGGAGTCGGCGACGGACTGGCCCTGACACGTCGGACACTTGATGCCCTCTGCCAGGCCTCGCGCTCGCTCC
Source organism: Acidimicrobiales bacterium (assembly GCA_038255425.1). Lineage (GTDB taxonomy): Bacteria > Actinomycetota > Acidimicrobiia > Acidimicrobiales > Salinilacustritrichaceae > Salinilacustrithrix. The sequence goes on from JBBSLH010000045.1 coordinate 6,550, forward strand.
GCGGACGTCTGGGGGCCCGTGTCGCCGACGGTGGCGACCGCGAGACCGCCGACGAGGAGCGCGACGAGCAGGAGCCACGGCCAGCGGGCGCTGCTGAGCGAACTCATCCCTGGGCCACCTGCTGCGCTCGGAGGACCTGATCGACGAACGAGGAGGAGAATCCCTCGCGGGAGTGCCACACGATGACCCCGTCGGGGTCGATGAGGAACGATTCCGGGACCCCGGTGACGGCGTACTCGAGTGCGGTTCGGCCGTCGGGATCGATGACCACCGGCCAGTCGCCCCCGTTCTCGTCGAAGAAGTCGCGGACCGTGCCCACCTTGGCGTCGTAGACCACGGAGATCACCGCGGCATCGTCCGCGACGGTGTGACGTCGCTCGAAGTTGACGAGCTCGGGATGCTCACGTCGACAGGGAATGCACCACGTCGCGAAGAAATTGACGACGACGAACTGGCCGTCGTATGTCTCGAGATCGAAGGGCTCCCCGTCGATCGTCTCGCCGACGATGGCGGGTGCCGGGCGAAGAAGCAATGGCGAGGGGGACGACGAGCTGTCGCCACCATCGCTGACGGCGAGGACAGCCAGGAACGCCAGCATCACGACGAGTACGGGGATCGCGACCCAGGCGGCGAGGCGACTTCGGTTCATGATGCACCCACCGGTTCACGTTCGGGGAGCGGCTCCGACGTGGGCGCCGTCGGTCGTCGACGTCGGCCGGGGAACGCTGCGAGTGCAGTGCCGACGGCCATCATCCCGCCGCCGATCCACAGCCAGGTGACCAGTGGCTGGAGCACGACGCGAATGACGACCGGATCGGTCTCGTTCTCCGGTCGTTCGAGGAGGGTGAGATACACGTCCTCGACGAGGCTGGTGGAGACCGACGGCGCGCCGATCGACTGGCCGCCGAATGCGAACAGGTCGATGGCTGGGCGGAAGACCTCGCCGTCGACACGCACGAGCGCGGCCGTCCTCGTCTTCTCCGAGCTGTCGGTGACCTCGATGCCCTCGTAGACGAGCGTGTGGCTGCCGACCGTGGCCACGTCGCCGACCGTGAGCCGGAGCTCGGTCTCGGCGACGTAGGACTGTGACGCGGCGAACGCGATGGCGATGACGACGACACCGAGATGGACGATCATCCCCCCGTTCGTCCGACCGACGAGGCCTCGCCACCCCTGCCGGCGAGTGGCGAGAACGATCTGGCGGAAGGCCGCGCCGCCGGCGAAGCCACCGAGACCGAACGCCAAGACGGGCGCCAGCCCACGAGATCCGGTGACGACGGTGACGAGCACCGCCACGACGCCCGCCACGGCCGGCCAGAACAACCGGACCCTGAGCAGTTCCTCGGAGGCCTTGCGCCACGGGAGGACCGGAGCAATGGCCATGAGGAACAGCAACAACAGGCCGATCGGCATGGTCATGCGGTTGAAGTACGGCACGCCGACGGACAGTCGCTCGTTCGAGATCGCCTCGACCACGAGCGGGAAGACCGTCCCGAGCAGGACCACGAATGCGAACGCCGCGAACAGGACGTTGTTGGCGAGAAACGCACCCTCACGCGAGATCGGGGAGTCGATCTGCCCGGGGGCTCGGAGCCGGTCGCCGCGCCAACCGATGAGGCCGACGGTGACGAGCACGATCACCGCGAACAACGACAGCAGCCATGGCCCGATCTGCGACTCGCTGAACGCATGCACCGAGTCGATGACACCGGAACGAGTGAGAAACGTGCCCAGGATCGTGAGGGCGAACGTTGCACAGAGCAGCGACAGGTTCCAGACCCGGAGCATCCCGCGTCGCTCCTGCACCATGACCGAGTGGATGTAGGCGGTCCCGGTGAGCCACGGGAGCAGCGACGCGTTCTCGACGGCATCCCACGCCCAGTAGCCGCCCCAGCCGAGCACCTCGTAGCTCCACCAGGCACCGAGCACGATCCCGAAGGTCAAGAAGCCCCAGGCGAAGAGCGTCCAGCGTCGGGTGACGAGCAGCCAGCCCTCCCCCACCCGGCCGGTGACGAGCGCACCGATGGCGAACGCGAAGGGGACGGTGAACCCGACGTAGCCCAGGTACAGCATCGGCGGGTGGAACGCCATCAGCGGGTGGTTCTGGAGCAGAGGATTCGGTCCCGGGCCGTCGAAGCCTGCTGGTACGGTCACCGAGTCGAACGGGTTGGCGGGGCCGGTCATCAAGGCGAAGAAGAAGACGCCGACGGCGAGCATGGTGAGGAGGGCCCATCCGACGAGGGCATCGTCCAGACGGTCGCGGAACTTCTGGGCGATCAGCGCCGTGTACCCGGCCAGGATCAGGCCCCACAGCAGGATCGATCCCTCGAGCGCAGACCACATGGTGGCCACGTTGAAGAGTGCGGGCGTGCGTGACGACCCGTTGTCGGCGACGAACTGGACGGAGAAATCGCGAGTGATGAGCGCTCGCTCCATCGCGAATGTCGCCAGGAGCGCGCCGGCCAGCGCCATGAACGCATAGGTCCGACCCGTACGCACGAGCGCAGGACGCCCACGACCGATACCGACCGCGATCGTGACCACACCGGCCGCGCAGGAGACGAGACCGAGCATCACCCCGGCCGATCCGAGAATCGCGTTCATTCTTCGCCGACGAACTCGTCGGTGCGGTCGGGGTTGTCCGACTCGTATTCCTCGGTGTGCTTCACGAGGATGCCGTTGCTCTCGAACACGTCGTCCGTCTGGCTCCAGTGCCCCTCGAGCACGACCGGGATCTCTTCCTGGAACAGGTCGGGCGGATCGCCCTCGTGGGCCACGGCGACCTGGACGTCGTTGCTCTCGATGACGAAGCGGACGGCAACACCGTCCTGTTCGACCGACCCGGGGACGACGATCCCCTCGATCCGGAACCGACGATCGGCGAGCTCCTCGCGCTGCTCGACCGCCTCGTCGGCGGTCCGGAAGTACAGGGCAGCGTTGGAGAGCCCCTGCCAGGCCACGACGCCGAGGACGACGAGGATGAGCGCGAGGAATCCCCCGACGAGGAGGCGCTTGCGCTTCTGGTCGTCACCCCCGCGGATCGGGGGCGCGGTGCGGGGTGTGAGGTCGAGGCCGTCGATGTCGTCGTCGTTCTCGAACGGGGCATTCAGCTCCATCGACGGTCCTCGGGCGGGACGACACGACTCAGGCGCCGGCCGCGGCGGATGAGGACGGCGGCATAGCCACCGACGGCGCACACCGTCACTCCCCAGCCGAACACGATGGTCCCGACGTCGGTGTAGGCGAGCAGCATCAGATGCCTCCGGTGGGATCGTCGTCGGCCATGCGTTCGGCCAGGGCGATGTCGAGATCGCCGCGCTCGGCCCGGAGCGTGAGCCAGGCATTGCGGAACGCGTGGATCTGGAGCCAGATCAGGATCAGGACGAACACGACCTGTGCAACGGCGTAGGTCGACAGCTGGTTCCCGTCCATCGTGGTGTCGAAGCCGCGGGTGGCGTCCTGGTGCAGCGACCGCCACCACGAGACCGAGTAGTGCACGAGGATCGCGTTGGGGACGAGCAGGATGCCCACGATGGCCGAGACCTTCGAGCGGGCTTCGGGCTCGGCCGGGTACCGACGCAGTGCCAGATAGCCGAGGAGCAGGAGGAACAGCAGGGCGGTGGAGGTGAGGCGGGCGTCCCAGGTCCAGTAGGTGCCCCAGGTGATCTCACCCCAGAGTGCGCCGGTGACGAGGCCGAGCCCGACGAAGACGGCGGCGACCTCCGCCGAGGAGGATGCGAGTGCGTCCCAGCCGTCGCTCCGCTTGCGGAGCCACATGATCGAGGCGACGGTGCACAGGATCACCGGGATGTACATCAGCGACACGACGGGAACGTGCACGTAGAAGAGACGGACGGCGTCCTTCTGGATGCGATCGGCGTCGCTGGTCACGAGGCCGAGGTAGGCGCCGACCGCCGACCCGAGCAGGATCACGATCCCGAGGATCCGCGTGGACCGCGAACCTGTCGAGACCCGGGCGTCGTCGACCGCATCATCGGTCGTGGGGGTGAGTGTCGTCATCTCACGTCTCCTCCAGGAGCGTGCCGAAGAACAGGAGTCCGAAGCCGACGTAGAGAACGCCGAATGCGGCCAGCAGCCCACACCAGCCCCACCCGTCGCCGAGTCCGCCGTCGAGGGCGGCTTCCGACGCGCGGGTGGCACCGAGGAGGACCGGCGCCAACGCCGGGAGCAGTAGGAGCGGAACGAGGGTGTCCCGCACCCGCAGACCGGCAGCGAGCACGCCGTAGAGCGTACCGGCGGCGGCGATCGCGACCGTCGCGGCCACGGCGGTGGCGACGAGCAGCAGTGGGCCGGCGAGATCGGCGCCGTAGAGCACGACGACCCCTGCCACCAGGACCACCTGGAGCACCACCAACTGGACGGCGACGGCGGCGAACTTGCCCAAGAAGTAGCCAGCAGGGTCGATGCCGGACAACCGCAGCGCCTCGGCGACCCCCGGCGCCGATTCCACGGCGAACGCCCGCTGGACGGCCAGCAGGCCGGAGAACAACACCGCGATCCAGTAGAGCCCCGGCGTGGCGCGGGTGAGAACGCCGCTGTCCGGATCGAGCGCGAGGCCGAACAGCACCAGCAGGAGCACGGCGAACGGCACCATCTGGCCGAGACCGACCTTCGACTTCAGCTCGATACGCAGGTCCTTTCCTGCGATGAGGCATGCGTCAGCGAGCACCGGCTACGCCCTCCTCGGTACGAGCCGTGTCGTCGCGGACGACGCCGCCGGCGATCGTGACGATCCGGGTCGAGAGCGCCTCGGCCCGGTCGAGTTCATGGCTGGCGAACAAGACGGTGGCGCCGGCGGCCGCGGCGTCGACGACCAGTTGGTCGACCAGGTCGCGCCCCGACCGGTCGAGTCCGGCGTGTGGCTCGTCGAGAAGCCAGAGCTCGGGACGGCGGGCGACGAGAGCGGCCATCGCGGTGCGGCGTCGCTGGCCGGTCGACAGCCGGGCGGCAGGAACCGACGCCAGCCGACCCTGGATGCCGCAGCGCGCGAGCGCCCGGTCGGCGTCGACGTCTGCAGCGCCGGCAGCCCGTGCCCAGAACCGGACGTTGTCGACGGCATCGAGGTCGGCGTAGAGCGCGTCGTCGTGCGCCAACATCCCCACCCGCCGGCGAACCGCCCGCGGTGTGGCGGCCACGTCGACGCCGAGGACCTCCGCTCGTCCCTGGACCACACGCACCAGACCGGCGCACGCGCGCAACACGGTGGTCTTGCCCGCACCGTTCGGCCCGCGCAGGAGCACGATCTCCCCACGGCCGACGTCGAGATCGACGCCGGCGAGAGCGGGGAACCGGTCGAGGAGCACGACTGCCGCCTGCAACACGACCGCAGGAAGAGGGACGGCGGGCGTCATGGAACCGGCACAACGGTACCGACGACCTCTGGATGGCTCCAAGAGCCCCTACGCTGCCGGCGTGCGGCTGGCCAAGATGCTCGGTGGAATCGGACGCGTCCTCATCTGGACCGGCGTCATCATCCTCCTGTTCGTGGCATACCAGCTCTGGGGCACGAACATCGCCGAGGCCCGTGCTCAGGGCGATCTCGAGTCCGAGTTCGAGTCGCTTCTCGTCGAGGCGCCAGACCCGACGACCCCCATCACCCCGACTTCCGAGCCCACCGACGACACGACCACGACGACGAACTCGACCATCCCTGAAGGCCTCCTCGAACTCCCCGAGGCGGGCGACGCGATGGCTCGCATCGAGATCCCGGAGATCGGACTCGACAAGATCGTCGTCGAGGGAGTCAGCCGCAACGATCTGAAGAAGGGTCCGGGCCACTACCCGGACACACCGTTCCCCGGCCAGCCCGGCAACGCGTCGATCGCGGGACACCGGACGACCTACGGGGCGCCGTTCCACCGCATCGACGAACTGGAGGTCGACGACGAGATCGTGGTGACCACCTTGCAGGGTCGCTTCATCTACCAGGTGATCGGGCAGGAGATCGTGTCGCCGACGGCCATCGAGGTCGTGGACGACAAGGGTGACGATCGCCTGACGCTCACGTCCTGCCACCCCAAGTACTCGGCGCGCCAGCGGATCATCGTCAGCGCGGTGCTGATCGACGAGCCTGCGCCGCCCACCCCGCGACCCACGGCGGAGGTCGACCAGCCGATCGACCAACTCGAGACGCTCGACGGTGACGAGACCGGTCCTGTCGCCCCGGTCGTGATCTTCGGGCTCATCGCCTTGGCCGTCTGGCTGTTCTTCCACGTGCTCAGCCGCCGCTGGCGACGCTGGCCGGCCTATGTCCTGGGCGTCGCTCCGTTCGCGATTGCATTGTTCGTGTGGTTCGGTGCGGTGGCGGAACTGCTGCCCGCGAACTTCTGACCCGCCGGCGCAAACGGTACGTTCGTCACCATGCGGGCCGCAGGATCCTCCACCTGGATCACCGTCGCCGCGGTCGCGGTCGCACTCGCACTCGGCGTCACCTCGTGTGACTCGGACACACCCGGCGGCTCTGCGGCGTCGACCGCTTCCAGCGGACCTCCCGTCACCGCAGGGCCGGTCGCGGCGGCCGAACTGGCGCCGGGCGACTGCGTGACCGGTCTCGTCATCGGCGTCAACGAGCGGCGCCGCATCGATGCGGCATCCGTGGTGCGCTGTGACCAGTCCCACGAGCTCGAGGTGTTCGCCGTCTTCGACTTGGCGCCGACCGACTTCGCGGCCGAGGACGAGTCCTATCCGGGGCAGCAACGCATCGTCGATGCGGCCGAGAAGGGATGCCGGGGACAGTTGGCGGAACTCGGCGAGGTCGCGGAGTCGATCGGGCTGATCGCGGTGTGGCCGACGCCCGAGTCCTGGACGCAGGGCGACCGAGCGGTCGCATGTGTTGCGTACTCGACGACCGGGACACCGTTCGGCGACGAGATCCTCGACAGCTGAAGGCTCGCAGGGACGATCTACTGACCGCGAAATTCCGCCGGTCGCTTCTCGCCGAACGCAGCAATCCCTTCGAGTCGGTCCTCGCTGGTCCACACGCGATCGAACGCGTCTCGCACGTCGTCGGCGTCGACCTCTCGGCCCACGAGCCGGTCGAGCGCCAGCTTCTGACCGGCGACCGACAGCGGCGCCAGCCGAGCGATCTCCTGCGCCCACGCGATGGCGTCTCGATCCGATCCGGCACGTTGCGCGAATCCGGTGCGGAGCGCGGCGTCAGCGTCGACGGTGTCGGCGGCGAGGAGGATCGATCGCGCGTAGCCGTGCCCAGCCAACTGGGCCAGCTTCTCGATCGTCCAGTGATCGACCATCAGTCCGAGCTTCGAGGATGGGACGCCGAAGCGAGCCGTCGGCCCCACGACGCGCAGATCGCAGGCCAACGCGAGCTGGCAGCCCGCCCCCATGGCCGGACCACCGACGGCGGCGATCGTGCAGATCGGGAGGCCGCTGAGGACGTCGAGCGTTGCCCGCACTGTGGCGGCCGCGGCCTTGTCCTCGACGTGGCTGAGGTCGGCCCCGGCACAGAATGCCGTCCCTGCACCGCGGAGGACCAGGACTCGGGCGTCGCCCACGGACTCGCACGCTGCGGTGATGCCGGCCAGATGTTCGGCGTCGACGGCATTGCGCCGTTCGGGTCGGTCGAGGGTCACGATCAGGACGCGGTCGTCTCGCTCGGTACGGATCACGGCCGTCAGCATGCCCCAAGCCGGCGTCAGTAGCCTCGCCCCGTGCGACGGCGAAGGACGAGGTGGAGTCACGCGATCGGTGCGGTGATCCTCGTCTTGGCTGCGTGCGGTGATGATCCCAGCGACGCCGAGAGGATCGCGTCCGAGCTCGTCGACGAGACCGCTGGCGCGCTCGACGAGACGCAGGCCGCCTGTGTGGCCAACGGCCTCGTGTCGTCATTCGGGGACGACTCGTTCCGTGAGGTGCTCGACGCGGCCGAGGGAACGGGGGACGGAGCCGACGACGTCCGGGTGGAGGTCATCGACATCTTCGCTGCGTGCGACGCCCTCGAGGCCGTGGTGCTCGAAGCAGATCCGGAGGACGCGCCGGGCTGAACTACGGTCGTCAGCGATGTTCCCCGCCCTGGTCGCCGGAGTGATCGGTGCTGCCGCCGGAGCGCTGCGCCGGCCCCACGGACGCCATCTGCGGCCCCCTACGGTGGTCTATCCGGCCGTGGTGCTCGTCGGCGTCGTCCTCCAGGCCACCATCGGGCTGTTCGACACGTCGATCCAGGGATCGCTCCTCGGATTGTCGCTGGCGGCGCTCACCGGCTTCTCACTGGTGAATCGGCACCTTTCGGGAATGGGAGTGCTCGGTCTCGGGCTGGCACTCAACATGGTGGTCGTGCTCGCGAACGGCGCAATGCCCGTGCGGGTCTCGGCACTCGTCGATTCCGGCTCGGCGTCCGCTCCCGCGCTGGCGGACACCGACCCCGGCGCAGGCCGACGATTCGAGCGGACCGGTGATCTGCTCCCGTTCCTGGGCGACATCATTCCCGTGCGTCCGTTCAGGGCGGCGTTGTCGTTCGGCGATCTCATCGCCTTGATGGGAATCGGGGCGGTCAGCGGCGAACTGGTCCGGCACGCTCGTCGCGGATCGTCAGGGCTCGGGCGGCGCCGTCGTGCCCGTCGGCTCGAGCCGGAGACCGGTCGAGAGCTGACGATCGACCTCGAGGCGATCGGGATCCCTGAGGACCGCCGCGACGTCGAGGAACTGACGACTCTGATCGACCTCGTGGACGCGGAACACCGTGTCGGGGACGACGCCCATCGCGAACCCCATGGCCGCGAGGGTTCCCGGATCCCGATGTCTGGGCGGCGTGCCCGAGATCGCACCGACGAAGTCCTTCCTGGACAGCGCGAGGAGCATCGGTCGATCGAATCGATCAAGTGATGCGAGATCGTGCAGCAACTCGACCGACTGGCGCGGCGTCTTCGAGAAGTCGATGCCGGGGTCGAGGACCACGGCGTTCCGACTGACCCCAGCGTCATCGAGCGCGGCGAGCTTCTCCTCGAAGAACACGCCGACGTCGTGCGCCACGCCCTCGGCGTACCAGCCGGGCTCCAACAGCTTCACCTTCGGCGGGCCCACGGTGTGCATCAGCACGAAGCCGGCGTCCCAGCGCGCGACCACTCCGGCGAGCTCCGGGTCGTGTAGCGCCGAGACGTCGTTGACGACGTCGGCCCCCGCCCGCAGACAGGCGTCAGCAACCGCAGGTTTGTAGGTGTCGATCGAGAGCAGCCCGTCGGAGCGGCGACGGATCGCCTCGACGAGCGGGACGAGCCGAGCGATCTCCTCCTCGACCGCGAGTTCTGGAGTCTTGGTGTTGGCGGACTGACCGCCGACGTCGACGATCAGTGCCCCGGCGGCGAACTGCTCGACCGCGAGTGCTGCCTGCGTCTCCACGCTGGTCGAGCCGTCGCCGGAGAACGATTCCGGGCTGGCGTTGACGATGCCCATCAATGCCGGACCGTCGACGGTGACGGTCCGGCCTCTGGCGGTGAAATGTCGGCTCACGCCGGGAGAGTAGGGCTACGCGGTGCCCGACCGGTTGATCGCCGAGTCGTCCGTGCCGAGGTACGACTCGATGACCGCGGGGTGCGAGAGCACTTCCTCCGGCGTGCCGGTGGCGATGATGCCACCGGTCTCGAGGGCCACCAGCTCGTCGCAGATGCTCGACAACAACGGCATGTCGTGCTCGATGACCAGGATCGAGCAGCCGGTCCGCTCGCGCACTCGCAGCAGGAGGGGGCCGAGCGCCTCGGTCTCCTTCTGGGCGACGCCGCCCGATGGTTCGTCGAGCATGAGCACAGACGGATCCTGGGCGAGGATGCACGCGAGGTCGACGATGCGGCGAGA
>JBBSLH010000046.1:0-16150 GCA_038255425.1 Acidimicrobiales bacterium
AGGGTGTGCCCGACCGCACCGTGTTCCACTGCTTCACCGGCGGCCCAGACGATGCGAGCGAGTGTTTGGACCGCGGTGCGTACCTGTCGTTCTCGGGCATCGTGTCGTTCCCGTCGGCTGCCGACGTGCAGGCGGCGGCTGCGATGTGTCCACCAGCTCGGATGCTGGTGGAGACCGACAGTCCGTACCTCGCGCCCGTTCCGCACCGGGGCAAGCAGAACCGACCCGCCTGGGTGGCCGATGTCGGCGCGGCGCTGGCCGGTGCGTCCGGTTCGACGATCGAGAAGATCGCGTCCTCCACGTGGGACAACGCCACTGCTGCCTACCGTCTGGACTCCTGACGGAGCGTGGGCCCGGCCGCACGGCGGTTGGTGTGCAGACCCGGACCTCAATACGGTCAGTGGTCGACCAGACCGCGAACTTCGGGGAGGAGGGCCGAATGGATGCCACGAACGTCGTGCCCGACCCCTATGCGCAGCGCGCCAGACGGCGCCGGGGATTGTGGATCGCGCTTGCGATCACCGTGGTCGCGGTGCCTGTGCTCGTGCTCGACAATCTCCCGGGCGACGATCCCGCGCCCGATCCGCTCAACGAGGTCCGCATCGTCACCCCGGTCGACGTGCCGCGCGACCGGCCCGAAACCGGCCCGCTGAAGGGCATCTCGGTGGTCACGTCGTCGACCACGTCGTCGACGTTGCCCATCACGACCACGACGACCACGACGATTCCGTCCTGAGCGCAGGACGCTCGCAGCCATGACCATGGGTGCCGCCCGGATCCGGGCCCTGCTCGACGAGTTCGACCTGGCGCCGAGCCGCGCGCTCGGCCAGAACTTCGTGATCGATCCCAACACGGTGCGTCGCATCGCCTCGCTCGCCGGTGTCGACGACGGTTCAAACGCGCTGGAGATCGGCCCGGGTCTCGGTTCCCTGACGCTCGCCCTCGCCGAGGCCGGCGCGTCGGTCACGGCAGTCGAGGTCGATCGGCACCTGATCCCGGCGTTGCGTTCGGTGATCGCCGGAGTCGAACCGCCGGTGACGGTGGTGCACGCCGACGCGCTCGACGTCGACTTCGACGTGTTGCTCGACGGCGCGCCGTCGTGGCGCTTGGCCGCCAACCTGCCCTACAACGTCGGAACCACGATCCTGCTCCGGATCCTCGAGGTCGCACCCCGGGTGACCGGGGGTGTGGTGCTGGTGCAGCGTGAGGTGGCCGATCGTCTGGCCGCCGGTCCGGGCGATGCTGCGCACGGCATCCCGTCGGTGAAGCTCGCCTGGTGGGCGGCGGCGTCCGTCGCCGGGCGGGTGCCACCGACCGTGTTCCACCCCCGTCCCCGCGTCGATTCAGCGTTGGTGACCTTCGAGCGGGTCGATCCACCCGGCGACGATGCCCTCCGCCGTCGGGTCTTCGGACTCGTCGATGCCGGCTTCGGTCAGCGCCGCAAGATGCTCCGGCGCTCACTGGCGGACCAGCTCGACGCTTCCTCCTTCGATGCTGCTGGCGTCGCACCCACCGCGCGTGCCGAGGAACTCTCGCTCGACGACTGGGTCCGCCTGGCACGATGACCGAGATGACCGGCGATGTGGAATCCGAGGCGATCTTCGAGCAGGTCGCGGGCGACCGGTACCAGCCCACGGAACTGGCGCTCGGTCCGTGGGATCCCGGCGCGCTCCACGGCGGCCCACCCTGCGCGCTGTTGGCTGGCGTGCTCGAACGAGCGGTGGTCGACGCGGATCTCGGTGTGTCGTTCTTTCCTGCCCGTTTCACCGCCGAGCTGATGCGTCCGGTGCCCCGGGCCGAACTGCACGTGCAGGCGACGGTTCGTCGGCCGGGTCGCAGGATCTGCATCGCGGATGCGACGCTCTGTGGCCCCGACGGCAAGGTCGCGGTCGCCGCCACGCTGCAGTGCATCCGCCGACAGCCCTTCGACCACGGGTCGAAGTCCGACCTCGTTGTTCCGCCGCCACCGGAGTCCGGCGTCGGTCTTGCTCCCGAGACGCTCGAGGGCCCGCCGACGTTCCACCGCGGCGGTGTCGAGCATCGATGCGTGAACGGCACCTCGTTCGAGCAGACCGGTCCCGCCACCGACTGGATCCGACTCACGGTGCCGTTGGTGGGAGGCCGGGAGACAACGCCGCTCGAGCGTGTCGTCGCGGCTGCGGACTTCGGCAACGGAGTCTCGAAGCTGTTCGCCATGGATCAGGTGCTGTTCGTGAACCCGGACCTCACGGTCCTGCTCCACCGACTCCCGGTCGGCGAGTGGGTGTGCCTCGATGCGGTGACCCGATTGGGTGACGACGGCGTCGGATTGGCCGAGAGCCTGCTCTTCGATCGAGACGGCCCCATCGGACGGGCGACGCAGACGCTGTTGGTCGAGCCACGGTGACCCGGGTGCTCGCGCCGGCGAAGTTGACGCGCACGCTGCGGATCACGGGCGTTCGTGACGACGGCTACCACCTGATCGACGCCGAGATGGTCAGCCTCGACCTGGCTGATGAGTTGACCTTCTCCGAGGGCGACGGCCTGGTGATCGATGGCCCCGAATCGGCGGGTCTCTCGTCGGGTCCGGACAACCTCGTCACCAAGGCGCTGCGAGTCGTCGAGCGGTCCGCGGCAGTCGCGTTGCACAAGAGGATCCCGTCTGGCGGGGGACTCGGCGGTGGGTCGTCGGACGCCGCGGCGGTGCTGCGTTGGGCAGGACTGCTCGACGTCGACGCCGCGGCACGCCTCGGAGCGGACGTTCCGTTCTGCCTGCGTGGCGGCCGTGCCCGGGTGACCGGTATCGGCGAGGAACTGCGGGTCCTGCCCTACGAGGCCCTGACGTTCACGGTGTCGACGCCTCCAGCGATCCGGTGCGACACCGCCGCGGTCTACCGGGCCTGGGACGATCTCGGTGCGCCGTCGGTCGACGGGCCGAACGACCTGGAGCCGGCGGCGCTGCGCGTGGCGCCCGGACTGGCCCGGTACCGCGGGGAGTTCGGCGACGAGACGGGACAGACTCCGATCCTGGCTGGCAGCGGCTCGACATGGTTCGTCGAGGGTGCCCACCCGGGGCCGGGCAGGCGTGTCGTGCGGACGGTGCCGTCGTATTGACTGCCGCCTGACCGTCCTCGGACGCGAACCGACCGCCCGGGGCGGTGGCTCGGGGCGGTCGTCGGTGTGCGGTCGCATGCGACCGCGTCTGGATGTTGGGCCGGACTATTTGCCGGCGGCGCGGCGCTGGAAACGGGTGCGCTTGAGCATCTTGCGGTGCTTCTTCTTGCGCATGCGCTTCCGGCGCTTCTTGACGAGTGAACCCATGAGGGGGACCAACCTACGAGCCGAAAAGGGGGGCAGACGAATCGAGACGCTGACGGTGCGGAAGAAATTCGCCCAGCGAATTTCTTCACGAGCCCGAAGGGCTCGCGTTCCCGGGGGAGGGTTCGAACCTCCGACATCCAGCTCCAAAGGCTGGCGTTCTGCCAATTGAACTACCCGGGACGGTGTCGGGGAGCGTATTCGATGCAGTAGACCGGACCACATGGACGATTCCACGCCGGGCCGGCCGCTGTCGGCCATCGTGTTGGCGGCAGGCCACGGGACCCGGATGCAGTCCGACCGTCCCAAACCGTTGCACGTCCTGGTCGGCAAGGCGATGGTCGTGTGGGTGCTCGACGCCCTCGAGGAGTGCGCGGTCGAGCGGGTGTCGGTCGTCGTGGGCCACGGCGCCGACGAGGTGACGAAACGTCTCGTCGAGGACGCCGGCGACCGGCCCCTCGAGTTCGTCGAGCAGACCGTGCAACGGGGGACCGGCGACGCCGCAGCGGTGGGTCTGACCGGCTTGGGCGACGACGAGTACGAGGAACCCCAGGACGTTCTCGTGCTCACGGCCGACACGCCGCTCCTGCGGCCGGAGACCCTGGCGGCTCTCGTCGACCATCACCGCGCGAGCGACAGTGCCTGCACCGTGCTGACCGCCGAGATGATCGACCCGTCGGGGTACGGACGGATCGTGCGTGGTCGAGACGATCGGGTCGAGCGGATCGTCGAGCAGGCCGACGCCACCGACGAGGAGGCTGCGATCACCGAGATCAACACCGGGATCTTCTGCTTCCGGCGGGGACTTCTCGCCCCGGCGCTGCGGCGAATCCAGCCAGACAATGCGCAGGGCGAGTACTACCTGACCGACATCGTCGAGGTGCTGGCAGCAACCGGCCACCGGGTGTCGTCGATGATCGCCGACGACCCGGACGAGACACACGGGATCAACGATCGCGTGCAGCTCGCCGCGGCCGAGGCCGAGCTCCGCCGTCGCATCAACCTCGACTGGATGGGTCGGGGGGTGACGCTCGTCGACCCGGCGCGAACCCACCTCGATGCCACCGTCACGCTCGAACGCGACGTGACGCTCTACCCGGGGACGATGCTCCAGGGAACCTGTCGGATCGGCGCTGGCGCCGACATCGGACCCGACACGCACCTGGTCGACACCGAGGTGGGTCCGGGTGCGCACGTCGTGCAGACGGTGGGCGTGAAGGCGATCATCGGGAGCGGCGCGACCGTGGGACCGTGGGGCGCGCTCGGTCCGGGCGACGAGGTGGCTTCCGGCGTCACCACCGGCCCTCACTATGCTGGCGCCAACACGACGCCGCCCGACCAGGCCAGCTAGGGAGCAACCGCATGGAGCTCGTCACCAAGAAGCGATTGCACCTCTTGTCGGGACGCACGCATCTCCCGCTCGCGGAGGAGATCGCCGACGTGCTCGGCGAGACCCTGGGTGAGCCGAACCTGGCCGAGTTCGCCAATGGAGAGATCCACTGCAAGTTCGGCGAGAACGTCCGGGGCAGCGACGTCTTCATCATCCAGAGCCACAGCAGCATCGACGGCATGTCGATCAACGACTCGCTGATGGAGCAGATGATCATGATCGACGCAGCGCGTCGCGCGTCGGCCAAGCGGATCACCGCGGTGTGCCCCTTCTACGGCTACGCCCGCCAGGATCGCAAGGCCGAGGGGCGCGAGCCGATCACCGCGAAGCTCGTCGCTGACCTGTTCAAGGCCGCCGGCGCCACCCGTCTGGTGTCGATCGACCTCCACTCCGGTCAGATCCAGGGCTTCTTCGACGGACCCGTCGACCACCTCCAGGCTCGCCCCGTGCTCATCGACGCCATGCGCCAACTCGGCGACGATCTCGTGGTCGTGTCTCCGGACGCCGGTCGGGTGAAGGTGGCCGAGCAGTACGCCAACGAGCTCCACGCCGACCTCGCCATCGTCCACAAGCGTCGGGTCAAGGGCGCCAAGAACAGCGTCGAGGCCAAGGACGTCGT
This sequence comes from Acidimicrobiales bacterium, assembly GCA_038255425.1. Lineage (GTDB taxonomy): Bacteria > Actinomycetota > Acidimicrobiia > Acidimicrobiales > Salinilacustritrichaceae > Salinilacustrithrix. The sequence continues at coordinate 5,307 of JBBSLH010000046.1, forward strand.
CGGCGACGTCGCGGGCCGTTGCTGCGTCCTGATCGACGACATGATCGACACCGCGGGCACCATGTGCGCCGCGGCTGAACAGCTGGTGGAGCACGGTGCATCGGAGGTCCACGCCGCCACCACGCACGCCGTGCTGTCGGGCCCCGCGGTCGACCGGATCAAGAACTCACCCATCGGCCGGCTCATCGTGACCAACACCTTGCCGCTGCCGTCCGAGAAGCAGTTCGACAAGCTCGAGGTCCACTCGATCGCGCCGATCCTCGCCAAGGCCATCGACGCCGTCTTCGAGGACACGTCGGTCAGCGAACTCTTCGGCGGCAAGAACCAAACGTGAAGCCCGCGGTCGCTGTGCGACCTCCGGGTTCCTGAGTTGGTGACTTGAGTAGCAGGTTCGTACAATCGTCCGTTCGTCCCAGTGCACCTGCGCCCTTCACGCGCCCGCTGGGTCCCACCTCGAATTTCGTCAGCAGGAGCCCGTCATGGCCGACCAACTCACCCTCACGGCACGCACCGATCGAGCCATCGGCTCGCGTTCGTCGCGCCGGCTCCGCCGAGAGGGCAAGGTCCCGGCCGTCGTCTACGGCGCAGGCGATGCGCCCACGTCGATCTCGGTCGAGTGGAGCGAGCTGCGCGCTGCGCTCACCACGCCTGCGGGCATGAACGCGCTGATCACGCTCGAGTTCAACGACGACGAGCGCCTCACGATCGTCAAGGACATGCAGCGAGATCCCGTCCGCCGCGATGTGACGCACGTCGACTTCATCATCATCGATCGCAACGTCGCCCTCGAGGTCGAGGTCCCGATCGTGCTCGAGCACACCGACGGCGATCATCTCAAGGAACTCGTCGTCGACCAGCAGCTGTTCTCGTTGCCGATCTCGGCACTTCCGGGCTCGATCCCGAACGAGCTCATCGTCGACTGCACCAACTTGACGCTCGACGATCCGATCCGGGCCGGGAGCATCACCCTTCCCAAGGGCGTCGAGCTCAACATCGACCCCGAAGACGCCATCGTCACTGCATCGATCCCGTTCGTCGAGCTGCCTGAGCCGTCCGAGGACGACGAGCTCGCGGAAGGCGAAGACGGCGAAGAGGGCGCAGACAGCGGCGATGCAGAAGCAAGCGACGACGCTGGCGACGACGCCGGAGACGACGACTGACACTCTTCCGCGCCGCAGCCGAGCGGCGGGGTACGCCAGCCGACCTGCTCGTGGTCGGGCTCGGAAATCCGGGTCTCGACTACGCCCGCACGCGTCACAACGCCGGTGCCGACTGTGTCGCGGTCCTCGCCGATCGTCGGGGCGAGCAGCTCCAGTTGGCGAAGAAGGAGCGTGCCGAGGTGGCTGAGCTCGTCATCCCACCGGACGGCAAACGCTTGGTGGTCGCGTTCCCGATCACCTTCTACAACGAAGCGGGCGCGGCAGCAGCTGCGCTCGTCAAGCGCCACGGGATCGACGACCCGAACAAGATCGTCGTGGTCCACGACGAACTCGATCTGCCGGTCGGTCGTCTCAAGGTCAAGGCCGGCGGCGGTCTCGCCGGAAACAACGGTCTCAAGTCGATCAAGGGTCACCTCGGGACCGACCAGTTCCTACGGGTCCGCATCGGCGTCGGGAAGCCTCCGGGCTCGCAAGAAGGCCGAGACCACGTGTTACGCCGCCCAGGCAAGCGCGACCGGGAAGAACTGGACATCGCGATCGCCGAGGCGGCCGACGCGGTCGAGCTGATCCTCACGGACGGCGTCGAGCGGGCGATGGAACGGTTCAACCGTCGCGAGTGAACCGAGGCCGCGTGGCGTGCGGTTACGGTGGCCGGCCATGGCAACGACACGATCACTGGCCGTCCTCGTCGTCTCGCTCCTCGCGTTCGCGGCATGCTCGTCCGACTCCTCGGTCGACGCGGCGCCGTACGTCGAAGCCGTCCGGGCAGACCTCGTGGCCGACGAGAACGGTTTCGTCCTCGAGGGCGACAACGCCGAGTGCGTGGCGGAGGCACTGGTCGATGCGGCCGATGCAGAGCGGCTCGACGAAGCGGGCGTGACGCCGGAGGACTTCGCTGCGGCAGAGTCGTTCGACGACGTCGACGCAGAGTTCGACACGGAGCAGCTCCGCAGCGACCTGAGCGACTCCCTCGGTTCGTGCGAGCTCGGCGCGCCGCTCACCGACGTGTTCGTCTCCGAATTCCCGTTCGAGTTGTCCGACGAGGACACCGACTGCGTCATCAGCTCGCTCGACGACGGCGACGAACTGAGCGCGGGACTCGCCGACAGCCTGGTCGGTGGTGACGACGCCGGAATCCAGACTTCGTTCTCCACCGCTCTGGCGGACTGTCCATCGGTCACGGGCAATCTCCTCGCAGAGACCATCGCAGCTGCCGGGGTGCCGGTGAGCGACGAAGCGCGTGTGTGCATCACCGACGAGATGGAGGCGCGTGGACGCGAAGGCGTCGACCAGCTCATCGAGGGTGGTGCCGCGGCGCAGGCTCTCGGCCAGGAGATCGGCGAGGCCTGCTTGGCGGGCCTCGACGGGTAGTCGCCCCGACCGGGCGGCTCGCTAGCCTGACCAGGTGAGCCCCACGACCAGCCTGGCTGACGGATCGGTCGCGTCTGCCGGCCTCCGTGCACTCCCGTCGATCGTCCGCGACGATCCCGGATTGCTGTCCGTTCTCGGACGGTCGAACGCTGTCCTCGCCGTGCCCGACCCGGCGCGGGCCGTGGTCATCGCCGGGCTCGTCGCTCGGACGCAACGGCGCCCCGTCGTCGTCGCGACGGCGACCACCGCCGACGCCGAGCGAACGGTGCACGATCTCCGAGCCCTCCTCGACCCCGATGACGTCGAGTACTTCCCGGCGTGGGAGACCCTGCCGTTCGAGCGGGTGAGCCCCGCAATCGAGACGATGGGGCGGCGCGTCCGAACGCTTCGACGTCTGGCGACGCCCGAACGGTGGCCAGCGGTCATCGTCGCGCCCGTCCGCTCGTTCATCCAGCGCCTTGCGCCCGGGAGTCGATCGGTCGAACCCGTCGAGATCCGTCGGGGCTCCGAGGTCGACCTCGACCAGCTCACCGCCACGCTCGTCGAGTTCGGCTTCCGCCGTGAGTACCAGGTCGAACACCGGGGCGAGTTCGCTGTCCGCGGATCGATCATCGACGTGTTCCCCGCGACCGCGGACCGCCCGCTCCGTATCGACCTCTGGGGCGACGAGGTCGATCGGCTGTCTGAGTTCTCGGTCACCGACCAGCGCTCGACCGACGACGTCACCGAGATCGAGATCCTGCCGTGTCGAGAACTGCTGCCGACCGCCGAAGTGCGCGCACGGGCTGAGCAGCTCGTCGCGCTCGAGCCGTGGGGTCGCGAGCACTGGGAACGACTCGCCGATGGCCAGCTCTTCGACGGCATGGAATCGTGGCTGCCGTGGCTCGCGTCCGACGACGAGCTCCTCGGCGACCTCCTGCCCGACAACTGCCAGGTTCTCCTGGTCGAGCCTCGCCGACTGCGTGACCGCGCCGCCGAGTTCCTCGCCGAGGAGGCAGACCTCGCCAACAGCCTCGCCCGCACGTGGGGTGCGGTCGACGGCGACGAGGACCACGACTGGCCGAGCCTGCACCTGCCGCTCGACCGAGTCCTCGAGCGGGTCGATGCCGCCACCTGGCAGATCACCGCGACCCCCGATGGTCCCGACGTCGCGACCGTCCAGGCCTTCGCATTCCAGGTGGCACTGGGGGACGAGGACCGGCGTCGTCGCCAACTCCGTGATCTGCAGTCCGACGGCTACCGGATCGTCGTGGCCGCAGATGGTGAGGGGTCGGCAGCGCGCCTGCGCGAATTGCTCGACGACTGCGGAGTCGAGGGGGAGATCGTCGTCGAGCCGATCGAGCGCGGCTGCGTCCTTCCTGGCGTCAAGCTGGCCCTGCTCGCCGAGTCCGATCTCACCGGCCGCCGACGCAGTCACCGCCGTGCTCGGCCACGGAAGCGCGATGCGCAGAACTTCTTCGACGACCTCAAGGCGGGCGATCACGTCGTCCACCACCAACACGGGGTCGCCAAGTACGGCGGCATGGTCAAGCGCGCCATCGGGGGCGTCGAACGTGACTATCTGCTGCTCGAGTACAAGGGCGGCGACAAGCTCTACGTCCCGTCCGACCAGATCGACGCGGTCCGGCACTACACCGGCGGCGAGTCGCCATCGCTGACCCGCCTCGGCGGCGACACGTGGGCCAAGACCAAGGCCAAGGTCCGCTCTGCGGTCGCCGAGATCGCCCAGGAACTCGTGGTGCTGTATCAGAGGCGCCTCTCTGCCGGCGGCCACGCGTACAGCGACGACACTCCATGGCAAGGGGAGTTCGAAGCAGCGTTCCCGTACGAGCCCACGCCCGACCAGCTCCGGGCGGTCGAGGACATCAAGGGGGACATGGAGCGCGAGGTCGCCATGGATCGCCTCGTCGTCGGCGACGTCGGGTTCGGCAAGACCGAGGTCGCCCTCCGGGCCATCTTCAAGGCCGTGCAGGACGGCAAGCAGTGCGCCGTGCTCGTGCCCACCACGCTGCTGGCCCAGCAGCACTTCCAGACCTTCACCGACCGCTTCGCCGCCTATCCCATCAGGGTCGAGATGCTGTCGCGCTTCCTCACCAATGCCCAGGCCAAGGAGGTCATGGAAGGGGTCAAGACCGGATCGGTCGATGTCATCGTCGGCACGCATCGCCTACTCAACAAGGACATGACGTTCCACGACCTCGGGTTCCTCGTCGTCGACGAGGAACAACGCTTCGGGGTGAAGCACAAGGAGCGGATCAAGGAGTTCAAGTCCGACGTCGACGTGCTCACCCTCACGGCCACGCCCATTCCGCGGACTCTCGAGATGAGTCTGACGGGCATCCGTGACATGAGCCTGCTCGACACCCCGCCCGCGGACCGGCAGCCGATCCTCACCTACGTCGGCGAGTACGACGAGCGGGCGGCAGCCGAGGCGATTCGTCGCGAGCTGCTCCGCGAAGGACAGGTCTTCTTCGTCCACAACCGCGTCCGAGACATCGATCGGGTCGCCAGCCAGCTCAACGAGTTGGTCCCCGAAGCTCGCATCGCGGTCGCGCACGGACAGATGGACGAGGGCACGCTCGAACAGGTCGTGATCGACTTCTGGGAAGGCCGCTTCGACGTCTTGGTGTGCACGACGATCATCGAATCAGGGATCGACATGCCCACGGTCAACACACTGGTGGTCGACCGGGCCGATCTGCTCGGCCTGGGGCAACTCCACCAGCTCCGCGGCCGCGTCGGTCGTGCCGGGAGCCGCGCCTACGCATATCTGTTCCACCCGGCCGACATGGTCCTGTCCGAAGACGCCTACGAGCGGCTGCGCACCATCGGCGAGTCGACCGAACTCGGCTCCGGCTTCAAGATCGCCATGCGCGACCTCGAGATCCGTGGTGCCGGAAACCTCCTCGGCACCGGGCAGTCGGGTCACGTCGCCGCCGTGGGGTACGACCTCTACTGCCAGATGGTCACCGAGGCGGTCGCCGAGCTCAAGGGCGAGCCGGTTCGTCAGCCGGCCGAGATCAAGATCGACACTCCGACCGACGCCCACCTCTCGTCCGACTACGTCGAGAAGGAGGAGCTCCGACTCGAGGCCTACCGGCGTCTCGCTGCTGTCACGAGTCACGCCGAGGTCGACGACATCGCTCGCGAGTGGGAGGACCGGTATGGCCCGATCCCCGAGTCGGCCAAAGCGCTGCTCGACGTCGCCCGACTCCGAGCTGAATGTCATCGACTCGGAATCACCGAGGTCGCCGTCGTCTCCGGTGACGGCTTCATGGGACCGGCCTTCAAGGCCCGCCTGACGCCGGTGGCGCTCAAGGCGAGCCAGGACATCCGTCTCAAGCGCATCGCACCCAAGGCCGTCCACAAGCCGGACATCGGGATGCTCGAGGTCCCGATGGCCAAGGGCTCCGATCCCGCGGTCGACCTCGTCACGTTCCTCCAGCATCTGCTGCCGGACGAGTGAGCCCCCAACCAGCGCGGTTCGTCGCGGATCGCCGTACCTCGTAGCATCGGCCGCCGTGCGACGACTGCGATCCGCGTTCCTTCTCCTGGTGCCCGCTGCCGTGCTGCTGGGCGCATGCGGCGACTCGTATCAGGTCGCTGCCAGCGTCGGGGATCTCGAGTTGACCCACGAGGACCTCGAGACCGAGGCGACTGCCTGGGGCTCGAACGCCGAGTTGATGGTCCAGCTCAACATCAGCAGCGCACCCGACGAGGGCGCGGTGCCCCAGCTCATCATCAACGAGATCCTGAACCTCCACATCCAGGGCGAGTTGGCCCGGCTCGCAACGGTCGATCTGGCCCAGTCGGCCGATGGTCCCGCGCAGATGGACAGCGTGCGAGCGGGCGTCGAGGGTGACTTCGGTTCGCTGTTCGTCGCCTTCCCCGACGACCTCCGCGAGCAGATCTATCAGGACATCACGTTCCTCCAGTTCTTGTCGGCGGTCGGGGGCACACCGGTCGATGCCGACGTCTACGTGAGCGCTCGCTACGGATCCACCGACGTGAACAACGTCGTGCAGCCGCCTTCCGGCGCGCGCCCGAATCCGACGCCCGCCTTCGGGCTGTGACGTGACGGGCACCCGCCCGACCGTCGTCATCGTCGGGCTCGGCCCCGCCGGCCCCGATCTCACCACCGTCGGTGCCGTGGACCGTCTGGGCTCGCTCGCGCACTGGAAACTGCGGACAGCCAGGCATCCTGCCGCCGAGCCGTTCGCCGACCAGGAGACATACGACTCGCTCTACGAGACGGCCGCGACGTTCGACGAGGTCTACGACGCGATTGCCGACGACCTGGTGGCGGGGGCAGAACGCTTCGGCGAGGTGGGCTACGCGATCCCCGGGTCTCCGTTCGTGCTCGAACGGACGGTGGCGCTCCTGCAAGCCGACGATCGAGTCGAGGTGGAGATCGTCCCGGGGATGTCGTTCCTCGACCTGGCGTGGGGTCGGATCGGCGTCGACCCGGTCGAGGCCGCGGTCACCCTCGTCGACGGTCATCGCTTCGCGATCGATGCCGCGGGAGCGACGGGAGCGCTCCTCGTGGCGCATTGCCACGCGTCCCATGTGCTCTCCGACATCAAGCTCGCCTACGAGGACGACGAGCCAGCTGGAGTGATCGTGCTCTCACGGCTCGGTCTTCCCGACGAGACCGTCACCGAAGTCGACTGGGCCGACATCGATCGAGCGGTCGACGCCGATCACCTGACGTCGCTCTTCATCCCGGCGGTGCACGCACCGGTTGCGCAGGAACTGGTCCGGTTCCAAGGTCTGGTCCGGACCCTCCGCGAGCAGTGCCCATGGGATCGTGAGCAGACGCACCAGAGCCTGCGCCGCTACCTGGTCGAGGAGACCTACGAGGTGGTCGAGGCGATCGACGGCTATGACCCGGCGTCTCTGCCGAGCATCGAGCACCTCGAGGAGGAACTCGGCGACCTCCTCTACCAGGTGTTCTTCCACTCGGCGATCGCCGCGGAGCAGGGCTCGTTCACCATCGCCGATGTCGCTCGCGGCATCCACGACAAGCTCCATCGCCGCCACCCCCACGTGTTCGGCGATGCGTCAGCCGACTCGCTCGAGTCCGACTGGGAGGCGATCAAGCAGGCCGAGAAGGGTCGGGCATCGGTGATGGACGGCATCCCGTCGACGCTTCCCGGCCTGCTCTATGCGCACAAGGTGTTGTCGAAGGCCGAGCGGATCGGCGCACCCACTCCGCCACCGGTCGACCCCGACGGCGAGCTCGGCGCCGCGATCCTCGCTCTGGTCGCGCACGCCCGAACGGCCGGCATCGACGCCGAGGCGGCGGTTCGATCCGCCGCAGACCGGGTCCGTGACAGCGCTCGGGTCCACGAGACACCCGAGACGCCGGAGCGTTAGGCGACAGCCGTCTCGTGGACGGCCAGTTCGTCCGCCATGGCGAGTGCGGCGTCGGCGAGCGCCGACACGATGGGCTCGATCGCCTCGTGGGCGGCTTCCTCCGCATCCTCGTCCGAGCCGCCCTTCGCGAGACATTCGGCGGCGGCGCGTGCGGAGACCGCTCGCCCGGCGACGCCCGAGGCCTCGCGTGCGACCGCAGCGGCGACGACCCGCCCCACGAGCTGTGGCGCTCGGTCCAGCCACCGGTGCAGCTCGGCCCGGGCGACCTCGATCGCATCGTCGAACAAGGTGAGCCCGAGGATGGACGCGGCCTCGTCGAGAGCCTGTCGCCACTGCCCGCCGGCGTCACCGATGCTCGCTGCGTCGACGGCCCGTTTCCAGTAGTCGGATTCGTCCTCCTCGCCGAGGACGAGATGGGCCAATGCGTCTCGGGCGTCTGCGTCGATCTCGTCGAGAATCGAATCGATCAGCACAGCGTCGTCGTCGCCGATGGATGCTTCGAGCGATCGACGGAGCGCGGTGCGGATCGAGAAGGTCGACTCGTGGCGAACGAACTCCTCCGTGGCATCCCACGCACCCCGCCACGCCGCGGCTGCGATCTCGTGCAGGGCGGCAGACCAGATGGCGTCGCCGAGCCCCCGTGACGATGCCTCCAGTTCTGCGCGGATCCGCGGATCGCGACTGCACTCGACCACGCGTTGGTCCGCTGCGTACGCGAGGTCCGATGGGATGCCTTGGAGCACGGCCTCGGTGGCTGCCAGCCACCCGGATCGTTCAGCGGCTTCCTCCCATGCGTCCCACGCGATCTGGTCGACGACGTCGGCGTGATCGCCCGCGATCGCCGTGGTGATCTCGAGACGCCGGCCGGCGGTCACGATCGCGTTGCCGAGCAGATCGACGGCCCGGACGAGGTCGGTGTTGGCGGTGATCGACGCGAGCCCGTCCAGCCGGTCGGCCGACTCGGTCAGGCCGGCCTGCCGCAGCCAGGGCGGTGCGTGACCCCGGACCAACCAGTCGGTCAGTCGAAGCGCCCGCGCGCCGTCCCGCTCCGCGTCGCCAGCGGTGCCGACGAGCCGCGCGGCGAGTGGCTTCAGCTTCTGACGGCGCGCATCGTCGAGGCCGAGGCCGAGGTGCTGGGCGAAGACGCGAAGGACCGGCGAGACCGAGGTCGGTGCGTCGGAGTGGGGTTCGCCGGCCAGCCACGCCGCGAGTTCGAGCACCGTGAGGTGCGTCCCACGACGAGGATGACGCTGCGCGTCGATGACGATGGCGTCCAACTCCGGCAATCCGTGACCGTGGGCGGCCTCGTTCGCGTCGATCTCGCGTTGGGACATCTCGCCCACGCTGGCTGCTCGAGACAGTTCCTCAGCCAGGCCATCGCTGCGGAGGAGCAACGGTTCGAGCAGTTCCCAGCCGTCGCCCCGGACGTCGGCTCGCACCTCGCTGGTCGGCAGCCAGTCGACGGGTGACCCGATCGACAGCTCGGACCGGTGGTCGCTGAGTGCTGTGCCCCACTCGCGATCGGGTCGAGCGGCGCGGAGCCTCGAGAGGTGTCCGACGCTGAGCAGTTGGAATCCGAACGCGTCGGGGACGAAGCGGTCGCACAGTCGACCAGCCACCGTGTTCGGCGCTGCGCCACCCTCGAGCGCCCAGTCGGTGTTCGACAGCCCGGTCCCGAGGTCGATGAAGGACGACTCGAAGTCGAGGCAGGCGTAGGCGCAGTCGCGTTGCAGTTCGCGGACCACGTCGCGGAGCAACTCGAAACGTGCGATCAGCCCGTCGTCGTCACAGCGGGGTCCGCCGCCGGCGATGGCGACGTGCGGCGCAGCGCCGAAACTGATCGACGCCGTGCGGACCCTGCTCTCGACGTCGCCGGTCACGATGTCGCACCACACCTGTGCGGCTGCACACCCATGGAGCACGCCGGACGCCTCGGCCGCCCGAACGGTGCGTTCGACGCCGAGCACGCGCAGTCGGACCGTCGACTCCGGGCGTTGATCGCCGAACACCCAGTCGGCCGCGACGTCGATCCACTCCGGGCTCAAGCGTCCGACCGATCCCGCTGGCTCGGGGAACATGCGCAGCACCACGGCACGCCGGCAGCGATCAAGATCGCTCAGACCGTCGACGGGGAGGATGTCGACCACGGGCGCGCTGAGGCCAGCATCTGCGAGCGACGCGCGGATCGACTGCGCAACCTGACGTCGTGTGTCGATGCGCGTCGACAGATCGTCGATCCGCAACACCAGGCCATCGGGGATCGGCGCGATCGGCGACGCTCGAGGGCTCATCGCGTCGGGAGCGGCGGCGAGGGAGGCGACCTCGATCCCGACGGCGCGGAGCGCCTGCACGCCTCGTTGGATCTCCGTCGTCTGCACGAAGACGGCGAAGTGCTCGCTGGCGTCGTTGAGTTTCTCGTGCAGAGGATCGATCGTGCCCACCGACGGCGACTCTACGTCTTCTTCCGACTCTTCTCACGCTGCGTGAGGCCTTCGGTACAACATGGGGTGTTTCCCGCTTCCCTGCGCCAGCGGTAACGTGCCCATCACCATCAACAGGTGCCACACCAGCCACACCTCACGAGTCCCACAACCCAGGTCCCGAACACACGAGTCACGGAACGGTCATGACGAGCATCGAACACATCGAGGGCCGTGAAGTCCTCGACTCCCGCGGAAACCCGACGGTCGAGGTCGAGGTCGAACTCGCATCGGGAGCGACCGGTCGAGCCATCGTTCCGTCCGGAGCGAGCACCGGTCAATTCGAGGCAGTCGAGCTCCGTGACGGCGGCGACCGCTTCGGCGGCAAGGGTGTCGCCACGGCCGTGGCCAATGTGAACGGCGTCATCGCCGACGCGCTCGTCGGGATCGAGGGGATCGACCAGCGAGCGGTCGACCAGGCGATGCTCGACCTCGATGGAACCGACAACAAGGCGAA
>JBBSLH010000047.1:0-16056 GCA_038255425.1 Acidimicrobiales bacterium
GGAGCGAACGTGCCCTTGAGGTGGACCTGGATGACCGCGTCCCACTCGGCCTCGGTCATGTTGGTCAGCATCCGGTCGCGGAGGATGCCGGCGTTGTTGATCAGGATGTCCAGCTTGCCGAAGTGGCTGATGGCCTGATCGACCAGCGACTTCGCGCCGTCCCACGACGAGATGTCGTCGGTGTTGGCGACGGCATCGCCTCCCATCGCCTTGATCTCGTCGACGACCTGCTGCGCAGGGCCGGCGTCGGATCCGTCGCCGTCCATCGAGCCGCCGAGGTCGTTGACCACGACCTTTGCTCCGGTCTCGGCGAGCATCAGCGAGTGCTCACGGCCGATCCCGCGTCCTGCGCCGGTGACGATGGCCACGCGGCCGTCATTGATCCCACTCATCGGGGTTCCCCTTCATTCTGTGCTCGGTCCTGGAAACGGCCGTGACCATACGCGACTGCGAAGAAGTCCCGCGAACCATCCCGGGTCGCGGGCCGACGACACGAACGTGTCGCGAGATCGTCACACGCGTTGACTACATCGTGATGGGGTGCGCGTGACAGGGTTGTTCGACTCATGGCCCCCCGTCGTCGCATCTTCTGGGCAGGTGTTCTCGCGCCCGTCGTCCTCCTTCTCGCCGTCGTGGCCGCGTGGGCGATCGACACGGGCGCTGCCGGCGGCGAGGTCCTGCGCAATGTCGAGGTCGCCAGCGTCGACATCGGTCGACTTGCGTCCGACGAGTTGCTCGAGCAGATCGATTCCCTCGATGCCGACGGTCGCGATCGCGTCGTCGAGATCGAGACCCCTGACGCCACCTACGAGACCACGGCATCGGAGATCGGGCTGACCATCGACGTCGAGTCGACTGCGCAGGCGGCGTTGGACGAAGGCCGTACCGCGATCCTCCCGATCCGACCGCTCGGTTGGCTCGCCAGCTTCTTCCGTCCGCACGACGTACCGGTGCAGTTCGTCGTCGACCCCGAGCAGGCACGGACGACGCTCCGCCAACTCGAGGGTGACGCACTGGTCTCGCCGACGGAACCGACGATCGAGTCGATCGACGGCGACCCGTTCACCGTCGTCCCCGGCAAGGCTGGCGCAGGCATCGATCCGGACACGCTCGCCATCGCGCTCGGCGCTGCGGCCGAGGACACACCGATCGGCGACACGATCTCGGTACAGGTGCGCCAAGGCGATCTCTCGCCCCGCCTCGACGACCAGGTCGCACGTGACGCTGCCGAAGAAGCCAACCGGCTCACCGGCTCGACCATGTCGATCACCGCCGAAGATCTCACCTTCCAACTCGTCCCTCGCGAGTTGCGTCAGCTGTCCGAGGTCCAGGAGCAGGAGGAATCGATCTCGATCCGCCTCGACCCGGAGAAACTCCTCCCGGTGCTCGCCACCGAGTTCGACGAGCTCGAGGTCGAAGCCGTCAGTGCCGTCTTCGCGCTCGAAGGCGGGAAACCGGTGCTGTCGCCATCGGTGACCGGTCTCTCGTGTTGTGATCTCGGCAACGTCGCAGTCGTCAACGCTGCGCTCGCCGCCGGAGAGCCGAGCGTGACGGTGGAACTCGCCCGCACCGAACCCGACCTCAGCACCGAAGAGGGAGAGGCCCTCGGCATCGTCGAGGAGATCGGCAGTCCGAGCGAGTTCGGCCCCACCACCAATCACGGGTGTTGCGAGGGTCGGGTGACCAACATCCACCGCATCGCAGACATCGTGCGCGGGGCCATCGTGAAACCGGGCGAGACGTTCTCCGTGAACGGGTTCGTCGGTCAGCGCACCAGAGAGAAGGGGTTCGTCGAGGCGGGGGTCATCTACGACGGTGTCGTCACGGCCGACGTCGGCGGCGGCGTGAGCCAGTTTGCGACAACACTGTTCAACGCTGCGCTCTACGGCGGGCTCGACTTCGGCGAATACCAGAGCCACTCGCTCTACATCAGCCGCTATCCACGCGGGCACGAAGCGACCATCTCCTGGGAGCACCCCGACCTCGAGATCGTGAACAACACCGACTACGGCGTGATGATCTGGCCCGAGTACACCGACACCTCGCTCACGGTCCGTCTCTTCAGCACTCGTCACATCGACGTGTCGATCGGAGAGCCGACGTCGGCTCCGTCGGGGAACTGCACCCGGTGGACGACGCCGCGCACCCGCACGTATCCCGACGGGGGTACCGACAGCGATACGGTCAGCGCTCGCTACCGCCCGGCCGAGGGCGTCAGCTGCTGAGCAACCTGGTTCTCCGAACCGTAGGGACACCGTCATGAGCGATCTGCAGTTCGAATCCCGGATGAGCGACAGCGATGCGCTCATGTGGCACATCGAGAAGGACCCCATCCTCCGTTCGACGATCACAGCGCTGACCGTGCTCGACCAGGCGCCCGACCGTGTGCGCCTACTCGACAAACTCGAGCGCGGCACCCGGCTCGTGCCTCGGCTTCGCCAACGAGTGGTGGGCAACCTGTTCTCTCTCGCTCCCCCACGATGGGAGCTCGACCCCAACTTCGACCTCCGCTATCACGTGCGGTGGACGAATGCCGGTGGCAAGGGAACGCTGCGCGACGTGCTCGACATCGCCGAGCCCGTCGCCATGCAGGGCTTCGACCGTGCTCGGCCGCTCTGGGAGTTCGTGATCGTCGAGGGTCTCGCCGACGGCAAGGCCGCGATGATCCAGAAGCTGCACCACGCGATCACCGACGGCGTCGGTGGCATCGCCATCGCCATGCTCCTGCTCGACCTCGAACGCGATCCAGCCGGCGACGACGAGCCCATGCCGCCGCTCCCCGAGGGGAAGGTGTTCTCTCCCGCCGAACGGACCGCTGACGCGATCGGACACATCGCTCGCCGCAATCTCGGCATCGCCCGCCGAGCGCGCAGCACCGTCCTCGGCGCGGCGGTGGGTGCCGCATCCGATCCCGTCGGTCTCGTGCGCGGCGTCGGCGACGCCGCGGCATCGATGGCGCGGATGATGGCGCCAGCATCGGAACCGCTGAGTCCGATCATGAAGAGACGTTCGCTCTCGGTCCACTTCGAGACGTTGACGTTCCCGCTCGCCGACATGAAGGCAGCAGCGAAGAAGGCTGACGGTCGGCTGAACGACGCGTTCGTCGCCGGCGTCGCCGGTGGGCTGCGGCGCTACCACGACGCGCACGACGCGTCGGTCGACGCCTTGCGGATGAACATGCCGATCAACGTGCGGACCGACGAGACCGAGAACGTGGCGGGCAATCAGTTCGCACCGGCGCGCTTCCCTGTCCCCACGTCGATCGAGGATCCCCTGGAGGCGATGACGGCAGTACGAGAGCTCGTCGCCGGGCAGCGCGGTGAACCTGCGCTCGCGCTGCTGGAACCGATGTCAGGGATCCTCAATCGCCTGCCGACGACGCTGACGACGTCCCTGTTCGGATCGATGCTCAAGGGCGTCGACTTCACGACCTCGAACGTCCCCGGCGCGCCGATCCCGGTGTTCATGGGCGGGGCCGAGATCGAGATGATGGTGCCGTTCGGTCCACTCGCCGGCACCGCGGTCAACGTCACCCTCCTCTCGAACCGCGACGACGTCCACCTCGGCATCAACTGTGACCTCGCCGCCGTGCCCGATCCCGAAGTGCTCCGCGACTGCATCCAAGAGTCGTTCGAAGAGCTCTTGAAGCTGGCGTGACGGTCGCGCTCACCGCCGACGTCGTCGTCGTCGGCGCCGGTCCCGCCGGTTCGGCGGCCGCAATCTCTCTGGCACGAGCCGGGAGGGAAGTGTTGGTCGTCGACAAGGCGACGTTCCCGCGAGACAAGTGTTGTGGCGACGGCATCACCGCGCTCGCGTTGCGGCTCTCCGAGCGACTCGGGCTCGATCCCGCGACGATCCCGTCCTGGACGCCGATCGACGGCGCGATCGTCAGCGGCCCCAGCGGTCGAGCGTTTCCGTTCCCGCTACCGGACGGTCCGGGCATCCACGCCGCGGTCGCCCGTCGGGTCGAGTACGACGCAGCACTGGTCGACCTCGCGCGCCAGGCTGGCGCCAAGGTCCTCGATGGCCACGCCATGCGGGCCGCCGAGGAGTCGGACGACCGCGTCACGCTCGAGATCGATGGGCTCGGCACCGTCCAGGCTCGTTACGTCGTCGCTGCCGACGGCATGTGGTCGCCGATGCGAAAGGCACTCGGACTCGCCGTACCGGGCTATCGCGGCGACTGGCACGCTTTCAGGGCCTACTTCCGCAACGTGTCACCGCGAGCGGCACGCGAGCTGCGGGTGTGGTTCGAGGCCGACCTCCTCCCGGGCTACGCGTGGTCGTTCCCTGCCGGACCCGGATCTGCCAACTTCGGCTACGGGATCCAGCGCGGCGGCAAGGTCGCCGTCGGCGACATGGGACCCCTGTGGGACCAATTGCTGGAGCGACCCTCGATCCGAGAGTTCCTCGGCGAGGACGCCGTCCCCGAGGCCCGCCACACCGCGTGGCCCATCCCAGCACGGGTCGATTCGATGCCACGCACCGCACGCCGCACGTTCTTCGTGGGCGACGCCGCCGCGGTCACCGACGTGATGACCGGCGAGGGGATCGGCCAGGCACTGCTCACCGGAATGCTCGCGGCGGAAGCGATCGAGAACACGGGTCCGCACGGTGCACGGGTCGCCACCGAGCAGTACGACCGAGCCGTCGAGGACCACCTGGTCGCCGATCACCGCATGTCGGCGTTGCTGGTCCGCGCCATCCAGCATCGCAAGGGCGCCCGGATCGCGATCGGCGTCGCCGGCCTCACGCCCTGGACCCGGAGAAACTTCGCCCGTTGGCTGTTCGAGGACTACCCCCGAGCGATCGCTGTGACCCCGCGCCGTTGGCACCGAGGCGTGTTCACCGGACCGAGCGCCTACCGCTGATCCGCCTGAAGACTCTCGTCTTGCGACAGCGCTGCCGAGCGGTCACCATGCCGCGATGCGAACGCGGCTGACCGACATCCTCGAGATCGAACACCCGGTGATGCTCGCCGGTATGGGCGGTGTCTCGTACAACCGACTCGTGACTGCCGTCTCCGAAGCCGGTGGCTTCGGATGCATCGGCGCGTCGACGATGCCCGACGACGAACTCGACCGCGAGATGGCGGCGGTGCGCGCCGCGACCGACAAGCCCTACGGCGTCGATCTGCTCACCGCGGCAGGCGACCAGACGGCGAAGGTGGAACGGATCATCGCCGCCGGTGCCACCGTGTACGTCGCAGGACTCGGGGTCCCTCGTGAGGTCATCGACCTCTGCCATGCGTCCGGCGTCCTCGTGATGTCGATGTGCGGCAAGGTCCGGCACGCCACCGCTGCGGTGGAAGCGGGCTGCGATCTCGTCGTCGCCCAGGGCACCGAGGCCGGCGGGCACACCGGGACGGTGGCGTCGAACACGCTTCTGCCACTCATCGTCGACGCCGTCGGCGACCGCGTGCCCGTGATCGCCGCCGGTGGGATCTTCGACGGACGGGGCCTCGCATCTGCGCTCACCATGGGGGCAGACGGCATCTGGGTCGGCACCCGCTTCATCGCCACGCCCGAGGCGCACACCACCGACGGCTACAAGGAACGCATCGTCGCCATGGCCGAGGACGAGACCACGGTCACGCGGGTGTACACCGGCAAGACCTGTCGAGTTGCTCGGAACTCCTACACCGACGCGTTCGAGGCTTCCGGCGCCAAGCCAGAGCCGTTCCCCATGCAGTTCGTGAAGTCCATGAACGAAGGCGCCAATCACCTCGGCTCCGAAGGCTCGCCACCGGACCTCGACCCCGACAAGGAGTTCTGGCCGGTGGGGCAGGGCGCTGGTGGCATCGACGAGCTCGTTCCTGCCGGCGTGCTCGTGGAGCGCTTCGTCGACGAGGCCGAGGCCGCGCTGGCGAAGGCACATCGAGCGCTGGGCTGATCCGCCGCGGCCCGACAAAGGGGACATCGGGGCCACGAGCACCCTGATCTGCGGCCACGACGTCTGGAAGCGAGACCGCACGGATATGGCCGTCCGTGCACACACCACCGAGCAGCGACGGGCGCGACGAGCAATCCGACCGGCGGACCGACCTGACGTGGGCCACCGGCGGTGGCCTGGCCGCTGCCGTCATCGGATTCGGTGGGATGGCCTTCGTCGGTACCGCCTCCACGAGCGAGGCCAGACGCCTGCTCGAGCCGGTGTTCTCCACGGCTCGATTCGCCGCCTCGGCATACGTGGCCGGAGGGGCGACGATCCTCGCGCTGATGCTCACGTTGATCACGTTCAGCATCTCGCACGACCTCGAGTTCCGGCCGATCCACTATCGCCGCATCCGCGACATCGCCGCGATGACCGCGACCTCGATCACCGGGTCGGTCCTGCTGCTGATGTTCCTGAGCTTCCCTCTCGCCGAGGCCGACGTGGAGCACGGGTGGTACCTGTGGGTGTACTACGGCGTGCTGATGGGCGGCGCGCTGACGGGGGGCGTGTTCATCTCCGTCATCTTGATGATCTTCTACGCCGTGCGCAGTCTCATTCTGGTCGGGATGGACTCCGCTGCCAGCGAGATCGTCGTCACCGACGACGAGATGCCGAGCTGAGCGATCGCGAGGGTGTTCAGGCTCCGAGGCGCTCGCGAGCCGACTTGGAACGCTCGATCAGATAGCCGGGGATCGTGACGCCGTTGACGACCGGAGCGTCCGCGCCGACCGCAGCGCCGTCGCCGCCACTGTCGCCCTCGGCCGAGTCGTCGACCTCGGGTTCGTCGAAGGCGCCTGACTCGAGTGCACGGGTGCGCAGCGCGTCGAACTCGGCGTACTTCTTGGCAGGTGCGAGCAGCTCTCGGTTCAGCGACCCGATGTCGACGCCGTTGTCGAACAGCACCGTGTAGCGGATCCACTTGTCCCAGCCGCCGACCAGGGCGATCTTGCCCTTGGTCCCCTCGGGCACGCCCGGGAGATCGACGAACGCGGCGACCTTCGACTTCCGCTTGAGGTCACCGTCGTTGCCGATCTCGGTGGCGATGTCGGCATCGGAGATGTCGTCTCGGGGCAGCAACTCGGCAGCGGTCGACATGCAGGCAATGTTGGCACGTTCGCCAGCGACGTCCGTAACTCTGCGATCAGGCTCGTCGGGCTTCTGACCAGGTCTTCCCGGCCTCGACGTCGACGTCGTGTGGAAGGCCCAGGACCCGCTCGGCGAGGATGTTCCGCTGGACCTCGCCCGTCCCCCCGCCGATCGTGAGCGCACGGGCGAACAGGTAGCCGAAATTCCACCCGTGCAGGTCGGGGCGCTGGAAGGGCCCGACTCCCTCGAGCACGCCGTGGACGCCGGCCAGGTCCTTCGCCAGTTCCATGATCGCCTGACCGTGCTCGTCGGCCATGATCTTGCGGATCGACGCCTCCGGGCCCGGCTGTTCGCCGCGGACCTTCGCCGAAACGGTCCGCAAGCGGATCAGGTCCAGGATCTTGGCCTCGATGTACAGCGCAGCGATCCGATCCCGCAGTACGGGATCGTCGGTGCCCCCGGCGGCCAGCACGTCGTCGAAGAAGTCCCATGACGTCGGACCGAGTCCCCACAGGAGTCCACCGGAGGACAACGAGACACGCTCGTTGCCCAAGGTCACCTTGGCCAGACCCCACCCGTTGTTCACGTCGCCGACCCGGAGCGAGTCCGGGATGCGCACCTCGTCGAGGAACACCTCGTTGAAGATGGCGACGCCGGTCATCTCGCGTAGCGGGTTGATGGTGATGCCGGGCGTGTCCATCGGGCAGATGAAGTAGGTCACGCCGGCGTGTTTGGCGACGTCGGTGTCGGTGCGGGCGATCAGGATCCCGTACTTCGACTCCCGTGCGCCCGACGTCCACACCTTCTGTCCCGTCACGACCCATTCGTCGCCATCGCGGACGGCGCGCGTCGACAGGTTGGCCAGGTCGCTCCCGGCACCGGGCTCGGAGAACAACTGACACCAGATCTCCTCGCCGGACAACAGCGGGAACAGGAAACGGTCCTTCTGCTCCTGGGTACCGGCATGCACGATCGTCGGGCCGGCCCAGCCGATACCGATGGTGTTCGTGGGTCGCCTGATCCCGGCCGCTTTCAGCTCCTCGTCGATGAGGATCTGGTGGATCGGGTCGGCATCGAGCCCCCACGGCGATGGCCAGTGTGGCGACACGTAGCCGGCGTCGGCGAGCTGGCGTCCCGACGGCTCCGGATTCGACGCGATCCAGTCACGAACCGCCAGTCTTCGGGGGTCATCGTCGCCGGGGAAGTCGAAATCCACGGTCGGCACCGTAGGCTCCGAGACCGGCAGACATGGTGGGTTCGGGCCCGCCACCGCGAGAAATTCTGCGACAAACCATCGGAGAGCAGGATTTCTTCCGTTGAACCGGGAATTCCCAGGTAGCATCGGAAGCCGGATGGTTTCGTGGTTTCCCATGCCACATCTCCCCCGTCGTGCCCCGTAGAACTCCCTTTTCTCCCTGTCCTGGAGGTCGTCGTACCCGTGAGCCCAGCAGCACGCGCCACACGTTCGGGTGAATCCGACGAAGACATCGTCCGGTTGTACCTGAACGACATCGGGCGCCACGCGCTCTTGACCAAGGAAGACGAGGCTCGCCTCGGCGCCCTGGTCCAGGCGGGTGTCGACGCTCGCGAGCGCCTCGCAGCCGAGGAAGAGGTCACGCCGGCCGAGAAGGCCAAGATGCGCCGTCAGGTCCGCGCTGGAGACCGCGCCACCGAGCAGTTCGTCAACGCGAACCTCCGCCTCGTGGTCTCGATCGCCAAGAAGTACCACCGCACCGAGCTGCCGCTCCTCGATCTCATCCAGGAGGGCAACCTCGGCCTCATCCACGCCGTGGAGAAGTTCGACCACCGCAAGGGCTTCAAGTTCTCGACGTACGCCACGTGGTGGATCCGTCAGGCCATCACCCGTGGTGTCGCGAACACGGCTCGCACCATCCGCCTGCCAGTGCATGCGCACGACCTGCTCAAGCAGATCGACAAGGCCCGCGGCATGCTCGAGTCGAAGCTCGGCCGTCCGCCGACCCTCGAAGAGCTCAGCGTCGAGGTCGGGCACCCCCCGGCCAAGATCGAGGAGATCCTGGCTTCGGCCCGCATCGCCAAGTCGCTCGACGACGGTCTGTCCGACGACGGCGACATGACGCTCGGCGACCTGGCAGCAGTGGCCGAGGACGACCCCGAGGGTGACGCCGTCACCGAGGCAACTCGTGGCGACGTGCTCGCCGGCCTCAAGGGCCTCGACGACCGCGAACAGCGGATCCTGATCCTGCGCTACGGCCTCGACGGCCACGAGCCCCGCACACTCGACGAGGTGGGCCGTCATTTCGACCTCACCCGTGAGCGCATCCGTCAGATCGAGGCTCGCGCCATGAGCAAGCTTCGCCACCCGGCCAACGCCGGCATCCTCGCCGACCTCGCCTCGTAGTCCGCCCCACGGGCGATCTGCGGCGGATTTCGCTTCATCGCGCCAGCGATCCGGCCGATACACCAGGGAATGGACCTGTCTCGACGCTGCCCGGGCGCGCACACGCGCCGACGACTACTCCGCGCGATCGTGGTCGCGGCGACGGCTGCGGCCGTCCTACCGGTCGGATCTGCGGCGGCGGGCCCGGGATCGCCATGGTTCGAGCCCAGCAAGGTCTACGCGAGCAACTTCCCCGACCCGTCGGTCATCGTCGACAACGGCACGTACTACGCGTACGCCACGACCTCCGGTGGGGCCTACCTCCCGGCCATGTCGTCGACCGACCAGCAGACCTGGACCGCCCGGCCGAAGTACTCGCCCAACCCCTACAACGGGGACCCGTACTTCAACGACGCGCTCCCGGAGGCACCGTCGTGGGCGCTGCCGCTCGAGCTCGGCCACGACCACCTGGAGGCGGAGATCCAAGCGCCAGGAGTTGCCAAGATCGCCGGCAGCTTCGTCGCGTTCTCCACCGTCCGGGTCGCTCCGACGTCGGCGCCCGTCCGGTACTGCATCGGCGTCTCGAAGGCATCCTCACCGCTCGGCCCGTTCCAGAACCATGGCAGCCAGCCCATCCAATGCGATAGCGACCCGGTCGGGTCGATCGATCCCGACCCCTTCATCGATGCCAACGGCACCCCCTACCTGATCTGGAAGTCCGAGGGCGTTCCGGGGAGCACGCCAACCAAGATCTGGTCGCGACGACTGCGATCCGACGGGCTGGCATTCGCTTCCGGGTCCACGCCGACCCCGATCCTCCAGACCGCCCGCTCGTGGGAGGGCAACGTCGTCGAGAACCCGTCGATGGTGCACTACGCGGGGCGATACATCCTCTTCTACTCGGGCAACGAATGGCGCAGCAGCAATTACCGAACCGGCTACGCATTCTGCGCTGGCCCGGCCGGGCCCTGCTCGCGCCCGACTTCGTCACCGCTGCTCGGCAACACGTCGCAGTGGCTCGGCCCCGGCGGCGCCGACGCGTTCATCGATGCGGACGGCCGCCTCCGCCTCGCATACCACGCCTGGAACGCCCCCCACACCGACTACCCGCAGGGCCAGCGGTATCTCCGGTTCGCCACCTTGCACATCGACGGGACCTGCCGCCTCGTCTTCGGCGATGGGCCCACGCCCGACGGCGGCCGCCGCTTCTACGTGAGCAATCGCCTCACGGGAGGATGCGCCGACGCGGTCTTCACCTATGGGCGAGCGGGCGACGAGGTCTACGTCGGTGACTGGGACGGCGATGGACTCGACACGTTCGCCGTGCGCCGAGAGAAGACGTTCTACGTCTCCAACTCCCTCCGAAGCGGCAACGCCGACGCCGAGTTCAGCTACGGGCGACTCGGAGACGAGGTCCTCGTCGGCGACTGGAACGCCAACGGCGGCGACACCTTCGCCGTGCGTCGAGGAAACACGTTCTACGTCTCCAACTCCCTCCGGAGCGGCAACGCCGACGCCGAGTTCAGCTACGGGCGACTCGGAGACGAGGTGCTCGTCGGCGACTGGAACGCCAACGGCGGCGACACCTTCGCCGTGCGTCGAGGGAAGACGTTCTACGTCTCCAACTCCCTCCGGAGCGGCAACGCCGACGCCGAGTTCAGCTACGGGCGACTCGGAGACGTGGTGCTCGTCGGTGACTGGAACGCCAACGGCGGCGACACCTTCGCAGTGCGTCGCGGCAACGAGTACTTCCTCAACAACACACTCGCCGGCGGCAACGCCGACGTCGTCTTCAGTTACGGCCGATCGTCCGACGAGGTCTTCGTCGGCGACTGGAACGGTGACCGCATCGACACCTTCGCGCTGCGTCGCTGACGCCCGATGCCGAAGTAGGACTCTCGGGCCTGGATCACCCGGCGGGCGGAGCAGGAGCTCTTCGAGCCGATGGCGAACAAGAGCCCGGGAACCGTTCGTCGAATCTGGGGAGACCGTTCGTGACACACCGATCGAAGTTGCGCGCGGGGACGGTGGCCCTGGGTCTCACCGCGGTGCTCCTCCTGACAACCACCCCGACGGCGTCAGCTCAGACCGGCGGCGACGTCGTCGAAGCCTGTGATCCGCTGTCCGAGATCCCCGAGGTCGGCGGCCGGGTCTGCGGCGGCATCGAACGACTGACCTGGCTCGCTGCCCAACACTGTCGTCGTGCGCCGGGTCTCGACGAAGTCGTGTGCCCAGGGATCGACGGACGCGACATCAATGAGGCTGCAGTCGCGGCGTTCGAAGGTGGTTGGGCTGCCCGAGCCCTCGACCTCCAGCGTGATCTCGACCGAGACGTCCCGCTCACCGACTCGTTGACCCTCCACACCCACAACTCGGCCAACTCGACGGCCTACGCGCCCTCGGTGTCGACCAACGACGCCAACCAGGTCCTGACGATCACCGACCAGCTGCGACTCGGCATCCGCGGCATCGAGATCGATGTGCACTGGACACCCAATCCCGCCGGTGACCCCGCCGACGCGTTCCGGGAGCCGGTCCAGTGTCACGGCGAACCGGTGGCCACGCCGCTCGGGACCATCCACGGCGGATGCTCCGTCGATCAGCCCCTCGTCGATCTCCTCACCGAACTCCGGACGTGGCTCGACCAGCCCGAGAACGCCGACGAATTCGTCCTTCTCTACCTCGAGAACGTGCTCGACGACGACGAGACCGCACACGACGACGCTGCCGCCTCCATCGAATCCACCATCGGCGACATCGCGTTCCGACCAACGGCCGGCGGCGGCTGTCAGGATCTCCCGGTCGAACGTTCGAAGAACGAGCTGGTCAGCGAAGGTGCCCGGGTGTTGATCACCGGCAACTGCGGACCAGGTGCATGGACCGATCTCGTGTTCCAACGCGGGCCGTCGTGGAACGAGAGCGGTGGAACCACTGACTATCTCGCCGGCTCCGACTGCGACGCCGAGCGTGCCGCTCACGACTACGACTCGAAGTTCATCCGCCGGTGGGAGGACTCGACGTTCCTCTCGCTCATGGCCGGCGCAGGCTCGTACGTCTCGCCCGAGGTCGCTGCCGCCATGGTGGCTTGCGGCGTCAACCTGCCTGGCCTGGACCAACTGCACCCGGGCGATGACCGGCTTCCGGCATTCGTCTGGAGCTGGCGCGAGCAGGAACCTGGCGTCGATGCCGGTCGAGCCTGCGCTGCGCAGGGTGAGGACGCTCGCTTCGGTGCACTCGACTGCGCACTCGAACTCCCCTTCGCCTGCCGAACGATCGACGGCGGGTGGGCACTGACCGCCGACGCCGTGTCTTGGGTACAGGGCGATGTGGCGTGTCAGACATCAGGGCACGTTGCCGCCGGCGTGCCGGCCAACGGATGGGACAACGAGCTCCTGCGCCGGATCGCAGGCGACGGCGACGTGTGGCTGGCCTACGGGCGGAACGCGGAGGGCGACTGGGTCGCGGGCATCCCCACGACGACGACCGACCCCGGCGACGTCAAGCCGGGCAAGGGACCCAAGGACAAGGACCCGAAGGACAAGCCAGACAAGCCGAGCAAGCCGAAGACCGACGAGCCCGCGAACGGCACCACAGTCGCATCGGCTCGCAACGCCGACGGGACGGACGTCGGCGTCCGGCGATCGCTCCCCTTCGGAGTCGGCGTGCTCGGCGTGCTCCTTGCGAGCGCCTTCTTTCTTCCGAAGCGCCGGAGAGATCGCGACTCCTGACCCCGACCCAGAAGATGGGTGGGCCAGAGGCGTTCCCTACGATGCGCCCATGACCGGTTGGAACTTCGCGGACACCTGGGAAACGATCGCCGAGACGATCCCTGACGCGCCGGCACTGCTCCACGGCGACGTCGTCCGCACCTGGGCGGACTTCGACGTCCGGGCCGACGGAGTTGCGCAGGGGCTGCTCGATGTCGGCGTCACCGAGGACTCGACCATCGCCCAGTACCTGACCAATCGACCGGAGTATCTCGAGTCGGTGTTCGCTGCGTTCAAGCTCGGCCTCGCCCCGGTCAACACGAACTACCGATACGTCGACGACGAACTCGTCTACCTGTGGGACAACGCAGACACGTCGGCAGTCGTCTTCGAGGGCCAGTTCACGGAACGCATCGAGTCGCTGCGCGACCGAGTCCCAACGGTGCAGGCCTGGCTCTGGGTCGACGACGGCACCGGGCCGTGCCCCGACTGGGCACACTCGTTCGAGGATGCCGCCACCGCCGGGGCACGCCGGACGTCGGCGCCCTGGGGCCGGTCGGGCGACAGCCTCTACCTGCTGTACACGGGTGGGACGACCGGTATGCCCAAGGGCGTCATGTGGCGCAGCGACGACCTGCTCCTCGTCCTGAACGAGGGCGCACCGCGAAAACGCCATCTGCCCGAAGACGTCGACCTCGACCACGTGCGTGCCGTGTGCACGTCACCGGGCATCCGGACGCTGCCGGCATGCCCCTTGATGCACGGGACCGGGGCCTTCAACGCGTTCACGGCACTCACGGTCGGCGGATCGGTCGTCACGCTCACCGGGGCCAAGTTCGATGCGATCGAGCTCCTCGACACCATCGAGTCGAAGCAGGTCAACAACACGGCGATCGTCGGCGACGCATTCGCTCGGCCGATTCTCGCCGCGCTCGACTCCGAGCCCGATCGCTGGGACATCTCATCGCTCCGCGTCGTCCTCTCGTCCGGCGTCATGTGGAGCCAGGCGACCAAAGACGGACTCCTCCGCCACCACCCGCGCATGTTGCTCGTCGACTCGCTCGGCTCGTCCGAGGCGATCGGCATGGCCAGTTCGGTCTCGGGAGGAGACAACGACCGCGACCGTCGAAGCGCGGCCCGGACGGCGACCTTCACGCTCGGTCCGAAGACCCAGGTCATCACCGACGACGGCCGCCTCCTCTCCCCCGGCGACGACGAGATCGGCAAGGTGGCGATCAAGGGTCACGTGCCCGTCGGCTACTACAAGGACCCGGTCAAGTCGGCCGAGACCTTCGTGCGCGTCGACGGAGACAGCTATTCCATGCCGGGCGACTACGCCCGGGTCGAGGCCGACGGGACCCTCGTCCTCCTCGGCCGCGGTTCGGTCTGCATCAACACCGGCGGCGAGAAGGTCTTCCCCGAGGAGGTCGAAGAAGCGTTGAAGGAGCACCACCTCGTCCACGACGCCGTCGTCGTCGGGTTGCCCGACGAGCGCTTCGGCCAGTCCATCACCGCGGTGGTCGAACCGATCGTCGGTGCGTCGCCGGTCCCAGCCGAACTGGTCGATCACGTCAAGGAACGACTCGCCGCCTACAAGGCGCCGAAGCGCACGGTGCTGGTCGACTCACTCGGTCGAGCCGCCAACGGCAAGGTCGACTACAAGCACTGGACCGCACACGCCGCCGAAACGCTGGGCGTCACCCTCCCCTGACACCCCGCCTCCCACCCGAGATCCGAACGTGCCGATCGGCTCGTACACGTACGAAAACCGCCCTCAACGCGCCGATCGTTCCGTTGGGTTCCCGGGTCTGGTCGCCGAGCCACTCATGGCCGGCAAGGTCC
Source organism: Acidimicrobiales bacterium (assembly GCA_038255425.1). Lineage (GTDB taxonomy): Bacteria > Actinomycetota > Acidimicrobiia > Acidimicrobiales > Salinilacustritrichaceae > Salinilacustrithrix. Next base: position 14,929 of record JBBSLH010000047.1, read on the forward strand.
GCAAGGACATCAATGCCGACTACGACCGCCTCGTCGCGCTCCTCGACGACGATTGAGAGCGGGCGAACCGGCCCATCTAGCCTCGCCGGCATGACTCTCAGCTTCGATGGCAAGGTCGCGATCATCACCGGTGCCGGTGGCGGATTGGGCCGTTCGCACGCACTCGAGATCGCCCGCCGTGGTGGGTTCGTGGTGGTCAACGACCTCGGCGGTTCGGTCGACGGCAAGGGTGGCGACGACTCCGCCGCCCAGAAGGTGGTCGACGAGATCAAGGCTGCCGGCGGCGAAGCCGTCGCCAACCACGACTCGGTCGCCACCCCCGAGGGTGGGGCCGCCATCGTGCAGACCGCCATCGACACGTGGGACAAGGTCGACATCGTCATCAACAACGCCGGCATCCTGCGCGACACCAGCTTCGCCAAGATGACACCGGAGATGCTCGAGCCGGTGCTCGATGTGCACCTCAAGGGCGCGTTCTACGTGACGCAGCCTGCCTTCATCCACATGAAAGAGCAGGGCTACGGCCGCATCGTCAACACCTCGTCGGGCGCCGGTATCTTCGGCAACTTCGGCCAGACCAACTACGGCGCCGCGAAGATGGGCCTCGTCGGCCTCACCAACGTGTTGGCGGTCGAGGGCGCGAAGTACAACATCAAGGCCAACGCCATCGCCCCCGTCGCGGCCACCCGCATGACCGAAGATCTGCTCGGACCGCTGGTCGACAAGCTCGGCCCCGAGTACATCACGCCGATCGCCGTGTACCTGGCGAGCGAAGGCTGCGAGGTGACCGGCGAGGTCTACACCTGTGGCGGCGGTCGCGTCGCCCGCGTCTTCATCGGCGCCACGCAGGGATTCACCGACTCGGAACTCTCCGTCGAATCCGTCGCCGAGAACCTGGCACAGATCCGCGACGAAGCGGGCTACGAGGTCCCCGCCAACCTGAACGAAGAAATGGGTATGACGCTCAAAGCCCTGTCATGAACCTGGCGTGTCTGGCCGAGTGTGCCGGAGCGCCCAGAAGAACAATGGAATCTGCAGCGGGAGCCGGATGAGGCTGGCGATGCCGCGCGCATCGGTGGGCGGGTTCTGGATCGTGTCGTAGATGTTGCCGGGATACACGCCGACGAA
>JBBSLH010000048.1:0-15954 GCA_038255425.1 Acidimicrobiales bacterium
CACCGCCGGTCGATCCGGCGAGTTAGGACCGGGAAGCCCCGCTCAGTCGATCTGGCCTTCGCCCTTGGCGTTGGCGCCCTTCTCGGTCATGTCGCGGTAGGTGTCCTCGACGTCGGGCTGGTCGCCTTCGGCGCGCTCGGCAGCTGCTTCTTCTTCGGCGGTAGGCATCGAGCCCGGGTCCTTCTCGCCGATCTCGGCGTCGGTGGTCTCTTCGCTCATGGGTGCTCCTGGGGGTCGGTTCCGGCGCTCCGCCGGCTCGGGCAGTCCCTTACCCGGCGGTCCCCGAAACATGAACCCCGCGCCGCGTTCCGGTGTGCTGGAATGACCGGTACCAGAGAGAGGAGGTGGTCCAACACCATGGAAGACAGTTGTAACGGGACCCTGGAGGTGGCTGGCCACTAGGTCAGTCCCTGAGTCTCAAGTCACGGACCGACCTGGTGGAAACCCACCAGGCCACCGTCGAGTGTCAGCGGTCGGAGGTTGGTCCCGTCCGGCACAACGCCCACTCGGTCAACGCGGTGCACGTGCTCGGGGAGGCCCCGCTTGTCGGTGGCCTCCCCGACACGCGTATCGTGCCTGGCATGTCGAATCGCCTCGTCCGCATCGAAGAGCACCAGTGGCTCGGCGACAAGCGCACGTTCGTGGTCCACGACCAGGACAACGTGTGTGACCCGGCCGTGCTCCAGGACATCGCTGCGGCGGAGTCGTGGGCGACGTTCGGTCCCGACACCAGCGTCGAGGCCCGCAATCGCGGTTACCGCGTCTGCAAGGCCTGCGCCGCCAACACCAGCGGGTGAACCAGCGCTTCACGTCCGGTGCGCTGACCCTCGCCGGTCATCTCGCCGGGTTGCCGTCGCCGACCTCCCCGTCGAGGGGGCAGCGTCCGGCCGTCGTGCTCGTCCACGGCTATCCGTCCGGCCCGTCCGGCACCGCTGGAGCGGTGGCTGCGATGCCCGAACTCGCCGACCGCATCGCAGACGACATGGGCTTCATCGCCTTCTCCCCGTGCCTTCGGGGCATGGCCGACAGCCAGGGTGACTTCTCGATCCAGGGTTGGGCCGACGACATCCATGCTGCCGTCGACCATGTCCGTACGACGACGGCGGCCAGCAAGGTGTGGCTCGTCGGGTTCGGAACGGGTGGTGCGCTCGCGATCTGCGTCGGTGCCGATGACCCAGAACTCGGCGGGGTCGCTGCGCTCGCGGCGCCGGCGGATTTCGACGACTGGGCCTCGAATCCCAAGCAGCTGTTCGAACACGCCCGTGAGTTGCGCATCACCTCGGCGGAACCGCGCCCGGCGGCGATCGACGGCTGGTCCCGAGAACTCCGCACGCTCAAGGCGGTCGACGGGGCGCAGCGACTGTCGCCCCGGTCGCTGCTCGTGATCCATGGTTCGGACGACGATGTCGTGCCCAGCTTCGACGCCCGCGTCATCGCCGACGGACACACCGAGGCCGAGCTGCACCTGCTCGAGGGCGGCGGTCATCGGCTGCGTCACGACCCGAGAGCGATGGCGATCACGCTCGGCTGGCTCGATCGCCAGCGCACCGCGGCCGTTCCCCGAACTGCCTGACTACTCCTGCTTCGACTTGCCCTTGGCCTTCTGGGCCTTCTTCCACTTGCGGACCTCGTGGAGGGCCTCTTCGGACGAGATGTCGGCGACCGAGCGCTTGATGTCGTCGGAGAACGGGGCGGCCAGCGCCTCCCAGCCCTTGGGCTTCTTGTCGAACCGCTTTGCGAGGATCGCCATGAAGATCTTGGTCTTCTCCTCGCCGTACCCGGGGATCTCCCGGAGTCGGTCGTAGACGACCTGCGCGTCTCGTGACCCCTTCCAGATCTTGTCAGCCTGCCCGTCGTAGTGCTCGACCACGTGCTGACAGACCGCGTGCACCCGCTCGCCCATCGACTTCGGGAAGCGATGGATGGCCGGCTTGTCGCGACAGATCGACACGAACTCCTCCCGGTCCATCGCCGCGATCTTGTCGGCATCGAGGTGCCCGAGCCGGGTCTTCAACGTGTTGGGTCCCATGAACGCCCACTCCATCGGCACCTGCTGGTCGAGGAGCATCCCGAGGAGCAGCGCTAGTGGATCCTCGACGAGGAGACGGTCGGCGACGGGGTCGCCGGTGACAGGAAGGACGGGCTTGGCCATGGCGGTCGAGCCTACGAATCTGGCGTGAGTTTCCGCGCAGGGGTCGCCACAACTCTCGCGAGATCCGGTTTTCAGCGGGTCCAGGGAGGGGCGACGTCGGTGTCGATGCCGTGGTCGGCGATGGCCTTGGTGACGATGCCGGGTTCGATCTCGCCTGCAGCCGCGAGCTCGGCGAGGACGGCGACGACGATGTGGCCGGCGTCGACCTCGAAGAACTGGCGCAGCGCCTCCCGCGTGTCGGAGCGACCGAAGCCGTCGGTGCCGAGCGACGTGTACGGCCGACCGATCCAACGGGAGACCTGGTCGGGCACCGCACGCATGTAGTCGGTGACCGCGACAACGGGTGCGTCGGAGCCGGACAGGTGCTCCGTCACCGTCGGCGTGGCGTCGTCGGCGTCGGGACGAAGTCGGTTCGCCCGTTCGACCGCGAGCGCATCCTCGCGCAGACGCTTGTACGACGTGACCGACCAGAGGTCGCAGGCGACGTCCCACTGCTCGGCGAGCTCGTCGCGAGCGGCGGTGGCGGCGCGGTACGCCGTGCCGGAGAAGAGGATGGTTGCTCGCTTCGATGGGCCCTCGGGTGCGTCAGCCCATCGGTACATGCCCTCGACGACGCCTTCGGCAACGCCGTCGCGGTCGGGCAGGGCCGGCATCGCATACGTCTCGTTGTAGAGCGTGAGGTAGTAGATGACATCGCGCTGGTCGTCGGGCGAGTCCGGCCCGTACATGCGCTCGATCCCGGCCTTGATGATGAGCGCCACCTCGAAGGCGAAGGCGGGGTCGTAGGCCTCGACCGTCGGAACCGTCGACGCCAACAGGAGGGAGTGTCCATCCTGGTGCTGCAGACCTTCGCCGGTCAGGGTCGTACGTCCCGCGGTGGCACCGAGGAGGAAACCGCGTGCCCGCGCGTCTGCGGCCGCCCAGATCGAGTCGCCGACACGCTGGAAGCCGAACATCGAATAGAAGATGAAGAACGGGACCATCGGCACGCCACGGTTGGCGTGGGCGGTGCCGGCGGCGATGAAGCTCGACATCGAGCCGGCTTCGGTGATGCCTTCTTCGAGGATCTGACCGTCCTGGCTCTCGGTGTAGGAGAGGAGCAGGTCGTGGTCGACGGGTTCGTACAGCTGTCCCTTCGAGGCATAGATCTTGATCTCGCGGAACAGCGAGTCCATGCCGAAGGTCCGTGCTTCGTCGGGAACGATCGGTACCACGCGTTGTCCGAATTCGTCGTCGCGGACGAGGTTGCGGAGCAGTCGGGTGAACCCCATCGTGGTCGCCACCTCCTGCGTACCTGATCCGGCGAGCACGTCGTCGTAGACCTTGGGGTCGGGGAGCGTGATCGCCTTGCGGGTCGGCATGGGGCGCGACGGGAGCGACCCGTCGAGTGCCTTGATCCTGGCGTGGAAGTACTCGTGCTCGGGCGTGCCCTCCTGCAGCGTGATGTAGGGCGGCTCGGCGTCGTCGGTGAGCGACTCCTCCGGGACCTCGTCCTGCAGGTAGAGCCGGTCGCGCAGGGTCCGGAGCTGCTCGATGGTCATCTTCTTGATCTGGTGGGTGGCGTTGCGGCTCTCGACCCCCTCGCCCAACGTCCAGCCCTTGATCGTCTTGGCGAGGATGACCGTCGGCTTGCCGGTCGTCTCGGTCGCGGCCTTGTAGGCGGCGTAGAGCTTCTTGTAGTCGTGACCGCCGCGCGGCAGGTTGCGCAGGTCGTCATCGGAGAGGTGCTCCACGATCTTGCGGAGCCGTGGGTCCGGCCCGAAGAACTGGTCGCGGATCACGTCGCCCGTCTCGGTGGCGAAGCGTTGGAACTGGCCGTCGACGGTGGTGTTCATCTTGTTGACCAGCACACCGTCGACATCTCGTTGGAGCAACTCGTCCCACTTGCTGCCCCAGACGACCTTGATGACATTCCAGCCGGCACCGCGGAAGACCTGCTCGAGTTCCTGGATGATCTTGCCGTTGCCGCGTACCGGCCCGTCGAGACGCTGCAGGTTGCAGTTCACGACCCAGGTCAGGTTGTCGAGGCCCTCTCGGGCAGCGAGCGAGATCGACCCCAGCGTCTCGGGCTCGTCGGTCTCGCCGTCGCCGATGAAGCACCACACCCGGCTCTGGCTCGTGTCGTCGATCCGACGGTTGTGCAGGTACTTGAGGAACCGTGCCTCGTAGATCGAGTTGATGGGGCCCAGGCCCATGGAGACGGTCGGGTACTCCCAGAAGTCCGGCATGAGCCGGGGGTGCGGGTACGACGAGATTCCGCCGTCGCCGGCCTCCATGCGGAAGTGATCGACCTGTTGCTGGGTGAGCCTTCCCTCGAGGAAGGCCCGGGCGTAGATGCCCGGCGCGGCGTGGCCCTGGAAGTAGACGTGGTCGCCGGGGGTGCCGTCGGCCGTGCCGCGGAAGAAGTGGTTGAAGCCGACTTCGAGGAGTGATGCCGACGACGCGAACGTGGCCAGGTGGCCGCCGATGCCCTCCGCCTTCTTGTTGGCCTTGATGACCATGACGGCGGCGTTCCACCGGATGTAGCTGCGGATCCTTCGCTCGACGTGCTCGTCGCCGGGGAACCATGGCTCCCGCTCGGGCGGGATGGTGTTGACATACGGCGTCGAGACCGCCGGTGCCGCACCGACCTGGAGTTCGTCGGCGCGTGCAAGGAGCCTGGCGATGATGTAGCGGGCCCGCGTCTTGCCGTGGGTGTCGACCAGCGCCCCGAGACTGTCGAGCCATTCATCGGTCTCGCCGGGGTCGATGTCCGGCAGCTGGTTCGCGTGACCGTCGATGCTCATGAAGACCAGCCAACCATGATCTCGGCGCACTTGCTCCGTTACCACCCGGTACTTCATAAGGTCTTCCCGATGACTCGCGTATGGACTGATGGAGCGTGCCGGGGGAACCCGGGTCCGGGCGGTTGGGCGTGGGTCGCCGAGAACGGTCGGTGGGCGAGCGGCGCCGAGGCCGAGAGCACCAACCAGCGCATGGAGATCGTCGCGGCGCACCGCGCCGTGGCGGCCCACGACGGGCCGGTCACCGTGGTCTCGGACTCGACCTACGTCGTGAACTGCTTCCGCGACGGCTGGTGGAAGGGCTGGCTGCAACGGGACTGGAAGAACAGTCAGAAGAAGCCGGTTGCCAACCGCGAGCTGTGGGAGCCGTTCATCGAGCTCGTCACCAGCCGAGACGACGTCGACTTCGAATGGGTGAAGGGGCACTCCGGCGACGAGATGAACGACGTTGCCGATCGACTCGCCGTTGCGGCGTCGCACTCGCAGGCCGAGGACTCGGGCGACTCGATCCCGGACGACCTCGGCGACGCAGACGACGTCGGCGGCCCGTCGTCGGCTCCGACGTCACCTTCACCATCGGGTACACGAGACCGTCGGCTCCCACCCGGCCGCCTGCTCGGGATCTTCGGTGTCCGTCCCACCGAACTCGGGGGCTACGACGCCAATCCCGTGTCCGATGCCATGAGCCGGCGCCTGCAGGAGATCATCGCCGCGAAGCAGTTGTTGGACGCCGACCTCCGGGTGGTCTCCGGCCTTCGTCTGGGAGCGGAACAACTCGGCGCCGAGGCAGCGGTCGCCGAGGGGATCCCGCTCGTCGTCGTCCTTCCGTTCCCGGATCCCGACTCGCCGTGGCCAGAGTCCTCGCGTCGGCGCTTTCGGCAACTGTGCGACCAGGCCGAAGCAGTCATCACGCTCGAGCGCAAGGTGCCCGACACCAAGGCAATGGTCGGCGGTGCGCTTCGTCGGCGTGATGCGTGGATGGGGCGGAACCTCGACGAGGCCATCGTCGTCTGGGACGGGCACGAGTCGTTCACCGGGCGGCTCGTCAAGACACTGCGCGACCAACTCGGCGACGACGTGTGGGAAGAGCTGATCGTGCCGTCGTGACCCGGCGTCAGTTGCCGGTCAGCCGACGCAACACGGAGTAGGCCACGTTGATGTTGCGCATGGCGGCCTCGGATGCCTCTCGCTCGTCGTGCGTGGCGTCCAGCAGGCGGTCGGGATGGTGCACCTTTGCCAGCTTGCGGTGCGCCGCTGCGATCTCGCTCCAGGTCGCGCCGCGAGCGACCCCGAGTACCGCCCAGGCGTCGTCGGGGTCGTAGTAGTAGTCGCCTCGGCTCTTGCTTCGATCCTCGAGCTCGGACGGGATCTCGATCGGCTCGTCGATGGTCGGCACGAACAGCGAGTCCGCCGGGAACGCCGACGCGAAGTCCTCGTGCCGCGGGGCCGGCTGCTCCGCGACTCGCTTGCGTCCGAAGGCCGCTCGGAGTTCTTCTGCCGTCGGGGGTCGGGCGTAGGTCGATGACACTGCGTCGAGACGGGCGTCGAGATCGTCCTCCTCGTGACGCGACGGCTCGGGCCGACGGTCCGGCGAGTCAGCATCGTTGTCGGTCTCGTCGGGGCGCTTCTTGTCACGCCGCCTCCGCATCGCCATCCGGACAGTGTGACGTACCGATGGCACTCGCTCGGAGATGTCGAGCCGACAGGGTGGAAGGGGCGGCAGGTGAACAATTCGCTCAGGCTGTCAACCATCGCGGGAGATCCGCGTCCATCGGGGCATGGTGATGACGATGCGTCTGTCGAAGGATGGGGACGTCTCGGAGGTACGAGCGGGGGTCGAGGCGCTGTTCCGCGCCGAGTATCGGTCGCTCGTCCGGCTGGCACGGCTGCTGGTCGACGATCCGGGACAGGCCGAGGAGGTGGTGCAAGACGCGTTCGTCGCGCTGCACCGCAACTGGGCCCGGGCTGATGACCCATTGAGATACGTGCGGACGTGCGTCGTCAACGGCGCACGGGGTCGGTTGCGACGGCGAGCGACGGCGCGGAAGCACCTGCGTTCGCTCGAAGCTCCAGTCGACGACGCGCCCGACCGCGTCGTGCTGGCGGAGTCGCAACAGGCCGTCGCTGCCGCGCTGGAGACCCTGCCTCCGCGCCAGCGGGCCTGTATCGCGCTCCGCTTCTACTCCGGCCTCACCGAGGCCGAGACTGCCGCCACGCTCGGCATCAGCATCGGTTCGATCAAAACCCACGTCCACCGAGCACTCGCCACCCTGGCCGTCCGACTGGAGGACTTCCGATGAACGACGACACCCCGGTCCACGACACGCTGATCCACGACACCCTGCGGACGCTCGCCGAAGCGGGAAGCCTGCCCGACGAAGCCGCGGCGTGGGAACGGACCACCACTGCGATCCGGACCGACGAGGTCCGTCGCCGCCGGATCCGGCTGCTGGCGACCGGCGTCGGCATCGCGACGACGGCGGCCGCCGTGGCGGTCGTCGCATCGTTCGCCGGCAGCGCCGACCAGGCCGTCGACGTCGGCCCGGCATCGCCGACGAGTGCACCCGAGGCCACCGCCACCTCCGACGGCACCTTCGACGGTGATTCGCAGGTCGGCACTCCGGTCACGCTGCCGGCCGACCCGATCGCCGTCGTCGACCTGGAAGGGACCGCGGTGCACGTGCTCGATGCAACGACGGGTGCACGCGCCTCGACGCCGATCGGTCCGCTGCCGAAGGGGACCACTGTGTTCGATTCGTCGATCGCGCTCGACGGCACCGTCTACGCGACCGTCCTCGACGAGGGCGTAGGAGCGGTCACGGTCGTCCGCACTCGCTGGGATGCGGTCGACGAACCCGAGCCGGTCGAGCTTCCGGCGTTGTCGGGCCCGTCCGCCAGCTACGGCGATGCGACGATCAGCCACGACGGCCGAACGCTCGCACTCAGGATCATGCGCAGCCGAGGGGACGGCTCGGTCGACGGATCACTCGGCCTGTTCGACACCACCACCGGTGCGCTGCGCGAGCTCACCTGGCCAGCCGGTGACCGGCGGGGACTCCTCAAGGGCGCGGGCGAGTTCTCGTTCTCTCCCGACGGGGCGAGCCTCGCGTTCGTCAACATCCACGACACCGACGGCACCGACGCGTTCGACGGTTTCGTCCTCGATCTCGACGCTGCATCGCTCGATGACGCGTCCCTCGTGAGCGACGAGCTGTGGGACCTCACCTTCACGCCCGACGGGGGGCTCCTCGGTCGGGTCGGTCCGACGATGAGCGAGAGCCGTCTCCGGTACCTCGCCGGGGGACCCGACGCGGGCGTCCCTGTGCTCGAGGGTGTGCTACGGCTCGAGGCGACGTCCGGATCGATCGTGGCCGCCACCGAGGAGCGGTGGTTCCGCTATGGGGCCGAAGCGGATCGATGGGACGAGGTCCCCTTCGGGAACTGGGCCGGATGACCGAGCCGACCGGTCACCAGGCGAGGGTGATGCCATGACGACCCGCCTGGCGGTCATCGCCGACACCCACCTCACGCCGACGTCGAAGCGGGACCTCCCGCCTCGGGTGTGGGACGAGATCGCCGCGGCCGACCTCGTCCTCCACGCCGGGGACGTCACGACACCGGAGCTGCTCGACCGAGTCGCGTCCGTGACGCCTGTCGTCGCGGTCCTCGGGAACAACGATCACGATCTCGGCCGCCTGCCCGAGCGCTGGACCGACGTCGTCGACGGGGTGCGCGTTGCCATGGTCCACGACAGTGGGGCGACGAAGGGGCGGGCCCGGCGCATGGCCCGTTGGTTCCCGGAGGCCGATCTGGTGGTGTTCGGCCACAGCCATGCCCCGGTGTCGGAGGAGGGCGTCGACGGGCAGTGGTTGCTCAATCCCGGATCACCGACGCAGCGTCGCCGTCAACCCACGCACTCGATCGCCGTAGTCGTGCTCGACGACGGCCGGGTCGATGCGAGGATCGTGTCGCTCCCGTCGTGTCACCAGGGGTGACTACAACGGAAATGGTCATGACGGGCCATATGCGTACGAATGCGACATCGAGATACTTGATCGGTACCCCCAGCCGACCGGAGTCCTTCGATGACCATTCTTCGCACGGTCTGCCCCAGCTGCGACGTCATCCGCGTCCGAGCCGCCGAGGCAACTGTCCGCCAGCACGACTCCGAGTCGAATGTCGAGGTCGACTTCGTCTGTCCTGGTTGCTCTGGACGTGTCGTTCAGCACTTGAATGCTCGCATGCTTCCGCTCCTGGTCAGCGCCGGATGCGTAGTCGAGAACGTGGTTCCCTCGGCCGCCGACGGGGCGATCTCTGAGTCCGAGATCCGCGCCTTCGTGTGCTCGCTCGACCGGATCGACTGGGCGGACGAACTCGCCCACTGAAGCGCCGCTGCACACGGTGAGCGGCCAGTTTGGCCGTCTTGACCGACCAGTCAATAGTCTCCGGACATGGAAATCACCGGTTCTTCATCTGTCATCACCGGCGGGGCCAGCGGCCTCGGCGAAGCCACCGCCCGACTGCTCGCCTCGAAGGGTCAGCACGTCGTCGTCGTCGACATGAACGACGAGAAGGGTGAGGCCGTCGCCAAGGACATCGGCGGTGTGTTCGTGCACGCCGACGTCTCCGACCCGGACCAGGTCATCGCCGCAATCGAGGCCGCCAAGGAGATGGGTCCGCTCAAGACGATGGTCACCGCGGCCGGCATCGGCTTCGCGACCCGGACCATCGGCCGCGACGGCCAGTACGAGTCGGCCCACGATCTGAACATCTACAAGAAGGTCATCGAGGTCAACCTCGTCGGCACGTTCAACTGCGTGCGCCTCGGCGCGTCGGCCATGAGCCTCAACGACGCGGACGACGACGGGGCCAAGGGGGCCATCGTCACGGTCACCTCGGTCGCGGCCTTCGACGGCCAGATCGGCCAGGCCGCGTACTCGTCGTCCAAGGGCGGCGTCGTCGGTATGACCCTCCCCGTGGCCCGCGACCTCAGCGCTGCCGGCATCCGCATCAACTGCATCGCGCCCGGCCTCATCGACACCCCGATCTACGGCGAGGGCGAGGCCTCCGAGGCGTTCAAGGCCAACCTCGGCCAGAGTGTGCTCTTCCCGAAACGCCTCGGCACGTCCGACGAGTTCGCCTCGATGGCCGCCGAGCTGCTCACCAACAGCTACATGAACGCCCACGTCGTGCGCGTCGACGGCGGCATCCGGATGCCGCCGAAGTGAACTGACCGCTCCGGACTCCCGGAACAACCGAACAGCCCCCGTGGTTCCCATGGGGGCTGTTCCCGTTCTCGAGTGAGGTTTCCGACATGCGCGCGACCTACAAGGGTGAAGTCATCGCCGAGAGTGACGAGACCATCGTCGTCGAGGGCAATCACTACTTTCCGCCGGCGTCGATCAAGGCCGACGCGTTCACCCCGACGGTGCACTCGACGCATTGTCCGTGGAAGGGCGACGCGTCGTACTACTCGGTGTCCGTCGGATCGGACTCCGTCGAGAACGCTGCCTGGTTCTACCCGGACCCCAAGGAGAAGGCGGCCCAGATCAAGGACTACGTCGCCTTCTACCGCCACAAGGTCGACGTGACCGAGTAGCGGTCAGGCGCTGACGACGGTCGGGAGGTGCGCGGGACGCTTCGACTCGAATGCCGTGATCTCGTCCTCGATCTGGAGGGTGAGCCCGATGTCGTCGAGGCCCTCGAGGAACCGATGCTGGGTCGAGTCGTCGAGCGGGAACTGGCACTCGACGTCGCCGGCCTGGAGCGTTCGGGTCGACACGTCGATCTGGAACACCAGCGTCGGGTCGGCCTCGACAGCGCGCAGCAACTGCTCGCCGACCTCGGCGCTGACCTGCACAGGGACGAGTCCGTTCTTGGTGCAGTTGTTGCGGAAGATGTCGCCGAACCGCGGCGAGATCACGGCTTCGAACCCGGCCTGCTGGATGGCCCAGACCGCGTGCTCGCGGGAGGACCCCGTTCCGAAGTTCGGCCCGCCGATCAGGACGTTCGCCCCCTGGTACTGCTCCTGGTTGAGGACGAAGCCGGGGTCGTCCTTCCACTCGGAGAACAACCCCTTCTCGAACCCGGTGCGCTCGACCCGCTTGAGCCAGTCGGACGGGATGATCTGGTCGGTGTCGACGTCGGACCGGTCCAGCGGGACGGCGGTGCCTTCGATGGTGCGTACTGCTCTCATGATGCGCGCTCCTCAGGATCTGGCGTGAACTGTTGATGAGGGGTCGCCACAAGTCACGCCAGATCCGATGGGGTGGCGAAGTGGCCGGCGATGGCGGTGGCAGCGGCGACGGCGGGGGAGACGAGGTGGGTGCGCCCGCCGCGGCCCTGGCGACCCTCGAAGTTGCGGTTGCTGGTGCTGGCACAGCGCTCGCCGACGGCGAGCTTGTCGGGGTTCATGGCCAGGCACATCGAACAGCCTGGCTCGCGCCAGTCGAAGCCGGCGGCGCGGAAGATCTCGTGCAGACCCTCAGCCTCGGCCTGGTCCTTCACCTGGAAGCTGCCGGGCACGACCATGGCGCGAGGGACGGTTACCGTCCTGCCTTCTGCCACCGCGGCGGCAGAGCGAAGGTCCTCGATGCGTGAGTTGGTGCACGAACCGATGAACACCGTGTCGACGGCGACCTCGCGCATCGGTGTGCCTGCCGTCAGGCCCATGTACTCGAGGGCTCTCGCCGCGGCATCGCGTTCGGCGGCGTCACCGAAGCTTGCCGGGTCGGGGACGTCGGCGGAGATCGGGGCGACCTGTCCGGGGTTCGTTCCCCACGACACGTGCGGCTCGATGGTCGTCGCGTCGAGCACGACCTCCTTGTCGAAGGTGGCGTCGTCGTCGGTGAACAGCGTCTTCCAGTCGGCCACGGCGGCGTCCCAGTCGGCGTCCTTCGGTGCGTTGGCGCGCCCCTCGACGTAGTCGAACGTGGTCTGGTCGGGAGCGATGAGACCGGCCTTGGCGCCCATCTCGATCGACATGTTGCAGACCGTCATCCGGCCCTCCATCGAGAGCGCCCGGATGGCCGACCCGCGGAACTCGATCATCGAGCCGATGCCGCCGCCGGTGCCGACCCGGCCGAGGATGGCGAGGACGATGTCCTTGGCCGTGACCCCCGGCTGGACGTCGCCGTCGACGGTTACCGCCATGGTCCCGGGACGGGACTGGGGAAGGGTCTGGGTGGCGAGGACGTGTTCGACCTCGGACGTGCCGATGCCGAACGCGATGGCCCCGAAGGCGCCATGGGTCGACGTGTGCGAGTCGCCACAGACGACGGTCATGCCCGGCTGCGTGTAGCCCTGCTCGGGGCCGATCACGTGGACGATGCCCTGCATCGGGTTGCCGAGGCCGTAGTGGGTGATACCGAACTCGGCGCAGTTGTTCTCCAGCGTCTGGAGTTGCTTGGCGCTGATCGGATCGGCGACTGGCTGGTCGATGTCGGCCGTCGGCACGTTGTGGTCGGCGGTGGCCAGTGTCAGGTCGGGGCGTCGGACCGTCCGGTCGTTGAGGCGCAGGCCGTCGAAGGCCTGCGGCGACGTGACCTCGTGGATCAGGTGGAGGTCGATGAACAGCAGGTCACCGTCTTCGCCGTGGTGGACCAGATGCCGGTCCCAGAGCTTCTCGCTCAGCGTCTTTCCCATCGTGTGCTCATTCCCTCGTGCCGCTTGACTGTCTCAGTATGTGGGATAAGGTTCCCAACCAGTGGACACTGTAAGCGGAATCGGCGTGCTGGACAAGGCCGTTCGCATCCTCGAGGTCGTGGCGGGCGGGCGGGTCCGGCCGATGGAGCTCTCCGAGCGGACGGGGATCAGCCGTGCGACGGCGCATCGGTTGGCGGTCGGCCTCGAGGCCCACGGTCTGTTGCGTCGCGACAGCGACGGCGCATTCGTCGCCGGGCTCGGATTGATCGGACTCGGCCGTGCAGCCGCCGACGCATTTCCCCTCGCAGTGGTGGCGGCGCCGACACTCGAGGCGCTGCGTGAGCGGACGGGGGAGTCTTCGCAGCTCTATGTCGAGGACGCAGGCGAACGCCTCTGCGTCGCTTCCGTCGACTCTGCCCAGGAACTGCGCACGATCGTCGGGGTCGGCGCCCGGCTCCCGCTGGACGTGGGCTCGGCCGGTCGTGTGCTCTCCGGCGAAGCCGGTCGCGATGGTTGGGTGGCATCGGTTGCCGAACGCGCCTCGGGCGTCGCCTCGGTTTCTGCCCCGGTCCAGGTGGACGGGCTCGTCGTCGCAGCGGTGAGCGTGAGCGGCCCCATCGAGCGGATGTCGCGCCGGCCCGGTTCGACGTTCGGCGCCGATGTCGTCAGCGCTGCCGCAGGGATCGAGCAGGCGCTGTCCGCATCCTGAGTGTCAGTGGAGACCCTCGATCGGCTCACCAGCCACGCCGATCACCGTCTCGACGAGCGTGTCGCGGTCATCGCGACTGTCCTCGGCGAGCTGGCGCCGGCCGAACGCTCGCACGCGGCCGATGAGCCGTCGGAGCAGCACGTACAGCGGAGCGATCGTGGCCAGCGCGACGGCGCCCCCGACCGCGACGATGAGCGCCGTCACCCACGCCCACCCGCCGTCGGCGAGCACCACGCCGGCGAAACCCCACGTGACGAGTCCAGCGAGGAGTCCGACGAGGAGGCGTGCCGTTCCCTTGTTGACCGGGTTGCGAGCGGCGCTCGTGGCGCCGAAGACGACTGCGATGGCGGGCACGTGGAGGACGGCGAGTGCGAACAGCAACGGGCCGGCGAAGAAGAGCACGCCTGCTGCGGCCGCGGGCCGGGCCAGACGTCTGATCTGGTTGCGGTTCTGGAGATCGGCGTCTCTCAGGCCGATGAGTGACAGGCGAGTGGCGTAGTCGCGGTAGCTGGCGACCACGGTGTCTCTCGCGGCAGGGGGTGCGGCGGCCAGCTGGCGGGCCAGGAGTTCGACGGTGCCGAACGTCGGATCGAGCCGAGTGCCGGTGTCCCTGGCGGTCACCTCGGCTGCCGCTCGCAGGATGAGTCGCTCGTCCAGTGTCTCGAAGTCGGGAGAGACGGCGGCGAGTTCTTCACGGATGCGTTCGGTGAGGGCGTTCACCGCGTCGCGGTCGTCTTCGCCCGCCTCGGCGTGCCCCGACTCCTGTCGCCATCGTTCGACCGAGATCGGTTCGCCCACGAACACCGCGACGGCCGGTCGAACGTCGACATGGCTCTCGAAGCTGAGACCGATGGGGAGGATCGTGATGTCGGCGGTCTCGGCTCGCGCCCCGAGCGCCATCCGTGCCGCGCCCGTCCGGACCTTCTCGAGCGACGGCCGGTCCGATGATGTCCCTTCGGGGAAGATGGCCACCGTTCCGCCAGCCGCGAGCACGCGGTGCACGGCGCGGAAGGTCGACGTGTTGTCCGAGGTGTCACCGTCGACGCTCCGGTAGACGGGGATCACGCCGGCGAGCGCGAGGAACGGACGAGACACCACGACATCCCACAGCGTCGACTTGGCGACGAAACGAGGAACGACGCGCAGCGCTGCGGCCACGACCGCAGGATCGACGAAACCGTTCCCGTGATTGGCGACGATCAGCGTCGGCCCCTCGGTGTGGAGCCGATCGCGATGGACGACGTCGACGCGGCGGTGGAACGAGAGCACGAGCACCTGAGCCAGACGGCCGATGGCGCGGTCGAGCAATGACCGAACCGCGGCCCGCAGCAGAGTCACGTCGCTGGTTCGTCTGCCGAGGCACGGGCCACCGACGCACACGCTCGAACGAGCGCAGGAACGAATCGGTCGGCGCCCGTGATGCACCCCCCGTGATCGGCGGCGACATCGATCATCGCCGCGCCCGGGATCGAAGAGGCGAGCGTCGCCTGGCGGGACGGTGAGACTGCCTGGTCCTTCGTCGTGCGGACGACGACCGTGGGAACGTCGATGTCGCCCAACCACGATCGGTTGTCGAACCGACCGATCGCGGCGCCAGCTTCGGCGACGGCGACGGGATCACCGAGGCCGATCTGGCTCCGCGCCCACGCCCCGAAGTCGTTGTCCTCGAGTCGCTGCCCGAGCAATCGCCCAGCCACCGCTTGTCGAGCGCTCGTCGGCGCGAGCCGGCCCAGGCCAGCGGCGACGGGGAGCGCGGTGCCGATGAGCCGCCCCATGCCGGAACGACGGAAGATCGGCGCCGTTGCGCAGAGCACGAGCCCGTCGACCACTGCCCGGTGGCGGTGCCAGGTGAGCATGGCGATCGGTCCGCCCATCGAGTAGCCGGCGAGCAGCACCCGGTCGAGACCCAGGACGTCGCTGAGCGCAGCCACGTCGTCGGCACAGTCGGCGAGTCGGAAGCGTCGTCGTGACCGGATCCCGGCACCGTGGCCACGGTGGTCGATCGAGACCACCCGGAACCGCTCAGCCAGCGGGCGGTACGACGGAAACCAGTTGAGGTCGGCGTTGACCGTCCAGCCATGGAGAAGCACGACCGTCGGCGCCGAGTCGTCCGGGCCGGGGAGGTCGCGGATGAAGGTCGTGCCCCGTCCGGGAAGTTCGATCGCGCGCCCGGGCGGGAGTCGCGGCTCCCAGGCGTTCGCCATCGTGGCTATTCGATCCCGACGAGTTCGACGGTCAGTTCGGCGCCGGTCGGTGTCTCGTACGTCACGGGGTCGCCAGCCTTGGCGCCCATCAATGCCTGTCCGAGCGCAGAGCCGGGGCTGATGACCTCGAGGTCGTCGGATCGTTCTTCGATCGATCCGACGAGGAACTTCTCCGTGTCGTCGTCACCGTCGTAGCGGATCTCGACCACCGAGCCGACCCGGACCTCGGACGAGCCACCGGCCTCGACGATCACATGGCTCTCGAGGATCGAGAAGATGTGCGAGATCCGCCCCGCCATCTTCCCCTGCTCTTCCTTGGCAGCGTGGTAGTCGCCGTTCTCGGACAGGTCGCCCAGTTCACGCGCCGCCTCGATCTTGCGGGCGATGTCGATCTTCTTGATCGTCGTCAGCTCGGTGTACTCGGCCTGCAGCCGGTCGAACGCCGCCTGCGTGAGCTCGTGC
>JBBSLH010000049.1:0-15784 GCA_038255425.1 Acidimicrobiales bacterium
CCTCGTCGGCTTGGCCTTCGTCGTCTTGGCGTCGGACTTCGGCGGTGCGACGAACCCGATCTGCGAGGCGGTGCGATCGTTGGTGGTGATCCGACCCTCGCCCGAGTCGAATGTCCAGGCGACGACGCGCTTGCGTCCTCGCTGGGTGAAGCGAAACTCGATGACCCAGTGATCCTGGCCCACCAGCCGCGCCGACCAGGCGTTCGCGAAACCGTCGTCGGTCAAGGTGACGCCTCGCTCGGCCATCGACGCCGCGACCGCGATGCCCAGCGGTTTGGCGGATTCGCCGGTACGTGGCCGTTCCATCCGTCGCGTGAGCGCCCGTTCGACCACCTGGCGCTGCTCGGCCCGCACCGGAGGAGCGAATCGTTCGACCCAGTCCTCCGCCACTCCGGCATCGCTGGCGACCTCGGCCGCCGACTCACCGGAGCGCAGTCGCGCCTGCACTTCCCGAACGCTGAGCTTGGCGTCGATCCGAGGTGGGGGCGGAGCGACGACCTCCTCCGGGGTGGCCTCTTCCTCGGATCGGACGGGATCGTTGGCGAGGTCCTCGACCGCTGCCAGCAGCGCTTCGTCGACGGGCACAACAAAGCTCCCGGACTTCGCACCACGTCGGGTACTGAAGATCAGGTGCTTACGATCTGTGGTGAAACCGACGAGGTGGAGGTCTTGCATGCGGGTCGCGGCGGGTGGGACAAATGCCGCCGCGGCG
Source organism: Acidimicrobiales bacterium (assembly GCA_038255425.1). GTDB lineage: Bacteria > Actinomycetota > Acidimicrobiia > Acidimicrobiales > Salinilacustritrichaceae > Salinilacustrithrix. The sequence goes on from JBBSLH010000049.1 coordinate 713, forward strand.
CACGGTACCACCGGGTGGTTCCGTCACAAGTGTCTCACGCTCCGCGGTCGACCCGACGGTGGCGCAGACGCGGCACCAGATCGGCGTCGGCGAGCAATCGCAGCGCTCGGGCCTCGCTCACGTCGATCACCACCGCGTCGTCGGGCTCACGCTCACACAGGAACGTGACGACGCAGTCGTCGCATGCCCCGATGGACGGGCCGATGCAGTCGTCGCAGTCGATCACGAGTGGATCGTGGGATGTGGGCATGAATCCTCCTCCGGCCACGGACGTGACCACTGCACGAACCGTACGGAGGGGGTCTGACAGGAACTCCCCCGTGGACACCGAGGGAGCGTCAGACGTCGGCGTCAGACGCCAGCGTCTCGACCCCGGCATCGGAGTTGCACCAGTGACACACGACCGACTCGATGGTCTCGGCCAGGGTCTCGGCCTCTTCGACCTCGAGCTCGCCTCCCACCGTGTAGTGGTGGAATGCCTTCACGGTCCGGGTTGCGGTGACGTCGAACCTCGTGAGGTTGCCGCAGGACGTGCACCGGTACCTGTTCATGCGGCGGATCGTACCTGCGGCGTCATCGCGCACCCGAGGGCAGCGTGTCAGGTCGCGTCGGGGGTCTCGGCCAGCGCGTCGACGAGACGCCGGATCAGCTGTTCCCACGGCTCGGCCGCTGGCTGGTCCATGTCGATGGCGCCGAAGAAGAGGAATCCGAAGCCGACGGCGTGACAGAAACGGACGATCGCAGCCGTGTCGAGCGACTCGTCCACGAGCCCGGCCGACTTGGCCTCCTCGACCAAGGTCGCGAAGGTCTCCGCCCGTTGCGCCACGAGGCCACGCATGAGCTCGGCGACCTCGGGATCCCGGCGAGCCGCGACGAACGCCTCGAGCAGGAGCGCCTGTCCTTCGTCGAACGGATCGGTGACGAGGTGCGACCCGACTGTCGTCAAGACGTCGGTCACCTTTCCCTCGAAGCGGTGCTCGGCGAAGAGCTGGTCGAGTTCGTTGTGCGAGTGCGCTTCCATCGCCGCCAGCAACAGCTCTGCCTTGCCCCGGAAGCGACCGTAGATCGCTCCCGTCGTGAACCCAGCGCGTCGAGCGATCTCCTGGACGCCTGCCCCGTCGTAGCCCTTCTCCGAGAAGACAGCGGCGGCGGCCTCGATGAGCCGGTCCCGCGTGGGGTCGTCGACGGACGACGCGGGGACGGAGTCGCTCATGACCGAAGGATAACGCCCGTTATCGGTCGAGGGCAACGACTCCGACCGAGCCCGACCAACGCGTCCGATCGGCGAACCGGTCAGGCTGACGCCTGCACGAGGCGCTCGAGCGTCTCCGTCGCCTTACCGGCGTCGATGGCGGCGCCGGCAGCCGCCACCCCGTCGGACAACGATGCGGCGATGCCCGCCACCTGGAGTCCGGCGCCCGCGTTCAGCGTCACGATGTCACGGGCGGGCCCCGGCTCTCCCGCGAACACCGAGCGGGCGATGCGAGCGTTGTCCTCCGGGGTACCGCCGGGCATGTCGTCCTCGGCCGCGACCGACAGTCCGACGTCATCGGGAGCGACGTCGTACGCGCCGACCACCACGCCGTCGCGCACCTCGCGGACGTGGGTCGGTCCACAGAGCGAGAGCTCGTCGAGATGGTCCGCGCCATGCACGACCAACGCATGTTCGGCACCCCGCGCAGCGAGCACTCCCGCCACCAGATCGAGCAGTCGGGGATCGCCGACGCCGAGTACCTGTCGCCGGACCTGGCCGGGATGCGACAGCGGACCGAGCACGTTGAAGACGGTGGGGATCCCGAGCTCGGCCCGGACCGGGCCGGCGTGTCGCATCGCCGGGTGGAACGCTCGGGCGAAACAGAAGCCCACCCCGACCGCTCGGACGATCTCGGCGACGCGCTCGGGCGCCAGCTCGTAGTTCACGCCCAGCGCAGCCAACAGGTCGAACGACCCGGAGGTGGACGATGCTTTCACGTTGCCGTGCTTGCAGACCGTGGCCCCCGCAGACGCTGCCACGATGCTGGCCATGGTCGACACGTTGAGCGCGCGCGTCCGTCGACGGGGAGATCCCCCGGTACCGACGATGTCGATGGTGCCCGCAGGCAGGTCGAGCGGTGCTGCCGCGCCCAACATCGCAGCCACGAGCCCGTCGAGCTCGCCCACGGTCTCGCCCTTCTGTCGCAGCGCGACGATGAACCCCGCGGTCTGCGCCGACGTCGCTTCGCCGGCCAGGATCGCCGACAGCGCTGCGCCTGCCTCCTCCGTCGAGAGGTCGACACCGTCGACCAGTCGGCCCAGCAGCGTCGGCCAGCCCCCGACCTCGCCGATCGCTCGCATCGGCTAGGACGCTGCCCGGCGTCGTCGGCGAATGATCCGCCGGCGTTCACGCTCGGTGCATCCGCCCCAGACGCCCTCTCGCTCTCGTTCACCGAGTGCGTGTTCGAGGCAGGAGTCCTGCACGACGCAGTCGCCACAGACCGCCTTGGCCGGTCCTGCCTCGTCGTCCGTGAGCGGGAAGAAGATCAGGGGATCGAGACCGCGACACGCGGCTCGGCTGCTCCAGGAGGTGGTCATCAGGGGCTCCGTCGGGGTTCGGTTCACCTCGCCGACGACAAGGGGGTGCCGCCCACGAACGGGCCGACTCTGGCATCCGGTCTCCGCCGATGCAAGAGCCCTTTCGACCTTCCGGCGAGCCGGATCAGTCGGAGAGACCGCGCTGTTCGTCGAGCAGCAGCCGAGCGACGGCGTCGGCCGGGTACCGGCGATGACCGCCAGGAGTCCGGATGCTCGGGATTCGCCCACGGGTTGCCCAGTCGGTCACGGCGCGCTCGGACACCTCGAAGAGCAGCGCCACCTCTCGGGTGCGCAGAAGGCGTCCGCTGAGCGATTCCGCATCGAGTCCCCGGACCAGTTCCTGGACCAGTCGCTGCCGTTCCGTCTCACTCTTCGTAGTCGTCATGCTCCCGAGAGTACAGAAATATCAGAACTACTGCAAGTGTTTGTACGTTTACGGAACGTAGGGATGAGCCAGAATACCCAGAGGAACAGGGCGGACGACGCCGAGATCAGCGCAGAAGCGGAAGTCTCGACCCGTCGTTCACGGCCGGAGATCGGTCAGCAACTCCCCCACCGTCTCGTCACCGAGAGCGGTCGAGTGCGCGTAGGCCTCATGGTCGACCGCGAGATGGACCGGTCCGGTCGCGACGGCCTCGATCTGCTCCGGCGACAGGTGGAAGTGCAGGTAGTGGACCGACGCCGTGATCTCGTCGCGTGTGAGATTCGCCGCATGTGCCTCCTCGGGTGTGGCCGAGACGGTGTGGGTCGCGTCGCCGTCGCCGATGTGGAGGACGAGGGAGCGTTCGATGCCCACGAGCTTCGGCAGCCAGGTTCGCAGGTCGGTCTCGGACGTGAGCTCGATGAACAGGGTCATCGACAGCTGCCCCGGATCGGGGACCAGCGGGTTGTAGGTCCGCAACTCGGTCTCGATCGCCTCGTCGGTGAGGAGACGCTCGACCCGGGCCATCTCCTGGATCTGGAATCGGATCGTCTCTCGGTTCTCGAACACGACCGTGACGAACGGGCCGATGCCGACTCGACGACGCTGCTTGAGCGCGATCACGCGCGCACGGAAGTCTTCGCGTTCACGCTCGTAGGCACGGAGATCGGCGATGTCGTCGAGCGTCAGTTTGCGGCTCATGGGGTTCTCCAACGGAAGGTGTGGGTGGACGCGACGGGGCCGGGCGGACCCGAATGTCTGGTCGCCCGGCCCCGACTGCGGTGGTGCGGAATTACGAGACGGACTCGAGGCCCTGCTGGAAGCGACCGGCGTGGCTCTTCTCGGCACGTGCGAGCGTCTCGAGCCATTCGGCAATCTCGACGAAGCCCTCGTCGCGAGCGGTCTTGGAGAAGCCCGGGTACATCTCGGTGTACTCGTACGTCTCGCCGGCGATCGCCGACTTGAGGTTGGCGTCGGTGGGGCCGACGGGCTCCCCGGTGGCGGGGTCGCCGACCTCGGCCAGGAAGTCGAAGTGACCGAACGCGTGGCCGGTCTCACCCTCGGCGACCGAGCGGAACAGCGCAGCGACGTCGGGGTAGCCCTCGACGTCCGCCTTCTGGGCGAAGTACAGGTAGCGGCGGTTGGCCTGGCTCTCGCCGGCGAACGCCTCCTTGAGGTTGGCTTCGGTCTGGGAGCCCTTGAGCTCGGCCATGGGGTGTTGCTCCTTGGATGATGGTTACTTGGTGAACGGGAGAGTGGTCTGGCAGGGACGGCAGGTGCCGCGGAAGACGATCTCGGTCGAATCGACGCGGAAGCCGAATTCGTTGTCGTCGGCGAGCGACACGTCGGGGAACGCCGTGTCGAGGTCGGCGACCGAACCGCACGAGTCGCACACGAGATGGTGATGCTCCTCGACGTTCGGATCGAAGCGCGCCGATCCGGTGCCGAGATCGAGTTGGTGGAGCTCACCCATCTCGGCCAGTTCGTGCAGGGTGGAGTAGACGGTGCGGAGGCTGACCGACGGCATGTCGGCGACGATGCGGGCATGGACTGCTTCGGCCGTCGGATGCGTCGGGTTGTCGTGCAGGATGCGGAAGATCCCCTCACGCTGGGGCGTCACCTTGCGCCCGGATGCCCGGAACGCGGAGACGAGTTGATCGGGACGACGCATCTCCCTCGACCATAGGCCACCGATGGCTTGTTGACAACGATTGTCGATCACTGCTCGACGACGTGCACCAACAGTGCAGCCGGACGTTTCCCCACGATGAAGGCACCCGGTCCGTCGAAGGTCTCCCCGTCGGCCGCGAGGCGGGTGGGGCCTTCGTCAGCACAACGCACCGTGACCCGGTTGGCCAGGCGTCGGTCGTACACCCGGCTCCGGGCAAGCGCACCGAGGAGGAGCGCGGCGATCAGTCGCGCTCGTGAGAACGGCGCGTTCGCGTCGATCAGGCGTACGTCGATCAACCCGTCGACCAGGTCGAGGCGCGTCGACGGTGCGAAACCGGCCGGTTCATACGCTCCGTTGCCGAAGAACACCATCCACACCGTCCGCTCTTCGCCGTCGATGGTGATGTCGAACCTCGTGCCGCGCCGGAGCACCCGGACGAGCGCGACGATCATGGCCGGCCACTTCCCGAGGCGTGATTCCAGACGCTCACGCTCGTCGACCAGCTCGGAGTAGCTGCCGATGCTGGCGTTGTTGACGAACGGGCGGTCGTCGATGAGGCCGACGTCGATGGCGACGACCTGTCCGTCTCGCACGGCCTCGATCGAGTCGGCGACGACGTCGAGGCCGAGGTCCCTCGCGAAGTGGTTCAGCGTCCCGCCCGGGAACACCACGAGGGGCACACCGGCGTCGAGAGCGACCCGAGCCGCGAGATTGACCGTTCCGTCGCCGCCGACGACACCGAGTGCTGCACTCTCAGCAGCTGCGGACTCGAGCATCTCGACCAGGTCGTCGTCGGCATCGGGATCGAAGGCACGGATGACCGCGCCAGGAAGCGCGTCGGCGATCTCCTCCAACGCGGCGGGTGCGCTTCCCGATCCGGAGCTCGCGTTCACGACGACAGTCAGCCCGTTGCCGTCGGGGAGAGGGTCGACATGTCGCCGATCGGCGACGGACACGCCACGCGCCGGCCTGTCCTCGACCCGAGGGAAGATCGCGATCGTCGCCAGCGCACCAACGGCGCCGGCCGCGGCCTCGACTGGCCGGACGCGCGGCGGATGCCCGATGGCGGCGGTGGTCGCGACCACGCCGCCGCCGACGGCCGCAGCAGTCGGCGATTCCACGATGGTCGACGCCATCGCCGACCCCGCCACGACCGAGCGCCAGTCGACCTCGCGGTCTGCGACCACTCGGGCCGCCAGTGCCGGCGCAGCGCCGAGCCCGGTCCGAAGGAGCACGCGTCGAATCGTTCGACGACGCCTGGGCGGCAGGACAGACGAGAGGAGGGAGATCGCGCGGACGTTACACAGCCGAGCCGCTCCGTCGGGAAGGATGGCTGGATGCCCGACCAGCACAGCCGCACCGCCCTGGACGTCCGGACCGACGACGGAGAGCTCACCATCGGGACCGCCAGCCACCCCGACTGGTTCGGCCCGGCGACCATCGACATCGGCGCCGACGTCACATTCTCGATCGACGTGGCCGACGAGACGACCGTGTTGCTGCGACTCCAGGCCACATCGCAGGTCTCTGCGCGATCAGACGGCGGATTCGCCGACGTTCGAGCCGGCCTGCGTTTCGACCCGTCGAGACGCACCGCGGGCGACTTCCCCGCTGGCCTCCGAGCCTTCGGCCACCAGTACACCGAGTTCGGCCTCCCGACGCAGGCGAGCGAGACCCTCGACCGTTGGTTCCTCCTCCCCTTCCGACCGAATGTCGTGCTCCCGCTGTGGCTGTGCGATCCGGAGGGGCCGAGCGTGCTCCTCGCGCCGGTCGACTCATTCCACGAGCAGGTCATCACAGTCCCGACACCGGAGTCGGAGGATCGACGCCTCGTCTGGGGATGGCACGGAGATCTCGACGATGTTCCTTCCGGGTTCACGTCGACACTCGCCGTCCTGTCGGGCGACTCGCCGCGAGAACTCCTCGAGCGGTGGTCATCGATGCTCGAGATCGCGCCGCGGCACCCGGTCGACCACGATGCCCTCGGGCGTCGCGTGAGCTACTGGACCGACAACGGCGCGGCCTACTGGTACCGCACCGAGTCCCCTCGTTCGGTGACCGAGACCCTTCGCGACGCCGTCGCCGCCGCGGAGTCGGCTGCGGTTCCGATCGGTTCCCTCCAACTCGACTCGTGGTTCTATCCACACGAGACGACCCGACCCTTCGACACCGATGAGTGGGTCGTGCCGCCGTCCGGGCTCATCGACTGGGCACCCAGGGCCGACATCCTCCCCGACGGGATGGCTCCGATACGCGATGCGGTGGATGGTCGCCCGCTCATCACCCACTGCCGCCATCTGTCGAAGCAGTCGCCGCTCGTGGACCAGTTCGCCTGCTGGGTCGACGAGGAGTACGCCCATCCGACCGGCGCCGACTACTACGAGGAGTTCCTCGACCGGGCGTCCTCGTGGGGTGTCGAGACGTTCGAACACGACTGGCTGGTCGAGTGCTTCCTCGGGGTGCGTGGCCTGCGAGCCGCGCCGGGGCGCGCTCGAGCGTGGCAGGAGGGCATCGATCGCGCCGCAGCAGACCGGTCGATGACACTGCAGTGGTGCATGGCGACGCCAGCCGACTTCTTCCAGACCGCGAGCCTCGGCCAGGTCACCTCGATCCGGACATCCGGCGACCACGGCTACCTCGTCGGGCCAGGCTTCCTCTGGGCGTGGTTCTGCTACACGAACGCGCTCGCACGGGTACTGGGCCTCGCGCCGTTCAAGGACGTCTTCTCGTCCGGCGACGAGCACGGCGAGATCGAGGCGTTGCTGTCTGCGCTGTCCACCGGCCCGGTCGGTCTCGGCGATGCCATCGGTACGACCGATCCGGCGGTCGTCCTGCCCACCTGTCGTGCCGACGGGACGATCATCCGTCCCGACGTGCCGATCGCCGCAGTGGACGCCTGCTTCCGACGCCACGCTGTCGCCCAACCCGTGCCGTTGGTGGCTGAGTGCCACACGGACCACGACGCCGGACGCTGGACGCAGGTGTTCTGTGCCAACACGTTCCGCGGCGACGAACCGATCTCGGGAACCGTCGACCTCGGACCGGCGTGGCCGAACACGGACGTCGTCGCGCTCGACCTCCGCACCGGTGAGGTCACCCGCCCCTCCGATGGCTGGGACGTGGCGCTGGACCCCGCAGCGTGGACCCATCATCTCCTCGCCCCGATCGTCGACGGCATCGCGGTGTTCGGCGACACGTCGAAGCACGCACCGGTCGGGAAGGCTCGCCTCTCGTCCATCGAGCGCGGTGACGGACTCACGCTGCACGTGCTCGGCGACGGTGAACAGGTCACGATCGAGGGGTGGGCCGACCACGTCGTGACGGCAACCGTCGATGGGCAAGCGGTCGACGTCCGATCCGCCGACGATCGCTGGTCCCTCACGGTCACCGGCGGGACCGTGATCACCATTCGCTGACGTCGTGCCAGGTGCTGGTGGTCGCGCAGCGCCATGTTGTTGCCACTTTTCGACCTCGGACGCGGGTGATCGTGCGACCGGAGATCCCGCCCGACACGTGGGCCCAGAACGCGTGAGACGGTGCCCTGAACCCACACGTCAGTCTCTGGAGTGCACCCGTGGGCTCAGATCGATGAGAGCGGGCTTCTCAGCCCACACGTCGCGACGCTGCCGGCGCACCAAGGCAGCCATTCGTACCGGTCACCCGTCAGTTGAGCAGGGCGTCGCGGTCGAGCCATGCCTGCTCGACGGCGTCGAGACGGCCGCCGGCGTCGTCGCGTAGGAGCGCCGCCGTCTCGGTGATCAGCAGATGGAGCAGGGCAACCACGCCGGTCGCGCTCTCGAAAGGACCGGGACTGCCCACGCCCACGACGAAACGGTGATCGGCACGCGCGAACAACGGCGACGTCGGTCCGTCGGAGATGGCGACGAGCGCCGCACCGTTGTCGGCGGCCTGCAGTGCAGCGTCGACGACCCACCGCTCGTAGCGCCGGACGTCGAGCGCCAGGACGACGTCGTCGGGTCCCAGCATCGCCACCTGGCGAGCGACGCGAGGGACGGGTCCGTCGATGACTCGGACGTCGTCGCGTAGCTGCGAGAGGTGACCGGCGAACAGCGCGCCGACACCAAGCCAGGAGTCGGCCGCCAAAACGCCGACGACCCGGTCCGTGTCGGCGAGGAGGCCGACCGCCGCGGCCACCGTCGTCGTGTCGACGTCGAGACTCACCGCCACGTTGTCGAGGTCGGCAGCGGCGACCTCACCCCGAAGATCGGATCCGGGCCGCTGCCGGATGCGGGTGGCTGCCGGCGGGAGGCGGGCGACGAGTTCGCGGCGCACCTCGTCCTGCAGTCCCGGGAAACCCTCGTGGCCCAGACGGCTGGCCAGACGCAACACCGTCTGCGGCGACGTGGCGGCCTCGGCAGCGACCTCGGCCACGGTGCCGAACGCAACGACGCTGGGTGCCTCGTCGACCAGGCGAGCGACCTTGGACTGCGCAGGCGACAGCGACGACGCCACCTCGGCGATGCGATCGCGCAGAGGCGTCGACTCGTTCCGCGGCGCGGGCATGGCCGGAGCCTACTGCGGAACATCTGTTCCATCAATGACGTAGCTTCGGAAGATCTGTACCATGAACGGCAGACGGAACGAGCGACACGGAGGAATCATGGCCATCGCCGATCACCCTGCTCCCACTGGTGCCAGCCTCGCCGACGTCCGGGTCCCGGACCTGCGAACGATGCTGCCGGGCCCCCTCACGGCCGCGGCGATCGCCCGGGACAAGCGGCTGGTCAGCCCGTCGATGGGACGCGTCCACGATCTGGCGCCGGCGCGAGCATCGGGCTGCGTCGTCGAAGATCTCGACGGAAACCGATTCCTCGATCTCAATGCCGGCATCGCCGTCACCACGACCGGCCACTGCCACCCTGACGTCGTCGCCGCGATCGAAGCGCAGAGCCGGGACTACCTGCACTACTGCTCGTCCGACTGGTACCTGCCCGTGTACGCCGACGTGTGCGAACGCCTCATCGAGAACGCTCCGGTCCGCGGCGACCAGCTCCGGGTCTTCCTCGGCAACTCCGGGACCGAGGCCGTGGAGGCATCGCTCAAACTCGCCCGGTTCCACACTGGTCGACAGAACGTCATCGCATTCCTCGGCGCCTTCCATGGCCGCACTGCGGGGAGCTTGTCGCTCACGGCGTCGAAGGCGCACTACCGCAGCGGGTTCGGTGCACACGTCGCCGGCGTACACCACGCCCCCTACGGCGACTTCGACTTCATCGAAGACACGATCTTCCGCCACCTGACCGACCCGTCCGACGTGGCGGCCATCGTCGTCGAACCGATCCAGGGTGAGGGCGGCTACCTCATCCCGCCCGACGGGTGGCTCGCGCACCTCCGACGGATCTGCGACGACCACGGCATCGTGCTCGTGATCGACGAGGTCCAGTCGGGCATCGGTCGCACCGGAGAGATGTGGGCGATCGATCACGAGCCAGGCGTCGAAGCCGACATCCTGCTGGCCGGGAAAGGGCTGGCGTCTGGGATGCCGTTGTCGGCACTGATCGCGCGCGAGGAGCTCCACACCTGGACGGCGGGCAAACACGGTTCGACCTTCGGCGGGAATCCGGTGGCGTGCGCGGCGGCGCGCTCCACCATCGACCTCGTGCGTTCCGGCCTCGCCGACCACGCTGCGGCGATGGGCGAACGATTCATGGCCGGTCTCACTCCGATGCTCGAGCGACACGATGCCCTCGTCGACGTCCGGGGTCGGGGGCTGATGATCGGGCTCGAGTTCACCGACGGCGACGTCGCCAAGGCAGTCGAGCAGGCAGCGTTCCATCGCGGACTGTTGGCCCTGACGTGTGGGCCGGCCGCGATCCGTCTCGCTCCCCCGCTCGTCATCACCCCAGACCAGGTCGACACCGCCCTCACCCTCCTCGACGCGTCGATCACCGCCACCCCGTTCTAGATTTTCTTCGGGGGATGTTGCATGCGGACCCGTCCGATGGGGTACGCAGTGAGCCATGTCTGACTACGAGATCCCGAAGCCCGAGCCCAAGGAGATCGACTCCAAGATCTGGCTCGAAGTCAAGGACGTCATGGAACGGGCGACGCTCAAGGGTCACCCCTACCCCAAGCCAGGCGGCGACGACGAGCGCTGCGACAACTGCCTCTACTACCTCGATCCCGACGAGGAGATCTCGTACTGCTGGCACCAGACGCTGCGCATCCTCGTGGGTGGCGACTGGTGGTGCCAGTGGTGGGAAGAGCGCGACGACGAGTGAGCCGACTGCCCGCTCCCCCCGCTCCCCTCACAGGGGCCGGGCGAAGCTGACTTCGTGACCGTCCGGGTCGCTGATGTGGAAGTAGCGCTCGCCCCACGGGGCGTCGGACGGCCTCATCGTCGGTGACAGACCTGCCTCCAACGCGCGCTGATGGACTGCGTCGACGTCGTCGACGTGGACGATGAACCGACCCCACGCGGTCTCGACCGCGTCGACCGCCTGCAGATTGAGGAAGTTCGGCCCGACGTGATAGCTGATGAATCCCTCATGGGGGCTGCCGTGGGCGACGTCGTCGAAGCCCAATGCGGTGTAGAACACGTGCGAGGCGGCGAGGTCGGTGCATCCGAGGGTGACCGCGTTGATCGACTCGAGATGGCCGGTCACGTCGGCACTCCGTACGTGGCCAGTGCTTTCCGCACCCGAGCCTTCTCGGCGTCGAGTTCTGGCACCACGGCATCGACGGCCTCCGTGCCCCGGAGGAAGAGGAAGTGGACCTCGGTGACCGGGCGGCCGGTCGCGGCTTCGAGCGCCACGGCATAGGCCGCTCCCTGGGGCGCGTATCTCTCGAGTGCGGTTGCAACGGCGACGTCGGACGAGACGTCATCCGTCTTGTAGTCCACGACGACGAGACCGTTGCCGTCGTCGAACAGCAGGTCCACGAAACCTTCGAAGAGATCGACGTGTCCCGGACCACCGTGCACCAACGCAGCGAGGGGTGCGGCGACGTGGAGCTCTCGACGCCACGCGCTGGAGGCCACGGCTCGCCGGACCAGCGGACTCGCAAGCGCCGAGCGGGCCTTCGCCTCGATGAGTGCGACTGAGTCGGCCACGCCCTCGACTCCGGCCTGCCATGCCGCCAGCCCACCGAGGTCGGCGCCGGATGCGTCGGTGAGGTCGGCGTGCTGGAGCACCGCATGCACGGCACTGCCGATCGAGGTTCCCGCTCGTCCGCGACGCCACGGCTCGCGCTCGGGCACCGCCTTCTCGTCGTCGGACTCCTCCAGAGGCTCGCCCTTCACGTCGTCGGCGATCGCCATCGCCCGCGAGATCGCGGTGGCCGAGACCACTCCACCACCGGCCGAGTGGTCGATCATGTGCGCTCGCCCCTCGCTCCAGGCCACGACGCCGCGCTGCCATTGCTCGACCACAGCAGCGTCCGGCGGCGGCACCCGGACGTGACCGATGCGCTCGGGCGCGTCGTCGGTCGCGGCGTCGGAGTCGGCCTCGGGCACGCACGTCCACCGCACGGCCAGACCATCGGCGACCTCTCGCTCGAGTTCGTCGAGACGGTCGGTCAGTCGACCACCGTGGCTCTTCGAGCGCGCGGACTTGGTGTGGTGAGCGCTGACGATCAGGTGGTCGCGCGCACGGGTGAGCGCGACGTAGAGCAGACGCTTCCGCTCGTGGAGGTCCATCGTCTCCTCGAGCGTCCGGACTGCTTCGAACCGTGTCGTCTGCATGTTCTTGCGGACGCGTACGTCGAACCCCCCAGTGGGCCGGAACTGGACGGTCGCCCCGGTCAGCCCGGTCGGATCCTGCGCCGACAGCCCGGAGATCGCGGTGACACCGAACTCGAGTCCCTTCGAGCCGTGGATCGTCAGGATCCTGACGGCATCGACGTCGGCCTCCGGGATGACCGGACTGGTGGCCCGGACCTTGTCGTCACGCTGGAGCTCGGCCCAGTGCAGGAACGATCGCAGGCCTCCCGGCTCGGTGTCGGCGAACTGGCGGGCATGCTCGATCACCACTCGATAGAGCCGCCAGACGTCTCGGTGACGTCCTCCGGCGAGTGACAGCTCCATGAGGCGACGATCGCGGATCACCGACTCGACGATCTCCGGCACCGACTGGAACGGCGCAGCGCGGTTCCGAGTGCGCAGGTCCGCGAGCCCGGCCTCGACGACGCCCCGAGGATCGTCAACGGTGACGTCGGCGTCGGGGCGAGCTGCACGGCCGAGATAGCTGCACTTGCCGTGCGATCGGACCCAGCGGTGGAGGTCATCGTCGCCACAGCCGTACGCCGGCGACCGGAGGGCGCCCACGAGCGAGATCGCATCTCCCGGGTCGTCGACCGCCTTGAGGATCGACAACAGATCGGTGATCTCGGTGGTGCCGAACACCAGGGTGCCGCTCTCGAGCCGATACGGGATGTCGGCATCATCCAGGCTCGTACGCAGATGCGAGAGCGAGGTCCGACTCGGCAGCAACACCGCCATGTCGGACCAGCGACACGGGCGGGCAGCATCTTCCGGCGAGACAAGCCACTGCTCATCCTTCGCCAACTGCAAGATGCCGGCGACGTCTGCGGCCTCCGCTTCTCGGGCGGACGCCGCCGATTCGTGCGGCACGCCGTCACCCAGCACGACGACTGGGTGACCCGGGTCGCCAGCGATGGCCGGACGTGACTTCTCGAGGCGGACGTACTCGGGTTGCGCGATGCGGAGGCGACCGTCGCCGACGTCTTCCTTCTCGAGGTCGATGAGGCCCTCGAAGATCGAGTTGCAGAACGCCAGCACCGGTTCGGTCGTCCGGAAGTTGACGTTGAGGCTCGTGTGGCCTGCCGCGTAGCGATCCGACGTACGGGAGAACAGGTCGATGTCCGCCCGCCGGAACCGATAGATCGACTGCTTCGGGTCCCCGACGAAGAACAGGCGCCCACTGTCGACGTCGACCTGGTCCCAGGGTGTCGACGTGTCGTGGCCGGGCTCGGCAGCGATGCGGACTGCGATCTCGACCTGGAGCGGGTCGGTGTCCTGGAACTCGTCGATCAGCAGGTGGTCGAATGCCTCGTGGTACTTGGCGCGAACGGAGCGATGCGTCCGCAGCACCTGGCGAGCGAGCACGAGGAGGTCGTGGAACTCGAGACGCCCTTCGCGGCGTCGGGCCTCGGCGTCGTCGAGCGTGTACTGCGCGATCTCCGCCCCGAGCCGGGTCAGGACCCGGTCGGTGATCGACGCGATCTCGACCGAGAACGCATCGATGGCCGCCTGGGCACGAGGAACGAAGTGGTCCTTGAACTCGTCCGGCCAGTTGCCCTTCTGGCCCTTGTTCGGACTCGCGATCTTCCGCCCAGCGATGCTGAGCAGCGTGTAGGGATCGTGACGGTTGGCCACGAGCCACCGCAGGATGCCGGTCGCTTCGTCCTCGATCCAGGTGAGGAGCTTGTCCTCGTCGGCCAAGCACGCCCCGGCCTCGGCGCACAGCGCCGTCCACTCGCCGATCCACGCCTCGACCGGGAGGTCGGACGGATCGACCTCGACCGCTCGGTCGACGTCGAGGAGGCCGGTGTGGGCGGCTTCCTCGACCAGGTCCCAGTTCTGTCCGAGCGTGGCGGCGACGTTCTGGAGGTCGTTGCTGGTCACGCCGAGTGCCAGCGATGTCCGCATCAGCGTTGCCATCGTCGCGTCGTCGAGCAGCGAGCCCTCGAACCGAGCCCAGCGCTCCTCGAAACGCAGCGCGGAGCTGATGTCGTCATGGACCTCGACCCGGGGCGGGAGGCCCGCCTCCACCGGCGCCCCGAGCAGGAGCCGTTGCGCGAACGCGTGCAGCGTGCAGACCGTCGCCCGGTCCAGTTGGTCGAGCGCTCCCGATGCCCGGGCACGCGCTTCTGCCGAGTCGACGACATGGCGGACAGCCCCTCCCTGCTCCACCGCCTCGAGTTCCATGCGCACTCGGGCGCGGAGCTCCGCGGCGGCCGCCTCGGTGAACGTGATGGCCGCGATACTGGTGACGTCGACGCCACCGATCACCAGCGTCACCACCCGACTGACGAGGGACGACGTCTTGCCCGACCCGGCGCCCGCTTCGACGAACAGCGTCTCGTGGTGATCGCTGGCGATCCGATCCCGGGCCGCCTGATCTGCGAGTACGCCGGTCATGTCGTCTCCACCTCGTCCATCTCGTCGAGCACCGATGCCGAACCCTCGTCGGCGAGTCGGGCCACGCGGTGCAGTGTCGGGTCGAACCGCACGCGTTCCCACTCCTCGTCACGGTCGCGAGGGCAGATGGCATCGAAGTCACACCATCCACAGTGCGAGTGTGTGCCGAGGTGCCACTGGTACTCCCCCGGGCGGGCCGGGAAACGGCCTTCGCCGATGCCGTCGGCCAGCACCGCGAGCACTCGACGGAACCGGTCGCGCAGCGCGTCGTCGACGCGGTAGCCGACC